>DASUSL010000156.1:0-12565 GCA_036375135.1 Thermoanaerobaculia bacterium | reverse complement strand
CGGCACGTTCGTCGTGGTCGGACACTCGAACACGACGCGCGACGTGCTGCGCGCGCTCGGCTTCGCCGAGGCGAAGGACATCCCGGAGTCGGAGTACGACAACCTCTACATCGTCACGTACGGGCCGTTCACGGAGATGCGCGTGCTCTCGCTGAAGTACTGACGAAGCGCTGAGTGCTGAGTGCTGAGTGCTGAGTGCTGAGTCCCGCCCGCCCCGCTCAGCACTCAGCACCCAGCACCCAGCACTCAGCACTCAGCCCCCAGCACTCAGCCCCCAGCACCCAGCACTCAGCCGGTCATCCGCCGCCGGAGCGGTACCAGTACTTCGTCTGCTTCGCCCACTTCGTCTTCGCGTAGCGGCGTTTGAGCACGCCGAACGCTTTTTCGGCGAGGGCGTCGGTGTCCTCGTCGCCGCACGCCCAGCGCGTTTCCTCGATGGCCAGCGCCAGCGCCTCGGGGACGCGCGGGTCGTCCGGATGCGACTTCGCGCGGGCCAGCGTGGTGCGGAGGATCCAGGACGCGCCGCTGCCGAGGGCGTCCAGCTTCTCGATCTCCGCCTCGTTGCCGGGGAGGAACGGCGGGCGCGGCGGAGCCGCGCCGTCTTCGTTGGCGTACCGGGAAAAGCCGCACCACCAGTGGACCCGTTCGGTCTGCCGGTCGAACGGGCGGACGACCGGGCGGTAGTGCGTCTGCTGCGCCGAGTCGTACGCGAGATCGAAATCGGGCTTGCGCAGCAGCTCCGCGCGCAGCTCCGCGGCGCCGCCGATCTGCGAGCGCAGCCGCTCGGGCAGCGACTCGTCCTTCGCCGCCGCGGCCATCATCTCCACCGGCATCCAGTAGTTGATCACCACCGCCGCGTCGGGCGGCAGCACGTTCTCGACGCTCTCTCCCGACACCGGATCCTGTCCTTCGCCGACGATCGTGACGGGCGTGTGGCGGAGGTACTCCTGCAGCGAGCGCGCGATGAAGCGCCGCTGCTCGAAGAACTGATTGCGCGCGGAGATGGGGAGATCGCCGGCCAGCACGCGGTCGAGCTCCGCGTGCGCCGTCTCGGCGTCGCTCAGCAGCCGCACCCGGTGATAGGTGACGGACGCGTACGCGGGCGAGCTCGGCGCGACGCCGTCGGAGTCCTGGAGCAGCTTCGCCGCGGCGGCGTCGCCGTATTTGGTGTGCGTCAGCGCGGCCACGAGCCACGGCATCTTCCTCGTGGCGTTCCACCGCTCGAGGGCGTGCGTCGCGTCGCCCGCCTGGAAGGTGCGGATCCAGTCGGTAAGCTCGTCGTTGCCGGGCGTGACGCCCTCGCGCTCCCACAGCAACGTGTAGTCGCCGAGGTCCGTGCGCGCGCGGCGCGCGGTCGGCTGGCCGGCCAGGAGGCCGCGCGCGGCGTCGTCGAAGCGCTGCTGCGGCGCGCGGCGGGCCACGGTGTAGGCGAGCAGGCCCCACGCCGACTCGTGATACGGCGCCAGGCTCCGGTCGGCGAGGATCTCGCGCAGCTCTTCCTGCGCCTGCTCGAGATGGTCCTGGCCGGCGACGGTCGTCATGCGGATGAGCGTGCGCGCGGCGAGCAGCATCGACAGCGGGCGATAGGGAGACTTCGGATCGTTGGCGAGGGTGTGGAAGCGGTCGTGCGCCTCGTCGTAGCGCATCGCGTAGAAGTCGGCCGCGGCCTGCTGGTAGCGGCGATCGGCGCGGATGATCTCCGGCAGCGACTCCTCGGCATCGGGCACCTTCGCATCGCCCTCGTCGCAGTTGCTGAAGACGAGCTCCTGCGCGTCGAGCCACGCATCGACGGCGGCGCTCTGCGCGCCGAACGTCTTCACGCGCGCGTTCAGCGTCTCGGCCGCGGTGGTGAAGGCGTCGCCGGTGCAGTTGTCGATCCAGACGAAGTCGACGTCGTCGATGAGGCGCGTGCGGTCGGGAGCCTCCTGATACGCGACGCCGCGGATGCTGGTGCGCAGCCGCTCCCACTGTTCCTCGGGCGAGACCCGCGGCTCGCGGTAGTCGGGGAGGCGGTGGAGGAGCAGGTCGAGGAAGCCTTCGCGCTCGGCGGGCGACGGAGGACGGCCGCTGAGGTGGCGGAAGGCGATGACCAGGTGCGAGCGCGCGTAGGTCGGCTGGAGGATGCCGAGCTGGCCGTCGACGTAGCGGTCGACCGGCGAGTCGGGACGCGCCTCGAAGAAGAGGTGCGGCTCCGTGTCGAAGGCGCACGGCGTGGCCACGGCCGCGCCGAGCAGGAAGATGGCGACGGCCAGTTTCAACGGGCGCGCTGCTGCGCGAGCGTCCATGTCTCCTCCGTCCAGCGTGCGGGATTGAAGATCCAGATGCGTTGCGCCGCGGGCATGCGCGGCAGCGGTTCGTCGAGCGAGATGCCGGCGCTCATCCGGCAGCGCGGCTCCGGGATTTCTTCGCCGCGCTTCAGGCGCGCGTGGATGACGCGCTCGTCGGCGCCCATGCGGAAGAACATCGGCACCGCCTCGTCGATGGGGAGATCGCCGAGCCAGCGATCGTCGAAGCACCAGGAGGTGAGGGCGGTGATGGAGAGGCGCTCCGCGTGCACGCGGTGCAGCAGCCGCGTGTAGAAGGCGCGCTCGCCGCGCGTGGCGTCGAAGTCGAGCTGCAGCTCCTCCGCGTTGCGATGCAGTTTGCCGATCGCTTTCAGCGTGGCGTGCAGTTGCCGTTCATCGAGAGTCGGCTTGCGCGTCTCGATGCGGATGACGGCGATGCGATGCGCGTTCGGCGCGAGCTGCAGCGGGTTGCGGCGCGGCTCGACGCGCACGCGCGCGCCGTCGAGGGTGATGATGCCGGCGTACCACGCCACCGGTTTCCCCTCGCCGACGAAGCGGAGATCTTCGCGGCGCTCCCACGCCCACGGGATGACTTCCGGCTCGCGGCGCACGGGCGCGGCGAGGAGCCAGAGCAATGCGGCGGCGATCGCGAGTCGCATTTAGGAGTGCGGCGGCAGAGCCGCCGCTTTGGTACGGTGCTCGCGAGACGGTACCAAAGCGGTGGCTGCGCCGCCGCACTCCTAGACTAGCGCATCAGGACGCGCATGAGGGTGGCGTCGAGGGAGTCGATGCGCTGCTGCATGACGGCCAGCATGCGCAGCGCCTGATCGAGCTTCTGCTCCAGACGCGCCACCGACGCGTCGGGCGCGGCCTCTTCCACCGGGAACGGCGCCTCGATCACGTCCTCCGTCTGGAAGGGCACGGACTCGATGATCACGGTGCGGTCGGGATCGGGGAGGGCGAAGATCGTGGCGGACATGGCTCACTCAACATGAACCGCCACGCTTACCGCGTGCTTACGCCGTGCGTCCGACGAAGCCGCTGCCCGCGGCCACGCGCCGTCCGGCCAGCGCCGCGGCGACGCTCATCGCGTCGTCGCCGCCGAGGTCGATCAGCGGGCGGACGTAGTCCCCTTCCATCACCGAGACCGCCACGCCGTCGCGCCAGGCGATGCGCGTGCCGTGCGCGGCGCGGATGCGCTCCCCCGGCGTGATGATGCCGGTCAGGTTCAGCGGATCGGCGGCGGAGATGACCAGGAGCGTGCCGTCGGCGGTGCCGCGGCGGATCTCGCGCATGCGCTCGACGGCGTCGGGCAGCGCGAACTGCTCGCCGCTCATGCCGTTGACGAAGCGGCCGCCGCGGATCTCGCCGCGCGCCTCGAGCCGGCGGTAGACGCGGGCCAGGTCGCGCCACGGCGCGGCGTTCGGCTCGCGCGTGAGCACGCGGCGGAAGACGATGCCGTAGCGGCGCAGGAGCGTGAGCGCCTGCAACTCGACCACCTCGTCATAATGTGGGGCCGGCTTCAGCCCGCCCAGCGACCAGCGTCCCGCGAACGACGGCCGGGCCGAAGCCCGCCCCGCATCGAGCAGCGTGCGCAGCCCGGCGAAGCCGTCGGATGCGATGAGTCCCGCGGAGACGAGCTCCGCGAGCGCCTCGGCGTCGTTGCCGAGGTCGCGGGCGAAGCAGGCGCCGCGCGCGCGGAGCGTGTCGAGGACGGCCTGGGCGCGCTCGCTGAGCACGATCTCGGATTCGCCGCGGAGCGACTGCCAGGCATCGGCATGCTCGCGGACGTAGAGCGCGATCGGCGTCGCGCTGACCACGCTCGTGGCCGCGGGGGAGAGCCGCGCCCAGCCGACTTCGCCGGTCAGGCAGAGCATGTCCAGCAGCGACGGCTCGTAGCGCTCGATGCGCGCCGGCAGCACCGCGCGCTCCCACGCGCCGGCCGCGATCTCGAAGCCGTCGAGCTGCTCGACGACGGCCTGCAGCCCTTCGACGCCGGTGAGGCGCGAGGAAGGGGTGACGTGCTGCCAGGCGAAGAGGAAGCGCATGAAGTCGGCCGGACTGACCGGCTCGATCTCCGCGCGCAGACGGTTCAGCGTGTAGCGATGGATGCGCGCGAGCAGGCGCCGGTCGCACCATTCGTTCGGACCGCGGAACGTGCCGCGCAGGACGACGCCTTCGCTTTCGAGCTTGAGCAGCGCGGTCTCGGCTTCGCGCTCTTCGACGTGCAGGGAGGACGCGAGCTCGCGCGCGGTGACGGGTCCAAGGATGGAGATGCGGCCGCGGAACAGCTCCACGAGCGCGTCTTCGCGGGTCCAGGCTTTCTGGCGGGAGGCGGGGACGGCGATGCCGGGTTGGACGTCGTGGATGGCCAGCAACTCGGGCAAGCGCTCCGCGGCGAACCAGACGTCACAGCGGACCGCCGCCGTCCCGGCGGCTGCCGCGGCGGCGTCCCGCCGCCGCTCCGCGGGCGCAGGCGAGGACGCCTGCGCGGCAGCCGGCGGGGACGCCGGCGCTCCGAGGGTTACGCAGGTCGCGCGGCGGGATGCGTGGAGTTGTTGGGCGAGCTCGAGATCGACCTCGGTGAGAAACCCCACCGTCAACAACGCATCGTGCAACTCGTCCGCGTCGCGGGGGTCGGGACGCTCCTCGTCCACCACGCGCGCGATCGCGTTCAGATCGAGCGAACCGATCTCCGACACTTCTCCCGCGCGGCGCGTGAGCACGGCCTGCGTGCGGCGCTCTTCGAGCGGTGCGTCGTCGAGGAACGCGTACGGCTTGGCGTTGAGGATCTCGTAGCAGAGCGGCGACGGCTCCGGCGTGTCGCAGGCCACGAGGCGGATCTCGCCGGCGTGGATGCGCGTCAGCACGCGCGCCAGGCCGTCGAAATCCATCGCCTCCTCGAGGCAGTCGCGCACGACCTGGTTCACCAGCGGGTGATCGGGGATCTGCCGGTCGCCGGGGATGTTCTCGAAGCACGCCGCGGCGTCGGGGAAGACCGCGGCCATGAGGTCGTCCGCCTGCATGCGCTGCAACTGCGGCGCGACCTTCTTGCCGTTGCGGCTGCGCGGCACGGCCAGCGAGATGGTCGTGTTCCAGCGCCAGCGCGTCTGGAACACGGGCGCGTCGAGGAAGGCCTGCACCAGCACGTCCTTCGCCGTGGCCGGATGGAGATAGCGGAAGACGTCCGCGAGCGGAAACGAGTGCTGCGGCCCGAGCGACAGCAGCAGCGCATCCTCGGTGGCCGCGGCCTGCAGCTCGAAGTTGAACTGGCGGCAGAAGCGCTTGCGCAGCGCGAGGCCCCACGCGCGGTTGATGCGGCTGCCGAACGGCGCGTGGATGACGAGCTGCATCCCGCCCGCCTCGTCGAAGAAGCGCTCGGCGACGAGCGTGTCCTGCGTCGGGAGGACGCCGAGGAGGCGTTTGGAGGCGGCAAAGTACTCGTGGATCTCGCTGTCATCCTGAGCGCAGCGAAGGATCCCCTGCGGGAGATCCGTGCTCGCTCCGTCGGCAGGGGGTCTTTCGCCGTCTTCGCGGCTCAGGATGACATCCATCTCCGCGCGGAAATCGCTCACTGCCTTCGACAGCTCGTCGCTGCGCGCCGGCGCCTCGCCGAACCAGAAGGGGATGCTCGGCGGCTCGCCCTTCGCGTCGGCCACGCGCACGACGCCCATGCCGACCTGCAGCACGCGGTACGACTGGTTGCCGAGCTGGAAGACGTCGCCGGCCATGCTCTCGATGGCAAAGTCTTCGTTCAGCGTGCCGACGAAGGTCTCTTCCGGCTCGAGCACGACGCGGTAATCCGCGACCTCGGGGATCGCGCCGCCCGAGGTGATGGCCAGCGTGCGCGCGCCGCGGCGTCCCTTGACCACGCCGTTCACTTCATCGCGATGCACGAGCGCCGCGCGGCGCCCGCGCTTCGTCGCGAATCCCTCGGAGGTCATCTTCACGACGGCGTCGAAGCTCTCGCGCGTCAGCTCGCGATACGGCCAGGCGCGCTTCGCCAGCGCGTACAACTCTTCTTCCGCGTACTCCTCGCACGACGCCTCGGCCACGACCTGCTGCGCCAGCACATCGAGCGGCGCGTCGTGCGTGACGATGCGATCGAGCTCGCCGCGCTCCACCGCGCGCAGCAGCGCCGTGCACTCGACGAGGTCGTCGAGCGAGATGGGGAAGAGCCGCCCTTTCGGCAGCCCGGTGACCGAGTGTCCGGAGCGGCCGACGCGCTGCAGGAACGTGGCGATGCGATGCGGCGAGGCGATCTGGCAGACGAGATCGACGCTGCCGATGTCGATGCCCAGCTCCAGGGACGCCGTGGCCACGAGCGCCTTCAGTTGCCCGTTCTTGAGCCGCGTCTCCGCGTCGAGGCGGTTCTCCTTCGACAGACTGCCGTGGTGCGACGTGACGGCGTCCTCGCCGAGGCGGTCGGCGAGGTGGCGGGCGATGCGCTCGGCCATGCGGCGCGTGTTCACGAAGACGAGCGTGGTGCGGTGCGCCGCGATGAGCTCCGTCAGGCGATCGTAGTACTCGGTCCAGACCTCGGCCGCCATGACCGCTTCCAGCGGCGAGCGCGGAAGCTCGATGGCCAGGTCCATCTCGCGCCGATGCCCTTCGTTGACGATGGTGCACTCCGCGTGCGGCGCGAGATAGCGCGCCACTTCCTCGATCGGCTTCTGCGTCGCGGAGAGGCCGAGGCGGAGGAGAGGCGCACTCGCCACCTGCTGCAATCGCTCGAGCGTCAGCGCGAGATGCGCGCCGCGGCGCGTACCGATGACGGCGTGGATCTCGTCGACGATCACGGTGCGCACGCTGCGCAGCATGTTGCGGCTGCGCTCCGCGGTGAGGAGGAGGTAGAGCGACTCGGGCGTGGTGACGAGGATGTGCGGCGGCGTCCTGAGCATGGCCGCGCGCTCGGAGGTCGTGGTGTCGCCGGTGCGCACGCCGCAGGTGATGCGCGGCGCGCCGAGGGCCTCGAGGCCGGCGCGCGGCTCCATCAGGTTCTTGTGGATGTCGGTGGAGAGCGCCTTCAGCGGCGACACGTAGACCACGCGCACTTCGTCGGGGAGCGGCGCCCGCTCTCCTTCGACGACGAGGTCGTCGAGCGCGGTGAGGAAGGCGGCCAGCGTCTTGCCGGAACCGGTCGGCGCGGCGATGAGCGTGTGCCGCCGCTCGCGCAGGGCGGCCCAGCCTCGGGCCTGCACCTGGGTGGGACTGCCGAATGTGTCAGTGAACCATTGCCGCGTGATCGGGTGGAAGTGGGACAGGGGCACGAACCGATTCTATCGGTTCAGCGCCCTCGCCAGTGTGACGTCGATGGAGTCGAGCTTCTGCTGGAGGACCGCAATCTGCCGCAGCGCGAGATCGAGCTTCTGCTCGAGGCGGGCAATGGGGTCGTCGACGGCGATCGGTGTTTCCACGACCGGTAGAGCCGGCGTGGGCAGAGGACCGATCATCGTGCCGTAGTCGTTCTCGATGGCGAAGGACTGGGTGCGGAGCTGGAAGATCGTGCGGTCGCCGTAGTCGAAGACGTTTTCGTCGTCCGGGGTCATGGGGTCAGCGATGCCGCAAACGGCATGCCCGGATGGCGGGATAAAACACGAAGCCCGCGAACGCGAGCGGCTCAGCCCGTGTTCTTCACGGCATGACGAAACAACTGCTGGCCGTGCTCGCCGAAGGAATGGAAGGTCCCCGCTCCTCGCTGTCGTACTACCTCGACGAGGGCGGGGGCTTGCGCCAGACGCTGGCCGGGCTGTCCGCGGAGGAGGCGTCGCGCGTCCGAGGCAACAACTCGGTGGCGGCGCACGCGCATCACCTCCTCTTCAGCTTCGAGGCGTTCGCGGCGTACATCCGCGGCGACCGCAATCAGCGCGACTGGAGTCAGAGCTGGAGCGTGTCCACCGTTACGCCGTCTGAATGGACCCGATTGCAGGAAGACCTCGGCCGCGAGTACACCTCGCTGCGCGAGGCCGTGCGCGGCGCGGCCGACGACGATGCACTGCGCGGCGCGATGGCGGCGGTGACGCACCTCGCCTACCACCTCGGCGCCATCCGCCAGAAGCTTTAGGAGTGCGGCGGCGTCGAGCCGCCGCTTTGGTAAGGTGGCCAGGCGCCGCTCCGTTGCACGTTTACCAAAGCGGCGGCTGAGCGCCGCCGCACTCCTAAAGATGCTCAGCGGCGGCTGAGCGCCGCCGCACTCCTGGAGATGCTCGCGATGACGGGCCGCTTTGGTAGGGTGGCCACGCGCCGCTCCGTTGCACGCTTACCAAAGCGGCGGCTGAGCGCCGCCGTACTCCTGGAGATGCTCGCGATGACGCGGTCGGCTTCTTTGCCGTCGGTGAAGCCGCGGGTGAGCACGACGAGCACGTACTGCGTCCCGTCCGGGCGGTAGACGATCCCGGCGTCGTGGGAGATGGCGGTGATGGAGCCGGTTTTGTGCGCGACCTTCGTGCCGGGGGGGAGGCCGGCGGGGATGCCGTCGTTGTGCTCCTGCGCGGCGAGGATCTCCAGCATCTCCTCCGACGCCGCGGGAGAGACGGCGCGCTTCTCCGCCAGCGTGCGGAAGACGAGCATCAGGTCGTAGGCGGTGGTCGTGTTGTTCATGCCGGCGTGGTAGGCCTTGTCGTCCTCCACGCCGCGCAGCACCTGGATGTCGTTCGCGCCGATCTCTTTCATCAGGCGCATGACGCGTTTCGCGCCGATCAACTCGATGACCAGGTTCGTGGCCAGGTTCGAGCTGCGCACTTCCATGCGCCGCACGAGCTCGCGCAGCGGCAGCTCCTTGCCGACTTCGCCGTAGAGCGCGGCGTCGGAGTCTTCCCGCGACTCGAGCGCGTACTTCGAGCCGTCGAGGATCGACGTGAACTCGTTGCGCACGCGCACCGGCTGGTCGAGCGAAAGCTCGCCGCGCGTGGCGGCCTCGTAGATGCCGAGCATGACCGGCACCTTCATCGTGCTCGCGGCGTGGAAGACCTCGCGCTCGTTGCGCAGCAGCGTCTCGCCGGTGGCGAGGTCGTAGTACGCGACGGCGATGGTCTTGCCGGGATGCGCGGCGATGATGCGGTCGACGTCCGGCTGCGTCGCGCAGCCGGCGTGCAGCAGCAGAAGGAGGAGTGCCAGTCGCTTCATGGCGCGCCAGTGTAAGCGGTCCGTAAGAGGGGCGTTGCCACTCTGCGCGCCGCATGAAAAAGATCGCACTCACCGCCATCCTCGGACTCACCGTCAGCGTCAGCATGATCGCCACCGGCGCCGGCGACGTCTTCCAGCAACTGAAGGTCTCGAAGAACGACGCGCCGCGCGAAGTGATCCAGTCGCTCGTCAACAGCAACGTCAACGTCTACCCGGTGCGCAACGCGTTCAGGAATGCGTCGCCCGAGGTGCGGACGGCCATGGTCGAGCAGACGCTGGTCTGGACGAAGGCCTACGTCAGCTCGCCGCAGTTCGCAAAAGACTACGCCGCGTATCGCACGGAGATGAAGCCGCAGCCGCCCGAGCGCACGACCACGGTCGACCAGGAGCTGGCCGCCCGCCGCAAGCAGCGCCAGGACGATCTGGCGGAGATGAAGAAGTCGATCGCCGAGATCCCGAAGGAGTACCGCGCCGGCGCCGAAGAGGGCTACAAGGCCGCCGTCGACGCGATGAAGCAGATGGAGACGCCGGAGATGCGCAGGATGGAGCGCGACGGCATCGTGCAGGAGCGCGCCGGCGAGGACCAGGACTACAGGGAGCGCGTGGCGCAGTGGGAGGAGGAGTATCCCGCCGACCCGAAGACGCTGGTCAAGCAGCGCCTCCAGGATTTCCTCCGCGAGACGGCGAACGTCGACTACACCGCGAAGCTGAACGGACGCCGCTTCGCCAACGCGTCGTACGAGTCGAAGTCGTCGGAGTGGAAGCTCGCCTACCGCGCGGGGAAGATGCCGACCGAGAAGGCGCGCGCCTTCGCCGCGGCCTGGCTCAAGGAGTTTTAGGAGTGCGGCGGCACGGCCGCCGCTTTCGAACGTAGGGCAGGCTTCAGCCTGCCCGGGACAGGCTGAAGCCTGTCCTACGTTTTGGGACGGCCTCCACGGCCGCCGCTTTTGTAGCGGAGGCGCGTGGCGTGGGCACGTTTACCAAAGCGGTGGCTGTCGCCGCCGCACTCCTAGACTTCGTTGACGAAGTTGGGGCCGAACGCTAACGCTGGCGTCAGCGCTCCGGTGAGGGGTGACGCCAGTACGCGTTCCACCGCGGCGAGGGACGACTTCACGGTGAACGTGTAGCCCTCGTCGACGATGCTGGTCATCGTCACCTCTTCCCCTTTCGCATTGGCGACGCGGCCCCACAGCTCCGTCTTCGCGCGCATGCGCTCCTCGAGCGAGGGGCCGGTGCGGCGGTTGGCGTAGGCGGTGGCGATGCGCTGCAGCGGTTTGAGGCGCAGCAGGGGCAGCAGCGGGCGGAGGCGGCGCAGGTTGCGCACCGACTTCGGCGACGACGCGGAGTAGACGCGGATGTTCGGGATGCCCGTGGTGCGATACGCCGTGGAGATGTCGCCCCAGGGGATGGTCATCGCGAAGCGGGGGCGCGAGGGAAACGGGATCTCGCGCGCGTCCCACGCCTGCGGCACGCGGGTGATGCGGCCGTCCTTGCGGATCGCGCTGCCGAGGCCCGCGCCTTCGATCATCGTCTTGAGCGTGCCGCGGCTCACGCCCGCGCCGGAGGAGAAGGCCAGCCAGAGCTCCGTGGCGTCGGGGAGCTTCGCGTGCAGCGCGGCGGCGAGGCAGTCGGTGGGAACGACGTCGAAGCCGACGCCCGGCAGGAGCACGATGCCGCGCTCTTTCGCCTCGGCATCCTTGCGGAAGACCGACTCGAAGACGGAGATCTCGCCGGTGATGTCGAGGTAGTGCACGCGCGCGTCGAGACAGGCGCGCACCATCGGCGCGCTGGTGTGGCTGAACGGTCCCGCGCAGTGCAGCACGGCGCGGATGCCTTCGAGCTCCGGCTTCGCGAGATCGAAGACGCGCCACGGGAGACCGAGCTCGTTCGCGAGCGCCTGCACCGGCGCGGCGCTGCGTCCGGCGAGGATGGGACGCTGCCCGCGGCGCACTGCCTCGCGCGCGATCAGCTCTCCGGTGTAGCCATTGGCGCCGTAGATCATCCAGCTCATGTGGCGTCCAGTCTATCCCGCGGTGTGCAGTTTTTCCCGCGCGCAGACGCGGGATAAACTGAGGCATGGACTGCCCGAAGTGCGGCCACACCGCGGCGTTCGGCGCGCTCGAGTGCGAGCGCTGCGGCGTGATCTTCTCCAAGGCCTCGCACTCGCGGACGCCGTTGCCGCCGCGGCGCGCGTACGTGCTCGACGACGAGGAGCGCGTCGACGACGGCCGCATCGGTCCGAGGGAGCTGAAGATCCTCGGCTTCGGCCTCGGCGCGGCGATCGTCGTCTACGCCATTCCGTTCACGCGCTTCGTCTTCTCCGCCATCGTCACCCTCTTTCACGAGTTCGGACACGCCGTCGCGGGATGGCTGTTCGGATACGCGTCGCTGCCGGCGTTCGACCTCGTGTACGGCGGCGGGCTCACGCATCACGGCCCGTTCCGGCTGTCGATCGCCGTGGCGGTGGGACTCGCGTTCGGCTACTTCGGCTGGCTGTTCCGCGAGAACAAGAAGAGCCTGGCCATCATCGGCGCGCTGTTCCTGGTGTGGCTCTACCTCGTGACGCGCGAGTGGCGGCGCGAGCTCGTCTTCGCGTCGGCGGGACATCTCGCGGAGTTCATCCTGGCCGGCATCCTCTTCTACAAGGCGCTGGCGGGCGTGGGATGGAAGTCACCGGACGTCGAGCGGCCCGTCGGGGCGTTCGTCGCGTTCTTCGTGCAGATCCACAGCACGCTCTTCGCGTGGCGCCTCCTGCACGACGCGGCGTTCATGGACTGGTACCGCCAGGGCAAGGGCGGGATGCTGATGAACGACCTCGAGAACGTCGCCCTCGACCTGCAGATCTGGCTGGGCGTCGAGCCGGGAATCGAAGGGGTGACGCGCGCGCTGCTGGTCTTCTCGGTGCTGCCCACCGTGATCGCGCTGGTGTGGTACTTCGAGCGCGCGCGCTGGCATCGCGTACTGCGCGCCCTGCGCACGGTGGATGTTTAGGAGTGCGGCGGCAAAGGAGGCGTCTCAAAACGTAGGACAGGCTTCAGCCTGTCCCGCGCTCGCGAAGAAGTGCGCGAACTGCACCGGAGGGACAGGCTGAAGCCTGTCCTACGTTCGAGAGCGGCAGCGGCAAAGCCGCCGCTTTGGGAAGCGTGCAACGGAGC
>DASUSL010000155.1:0-3730 GCA_036375135.1 Thermoanaerobaculia bacterium | reverse complement strand
GACGTCGCGCATCTCGCCGACCATGATCACGTCCGGATCCTGGCGCATGGCGTTGCGCAGCGCTTCCTTGAACGTCGGCGTGTCGGTGCCGACCTCGCGCTGCGAGATGGCCGCGACCTTGTCCTGGAAGAGGAACTCGATGGGGTCCTCGATGGTGACGATGTGCAGCGGCTCGTGCTCGCAGATCTCCACCAGCATCGCCGCCAGCGTCGTCGACTTCCCCGATCCCGTCGGACCGGTGACCAGTACCAGGCCGTTGGGAAGCTGGGTCATGTCGCGCACGGCATTCGGCAGCTCCAGCGCGTCGATCGACTGCACCTGGATCGGGATGCGGCGGAAGACCGCGCCCACCGTGCCGCGCTGCATGTACATGTTCGCGCGGAAGCGCGCCACGCCCGGCACGCCGTAGCCGAAGTCGACCGACTGGAGCTGGTCGAACTTCTCCTTCTGCGCGCGGTTCAGCAGCGGCAGCAGCATCCGCTCGAGGTCGGCCGGCTTGAGCGGCTCGGTCTTGACCGCGATCAGCTTCCCGTGCACCCGCACCAGCGGCGGCCGCATCGGCTTCAGATGAAGGTCCGACGCCTGCTGCTTGGACATGTAGACCAGGAGGTCGTTCAGGCTGAACGCGGGGGCCTGGTGTTCGGGAGCGACGGTCACGCGGGGGAATTATAGAGGCATGAGGGATGAGGCATGAGGGATGAGTGCTTCGCTGGGTTTACTCATCCCTCATCCCTCATCCCTCATCCCTCGTCACTGCCGTCGCATCACCGAATCCAGAATCATGAGAAACGCTTCCTGCTGCTTCGGCTCCGTCTTGTTGATGACGGCGATGGTCTCGCCGATGCGGAAGCGCTGGTGCAGCACGTCGGCCGAGTGCGACGACGTGACCACGATGCGCCGCGGCGAGAGCCCCTTCATCCGCGCGTACTCGACGAACTTCTTCCCGTCCATCCCCGGCATCTCCAGGTCGACGATGAGCAGGTCGATGGAGTCGTCGATCTTCGGCAGCGCGTCGTACGGATGCGTGTAGGTCTCGATGCTGGCGATGTCCTGGTAGCGGTCGAGGATGAAGTTCGACCAGAGGTCGCAGTAGGAAGCGGAGTCGTCGACGATCACGATGCGCTTCATTTGCGTTTCCGCTTCGGTTCCGAGGGAACGCGGGCATCGTAGCGCACGGCGCCGCCGACGATGGTTGCCACGGGCCGTCCCTGCAGCGTCTCCCCGACGAACGGCGAGTTCACTGCCTTCGACGCGAACGGCGCCGCCACCTGATACTGCGCGTCGAGGTCGATCAGCGTGACGTCGCCCAGCGCGCCCGCGCGCAGCGTCCCGCCCGGGAGGCTGAACACGCTCGCCGGCCCCGAGGTGAAGAGCTCGATGAGACGGGCCAGGCCGATCTCCTTGGTCTTCACGAGGCGGTCGTAGCAGACGCCGAACGCGGTCTCGAGGCCGATCACGCCGAACGGCGCCAGGTCGAACTCGACGTTCTTCTCGTCGAAGTGATGCGGCGCGTGATCGGTGGCGATGGCGTCGATGGTGCCGTCGGCGATCCCTTCGATGATGGCCTCGCGATGCGCGTCGCTGCGCAGCGGCGGATTCATCTTCAGGTACGTGGAGAACGACTGCACCGCCGCATCGCTCAAGGCGATGTGATGCGGCGTGACTTCGCACGTCACTCTCACTCCCTCGGCACGCGCGCGGCGCACGGCGTCGACGGCGCCGGCGGTGGAGAGATGGGCGATGTGCACGTGCGCGTTGGTCAGGCGCGCCAGGATGACGTCGCGCGCGACGAGCGTCTCTTCCGAGGCCGCGGGAATGCCGCGCATGCCGAGGAGGGTGGAGTAGTAGCCCTCGTGCATCACGCCGCCTTCGTTGAGGTTCGCGTCTTCCTCGTGCGCCACGACGGGCATGCCCAGCATCGAGCAGTACTCGAGGGCGCGGCGCATGAGCTGCGCGTTCCAGACCGGCTTGCCGTCGTCGCTGACCGCGACGCAGCCCGCGGCGCGCAGGTCCGCGAGCTCGGCCATCTCCTCCCCTTTGAGCCCCTTGCTGACCGCGCCGATCGGATAGACGCGGCACGCGCCGTTGCGCGCCGCCTCGGCCAGCACCATCTCCGTCACCGCGCGCTCGTCGTTCGGCGGGACGGTGTTGGCCATCGCACACACCGCCGTGTAGCCGCCGGCCACCGCGGAGCGCGTGCCGGTGGCGATCGTCTCCTTGTGCTCCTGACCCGGCTCGCGCAGATGCGTGTGCAGGTCGATGAAGCCGGGAGTGGCAATCAGGCCGCTCGCATCGATCGTTTCGACGCTGGCTTTGATCTTCTTGTCGACGCGCGCGATCGTCCCGTCCTCGATGAGGATGTCGAGCGTGGCGTCGAGCTCCTGGCTCGGGTCGATCACGCGGGCGCCCGTGATCAGCAGATGGTTGAGCAGCGAGGTCATTCGGTGGTGTGTGCTCCTCCCAGCAGATACAGCACGGCCATGCGCACGGCGACGCCGTTCGTCACCTGCTCGAGGATCACGGAGTAATTCGGGTCGTCGGCGACGTCGGAGGCGATCTCCACGCCGCGGTTCATCGGACCGGGATGCATGACCAGCACGCCCTTCTTCGCGCGCCGCAGCCGCTCGCGGGTGAGTCCGAACGTGTTGTAGTACTCGCGCAGCGAGGGAAACGACAGCTTCCCCTGCCGCTCGAGCTGGATGCGCAGCATCATGATCACGTCCGCGCCCTCGATCGCCTCGTCGAGCGAGTGCACGACGCGCACGCCGGTCTTCTCGATCTCGACGGGGATCAGCGATGGCGGACCGGCCAGCGTGACGTTGGCCTTCATCTTCGTCAGCAGGTGAATGTTCGAGCGCACCACGCGCGAGTACTTGATGTCGCCGACGATGGTGACGTTCACGCCGTCGAGGCGCCCCAGGCGCTCGCGCATGGTGAAGGCGTCGAGCAGGGCCTGGGTCGGATGCTCGTGCGCGCCGTCGCCGGCGTTGATGACGGCGATGTGCGGGTAGCGCTCGGCCAGCATCTTCGCCGAGCCGGGATGCTTGTGGCGCATCACGATCATGTTCGGGCGCATGGCCACGAGGTTGTCCGCCGTGTCGATGAGGGTCTCCCCCTTCTCGACCGCGGAGCCGGAGGCGGAGAAGTTGAGGGTGTCGGCGCTGAGGCGTTTCTCGGCGATCTCGAACGACACGCGCGTGCGCGTCGACGCTTCCATGAAGAGGTTGATGACGAGCTGTCCGCGCAGCGCCGGCACTTTCTTCACCGGCCGCTCGCTCACTTCCTTGAACCCCTCGGCGGTATCGAGGATGAGTGTGATTTCTTCGGGAGTGAGAGGCTCGATGCCGAGAAGGTCCTTCGAGCGGAGTGCGGTGCCGGCGGCTCTCATTTCTCCATCAGCAGGACTTCGTCCTCGCCGTCGGTCTCGGCGAGCTTGACCTTGATCACCTCTTCGGCGTCGGTGGGGACGGTCTTCCCGATCACGTCCGCGTGGATGGGCAGCTCGCGGTGGCCGCGGTCGACGAGCACGGCCAGCATCACCTGGCGCGGGCGGCCGAAGTCGATCAGCGCGTCGAGCGCCGCGCGCACGGTGCGGCCGGTGTAGAGCACGTCGTCGACGAGCACGATCACCTTGTCGTTGATCGGCTCGGGGAACTTGGTCGGCTTGACCACCGGCTGCGGGGCGATGGTGGTCAGGTCGTCGCGGTAGAGCGTGATGTCGAGGATGCCG
>DASUSL010000154.1:0-3302 GCA_036375135.1 Thermoanaerobaculia bacterium | reverse complement strand
TTCCACCACTTGCTCGTGGCCAGCTTCGGCACGCGCTGCTCGACCTCGCGGGCGATGGCCAGCGCGGCGCGGCGCACCTGATCGAACGTCCACTTGCGCTCGATGCGCACGTTGACGTGAATGCCGCGCGAGCCGGAAGTCTTCGGCCAGCCGGTGAGCCCGTGCTCCTCGAGCACCTCGCGCACGACCAGCGCGACGCGGCGCACGTCCGCGAACGGCACGCCGGGGCCGGGATCGAGGTCGACGCGCAGCTCGTCGGGATGCTCGAGATCGTCCGTGCGCACGGGATGCGGGTTGAGGTCGATGCAGCCGAGGTTGACGATCCAGAGGAGCTGCGCGGCGTTGTTGACCACGATCTCGCAGGCCGTGCGTCCCGAGGGGAAGAACAGCTCGACGGTGTCGATCCAGTCGGGACGCTTCTCCGGCGCGCGCTTCTGGAAGAACGGCTCCTCGTCCGCGCCGTTGACGTAGCGCTTGAGCGCCATCGGCCGCCCCGCCACGCCGCGGATGGCCCCCTCGGCCACCGCGGCGTAGTACTTCACGAGGTCGAGCTTCGTGTACCCCGCCTTCGGGAAGAAGACCTTGTCGGGGTTGGTGATGGTGACTTCATGGCCGGCGATCTCGAAAATCATCGCCTCCTAGAATAGCCACGCGTACCCCAGTTTCACGAAGAACGTGCGGTCGGCCTCGGCCAGGCTGACGTCCACCCCCTCGAACGTGCCGCCCAGGCGCGTGCCGGAGTAGCCGGCGAAGAAGACCGTCTGCGGGTTGAGCTTGTACGAGAAGAGGAGCTGCGGGAAGAGCCGCTTCGAGCGCGCCTCGACGGTATCGTGCAGGTAGAGCGCGGGGTCGCGGGTGATGTCGGTGTACTGCAGGATCGCCCGCGCGAACATGCGGATGTTGAACTGGTACACGGCGCGGAGCTGAGTGACCTCGGCGGAAAAGAGGCGGCCTCCTTCGACGTCGAGGTCTTCGTACGAGTGATCGAGGTCGATCTTCGTGCGGATGCCGATGTTCCAGCGGATGCCGCCGTTGACGCGGAAGCGCTCGCCGAGGCGCGTGTTCGCGAAGTCGATCTGATCGGCGAACGTGCCGCCGGCGAAGACGAAGAAGCTGCCGGTGGGACGCACTTCCGCGTTCCAGTGGAAGAACTGCTCGTCGAAGTCGACGTCGTTGAAGCGGCGGTTGCGGTCGCCGACGACGATCTGGAAGAACGACTGCATCGGTCCCTGCAGCGCGGCCCAGGACTCCAGCTCGCGCTCGAGCAGCTCGCCGTCCTGCTTCGTCATGTGATCGAAGTCGCCGCCGATCCAGAAGCGCGAGTACCAGTGCTTCCCCTTCTCGCCGTAGCCCTGGTACTCGAGCCCCGCGTTGCCGTAGCGGTAGCCGACCTGCGGGATGAAGCCGGAGTCGGCGCGGAACTCGTCGCCGACGTGGTCGTAGCGGCCGCCCCAGTACCAGTGCTTGGAGTTGTGGCGGTACTGGATGCGTCCGCCGACGTCGTTGGTGTCGCGCGGCTGCTCGAAGTCCGTCTGGACGCTCAGCGGATACGAGCCGCGCGTGCCGAGAATCTGGCCGGTGATGGTGTCCTTGGCGGTGATGCGGAAGTTGCCGTCGACGCCGAAGACGCGGTTGTTGTAGCCGTCGCCGTCGCGCGTGGTGAGCAGTGCGCCGATGGAGGAGGTGGCGCCGACGTTGTAGCGATAGCGGAACGCGGTGCTGCGGTTGTTCTGCGCGAGCGAGGTCACGCTCGACCCCTCCGGCCCCGGGATGATGAGGTTCGTCACTTCATCCTCGGCGATGAAGACGCCGACGGTCGATTTGCCGAGGCGTCCCGTGGTCTTCAGGCCGAAGGAGGGATCGGCCACCGTGCGCGTGTAGACGGCCTGCATCGGCGCGGAGAAAAAGTCGGAGCCTTCGAGGAAGAACGGGCGCTTTTCATTGAAGAAAAGGGCGAACTGCGTGTTGATGTCGAGTTGCACCGCGTCGGCTTCGATCTGCGAGAAGTCGGGGTTCAGCGCGGCGTTGAGGGTGAGGTTCGGCGTGATGCCCCAGCGCGCGGTGAGACCAAGGTCAACATCTGTACCATCCGACGAGAGGCCGCCTTGCGGAAAGTCGGGACGCGCGCTGGTGTGCTGCGCGGTGAGCGTCGGATCGAGCTCGATGTCGCGGCCGGGGGTGATGCCGCGGAAGCCGGTCACGCGCGACGACTGGCAGAGATAGCAGTTGCGGTTGCGATCCTGCCCCTGCAGGCCGAGGCGGTGGCGCGCGCTGCGCGGGTAGATGCGCACCATGTCCACGCCCCAGGTCTGCTCGGCGTCGGTGCGCGGGAAGCGGATGGAGGTGAAGGGGATGGCCATCTCGACGATGTAGCCGTCGGCGGTGATGCGGCCGGCGGTGTGCCAGATGGTGTCCCACGAGTCGTCTTCGTTGCGGTTGGTGTCGTCCTGGATGAGGTCCATCTGCACGCCGAGGGGGTTGACGAAGAACTCGAAGGCGCGGCGGTCGTCGTTGAAGGTGTCGAGCACGACGCCGACGAAGTCGTCGCTGAAGGCGGTGTCGCGGTCGGAGAGGTGGGCGCGGATTTGTCTGGGGTCGGGGTCGAAGGCGTGAAAGGCGACGTAGAGGTTCTTCTGGTCGTACGTCATCCAGCCGACCGTGCGCGCGGGCGGCGCGATGTTGTCGCCGGGACTGGTCTCGGCGTCGAACTCCATCGGCTGCGCGGATTTCCACACTGCTTCGTCGAGGACGGCGTCGATCTTCACCGGCTCGGTGGTGGCCTCGACACGGTACTGCTTCGCTTTGATGGGGACTTTCTGGACTTCCTGGGCACCGGACGCGAAGGCGAACAAGGCTGTGGCGAGGATCGCCGGGATCCGCTTCATCAAACCACCTCCAGCGCTACGTTTGCGATGAAGTACGAACGCTTACGTAGATAGTTTCAGACTTACTGAAAGGGGTTGGACGGGGATGGTGAGGATTGGTTTGGAGTGCGGCGGCCCGGCCGCCGCTTTCCAACGCCGCAGCGAAGCTGCGGCGGCGGCAGCCGGGAACCCTGAGACCCGCAAGGCAACGCGAGCCACCGACTCCGTCTCACAATACGCTCGTGCCACTCACAGTCCTTACGCATCTCGGTCAGGAATGCACTGAACGACTTTTCGTCGTTCACGTGCTGGAGCTTTTCCTCCAATGAATGCATCGAGTCTCTCCTCTGTCACCGCGCGCGCTGACCTCGGACGTCTCGCCAGAGCGAGCGGTCTGCTCTTCGCCCTCTTCGCCGTTCTGGTGGTCGTTCTCTATCT
>DASUSL010000153.1:0-21972 GCA_036375135.1 Thermoanaerobaculia bacterium | reverse complement strand
GGTGAGCTCGGGCACATCCCGTTTCAGCCTCGACACGAGGCCCTGGCTCACTTCGCGGCCATCACGTGGATCTTGTGCTGCGGATCCACCACCGTGACGTTGCCCACGCCCTCGACCGTCACCGTCACCTGGTCGCCTGCGGCGCTCCAGACGACGGCCGTGTCTTCGTCGATGCCCATGCCGGTCATCTGCTGCCACTTCACCGCGAGCTTGAGTCGCGGCAGGCGGCGGCGCTCGCCGAAGTGCTGGTCGATGATCACGTGCGGGATGAGGCCGAGGCCTTCGTCGATGTGGACCAGGTCGCCGTCCGAGCCGGCGATCATCGTGGCGGACGCGGCCGAGGCTCCCGCGCTCGTGCCGGCGTAGACGGCTCCGCTGTGCACGGTCGTGCGGATCAGCTCGACGAGCTCCGTCGCGCGCAGGTGCTCCATCAGCATCTGCTGATTGCCGCCCGTGACGAAGATGCCGGTCGCGTTGCGCAGCGCCTCGCGCTCGTCCGCGGTCACGTTGCGTCGCTCGGCGTGGATCGTCGTCACCTTCTGCGCGCCGAGGCGGCCGAAGATGCGCGTGTAGTGCGCGGCGCGTGCGCGCGGCTCTTCCGAGGCAGAGGGGATGATCACGATGCGCGCATCGCGGCCACCCGCGCGGCGCACGAACGAGCCGAGAATGGACGAGTGCGCTCCGCGCTTGTTCTCGTTCCCCCCGATAGCGATGACACAACCGGACCCAATCATTTCTTAGACGATCTCAACGCAGGGTGCCTGTTTGTTATTCGGAGGTCAAGGGCTTGTGACAACTCGTGTCCCACGAATCGCACATTCGAAGACAACCGCCTTGCATTCGAAGACGACCGCATCTGTATTCGAATGAAGCGGCCGTACATTCGAAATCAAGCCGCGTACATTCGAAATCAACCGGCGTACATTCGAAAGCACGCGCCGTGCTTTCGAATACAGGAGAGGTTGTATTCGAATGCACTCCCCCTGCTTTCGAAATCAACGGCCGCACATTCGAAAGCAGCCGCGTTACAGATGAATGCACGGCCGCTGTATTCGAAAGCACGCCCGCTGCTTTCGAAATCAACCCCGTCGTCTCCCGATGCAACATCTCTAAGTCCTCCTTCGTACAATCCGCCCGACATGAAAAAGCTCGCCCTCCTGCTCCTGCTCGCGCTTCCGCTGCTCGGGCAGACGAAGTTCGACCGCGCGAAGTTCGAGATCAGGCACGAGAAATTCGTCCTCGACAACGGCCTGACCGTCCTCGTGCACGAAGACCACAGCGTCCCCGTCGTCGGCGTCAACGTCTGGTACCACGTCGGCTCGCGCAACGAGAAGCGCGGGAAGACCGGCTTCGCGCACCTCTTCGAGCACTTCTTCTTCAACGGAAGCGAGCACTACCCGCACGGCTTCCGCGAGGCGATGGACGACCTCGGCGCGAACGGACGCAACGGCACCACCAACAGCGACCGCACCAACTTCTTCGAGGACGTCCCCGTCTCCGCGCTCGAGCGCACGCTCTACCTCGAGGCCGACCGCATGGGCTTCCTCGCCGCCAACATCTCCAAGGAGATGCTCGAGCGCGAGCGCGGCGTCGTGCAGAACGAGAAGCGCCAGGGGGAGAACCAGCCGTACGGCAGAGTCTTCGAGCGCGTGGCCGAGACGATCTATCCCTACTCGCATCCCTACTCCTGGACCACCATCGGCTCGATGGAGGACCTCAACGCCGCGACGCTGAACGACGTCAAGGAGTGGTACGCGACCTACTACGGCCCGAACAACGCCGTCCTCGCGCTGGCCGGCGACATCACCGTCGCCCGCGCGAAGGAGCTGGTCACGAAGTACTTCAACGGCATCCCGCCCGGCCCCGCGCTCGCGCGCGCCGAGCAGTGGATCCCGAAGCTCGACCGCAACATCCGCGACACCATGCAGGACCGCGTGCCGCAGACGCGCATCTACCGCGTCTGGCACGGGCCGGCGTGGAGCGACGCGCGCATCCAGCACCTCGAGCTCGCCGCGGAAATCCTCAGCGGCTCGAAGAGCGCGCGTCTCGACCGGCGACTGGTCTATGAAAAAGAGCTGGTCACCAACGTCGGCGCGTTCGTCGACGACTCCGAGATCGCCGGCGCCTTCTACATCCAGGCCACGGTGAAGCCAGGCGTCGACCCGGCCGTGGTCGAGAAAGAGATCGACGCCATCGTCGCGGACCTCATCGAGAAAGGCCCCACCGCCGCGGAGCTGCAGCGCGCGCAGAGCCGCTCGCTCGCCGAGTTCGTCCGCGGCATGGAGACCCTCGGCGGTTTCGGCGGCCGCTCCGAGATCCTCGCCGAAAGCCAGACCTACGGCGGCCGCGGCGATGCCTACCTCGACCGCCTGGAGAAGACCGCGAAGGCCACGCCCACGGACGTGCAGAAAGTCGCGAAGACCTGGCTCGACGCGAACCACTACACGCTGCACGTGAACCCGATGCCGCAGCTCGCCGCGGGCAAGACGGACGTCGATCGCAAGATCCTCCCCGCCCTCGGCGACGCGCCCGAGGTCACCTTCCCCGCCGTGCAGCGCGCCACGCTGTCGAACGGATTGAAGGTGATCCTCCTCGAGCGCCACTCGACGCCGATCGTCAACGTGGCACTGGCCGCCGATGCCGGCTTCGCCTCCGATCCCGCCGCGAAGGCGGGCCTCGCCGCGCTGACGCTCGACGTCATCGACGAAGGGACGACCACGCGCGACACGTTCAAGATCGTCGACGAGCTGGACGCCCTCGGCGCACGCATCGGCGCCTTCAACACGCTCGACCTCTCCGTGCTCTCGCTGCAGGCGCTGCCGATGCACCTCGGCGCGTCGCTCGATCTGCTGGCCGACGTCGCGCGCAATCCCGCCTTCCCGCAGGAGCTCGTCGACCTCTCCATCCGCCAGCGCGTCGCGCGCATCCGGCAGGAACAGGCGCAGCCGAACGCCTCGGCCATGCGCATCCTGCCGCGCCTCCTCTACGGCGAGAGCCACGCGTACGCCAAGCCGTTCACCGGCTCCGGCTACGTGCCGACCGTGAGTGCGCTGAAGCGCGCCGATCTCACCGAGTGGCATCGCACCTGGTTCGTGCCGAACAACGCGACGGTGATCGTCACGGGCGACGTCACGCTGAAGCAGCTCGTGCCGGAGCTCGAGCGCGCCTTCGGCGCGTGGAAGCCGGGAGAGACGCCGAAGAAGAACCTGGCCACGGTGCCGCGGACCGCGGGGAAGAAGGTCTACCTCATCGACAAGCCGGACGCGCCGCAGTCGCTGCTCGTCGCCGCGCATCTCTCCGAGACGGGCGGCCAGGCCGACGAGCTGGCGATCGAGAGCGTGTTGCGCAACTTCGGCGGCATCTCCACGTCGCGCCTGATGCGCAACCTGCGCCTCGACAAGCACTGGACGTACGGCGTCCGCGGCGGGTTGAACGACGCGCGCGGGCAGCGCCCGTTCGTCATCACGACGGCCGTGCAGACCGACAAGACGAAGGAGTCGATCCAGGAGCTGATCAAGGAGATGCGCGGCGTCGCGGGCGAGCGTCCCATCGCCGGCGAGGAGTTCGCCAGCGCGATGCGCAATCAGACCCTCGGCCTCCCCGGCCGCTTCGACACGCTGAGCGCGCTGGAGAACGCCGCACTCAGCCTCGTGAATTACGGCTACCCCGACGACTACTACGCAAAGTACGCGAGCAGCGTCCGCGCACTCACCGCCGACCAGCTCAATGCCGCGGGCAAGCGCATCGTGCATCCGGAGGAAGTGATCTGGATCGTGGTGGGCGACCTGAAGAAGGTGGAGGCCGGGATTCGCGAGCTGGGCCTCGGCGAGGTGGTGCGGTACACGGGGGAGATGTGATCCCCGCCGCCGTGCCCGAGCTCCCGGTCCGCGATCTCGACACGGCACTCGACTACTACGCCCGCCGCCTCGGCTTCACCATCGACTTCGGTGAAGGAGGCGGCGGCATCGCCGGCATCTCACAAGGCCATTGCCGCCTCTTCCTCACCACCATGAGCGACCACGGCCCCGCGCGCATCTGGCTGAACCTCGACAGCAAAGAAGAAGTGGATGCGCTGCACGACCTCTGGCGCGCAAACGGCGCAACGATCGACGCGCCGCCGGAGTCGAAGCCGTGGGGCCTGCACGAGTTCACCGCCACCGACCCCGACGGCAACCTCCTGCGCGTCTTCTACGACTTCGCCACGCCGGCGTTATGACCAGTTCCGAGGAGTCAGACGCGTAGTGAGCTCGAACTGGACCGCGACCGGTTTGCCGTCCAGAGTGGCCGGCTGGAATCTCCAGTAGCGCAACGCTTCGGCGACCTGCCTGCCCCACTCCTCGTTGCCAGCCGAGATGCAGATGTGGCGCGGCATGCCGTCTTCCCCGATGATCGCCTGGATGGTGGCCACGGCCGCCTGGCCGCTGAGGCTTGCGGGCATGGTGGGCTCGACGCGATGCATGACCTTCGGCGGAACGATGCCGCTTCCCGTCTTTACCTTCAGCGCCGCCGGCTCCGCATCGGCAGCGCACCGGCCGAGGGTCGATTTCACCGGAACCCCGGAGGCGCAGGACAACGTCCACACCATGCCGAGTGCGATGAGGAGCCTGGATCGCGTGCGCATGAGTCCTCCGCTTCTGCCTCTGCCATTTTACGGCATTACGGAATCGTGCTCACGAACATCATCCCGCCAGCATCATCAACAACGGCCACAAACACCACGCAACCGCCAGCCCCTGAAACAGCCACCGCTCCGGCCACTGCCGCCAGAACCCGATCGCCGCCAGCGACAGCAGAATCATCGCCGGCAGAAGGATGAACGCCCCGGCCAGCAGCACATAGCCACCCGAGTCGACGTTCCGCCCGTACTCGCGAACCTCGGCGGCAGCATCGCGTTTGGCGAGAACCCAGTTCGCCACGAGGCCGATCGCGCTGCAGAGCGCCAGTCCCGCATTGACGCAAACGGTCCAGCGCGATGCGTTCACGACACGCCCTGCGCCAGCAGAATGACCGCCTCCGCGTGGTCCTGCCGGAGGTCGCGCAGCGGCCGGTAGATCTCCGAGTGGTACCAGGCCAGCGCGGCCTCCTTGTCCGGGAACTCGACGATCACCATGCGCTCGTGCTCCCACGCGCCCTCGAGCGCCTGCACATCGTTGCCGCGCACGAGATACCGTCCGCCGAACGCCGCGACGGTGGCCGGCGCCTCGGTCATGTAGCGCCGCATCGATTCGGGCTCGAGAATCTTCACCCGCGAGACAATGTAGGCAGACATGCCGTTCGGCAGCGTACCGCACACGAGGGAGATCCCGCGGCTTCTCGCGCAGGCGGCCGCGTGCTCGCTGGTCGTGGCCGCCGTGCAGCGCGTCGTCGAGGTCTGGCACCGGCCCGCCCCCGACAGGATCCTCTCTTTACTGCTGACCTGCGCCGCTCTGGTGTGGCTCCGCGGCGTGTGGCGCGGCGAGGTGCGCGCCACCGGTCTCGCACTCGCGCTGCTGCTCTCCTCCACGGTGCTCTACGGCTTCACGCTGCTCGACGACCGGCCCGACGCATCCGGCTTCGTGCCGGTCATCAAGTTCGGCATGCGTTACTCGGCCACGAACTTTGTGCTGGTGGCGCTGGTCGTCGTCGGAATCGCATGCGTCACCGGCGCCCTTCGCTCGCGCGCGGCGCGGTGAGCTACCGCATCCGCAACAACGCCAGCGCCGCGAGCGTGACCATCATCGCGAGGAGGCCCCACTCCCCTACCGTCGGCACCGTCGGTGTCGCGAGCAGCGTGACGCTGAACGGGGCGGAGGTCACGGGGCCGCAGGTGTCGGTGATGGTCACGGTGTAGGTGCCGGCGGGGGCGGAGAACGTGGGGCCGGTGCCGACGATCTCGTTGGCCGCGTTGCGCCAGGTGTAGCTCGTCGGCGCGCCGGTGACCTGCGCGGTGAGCAGATCGCGATCGGCCGCGTCGATGACGTAGCCGCGGCCGGTGATGGTGACCTGCGGGGCCGGCTGCGCGGTCACGGTGAACGGCGCGGAGGTCGCGGTCTCGCAGAGCGTGTTGGTGACGGTGAGTGTGTACGTCCCGGCCGGCGCGTTGAACGACGGCGTGGTGGCGACGACCTCGTTCGCGGCGTTGCGCCACGCGTACGTCGACGCGGTGATCGACGATGACAGCAGCGTGGTCGCGCCGGGGCAGACGCTCGTCTCGCCGCTGATGGCGACGGCGAACGGCACCGCGCTGAAGGAGCTGATCGTGAAGTCGTCGATGTGGCCGACCACCGTGCCGGTGGGGCCGGTCTGCGACCAGAAGTCGAAGCCGTTCACGGCCTGCGCCGCGAGACCGCCGCCGAACGTCGGATCGGCCTTCCACGCCGTCTCCCACGTCGAGCCGCAGGCGGTGCCGAGCTGCACGCCGTTCGCGTCGAAGACCGTCAGCGAGAAGCGGTCGTTCGGCGCGGTTCCGTTCAGCCCATCGACGAAGTGGATGAGGTAATCGAAGCGATACCACGCCCCCCAGTCGAGCACCGCCACCTCGGCCACCTGGAACGAGGCCGCGGAGGAGCCGTTCGTGTACCAGCCGATCTCCACGCGCACGCGGCCGTCGGCTTCGTTGTTGTCGATGCGCACCTGCGCGTAGCGCTTCGTCGGATCGTCGGAGTCAGGACCCTTGCTGCTCGGATTCAGCTCCGCGAGACGGGTGCGCGTCGAGATCACCGGAACGTCGGGCGTGCGGTACCAGAGCGACGCGGAGAAATGCGTTTCCGGATCGGGAACGACCACCCCGTCGACGGTGCTCCCCGCCTCCCCCGCCGGCGGATCGATCGTCGCGGAAAAGACGCTGCTGGCGACGCCGAAGAAATCGGCGTTGCGCGTGAAGAGGCGCAGCGACCGCGCGCCGCCGTGCACCGGCGCCGACACGACCGTGGCGCCGGTGGGACTGTTCGAAAGGTAGCCCCACCCCTGCTGCCCCTGCACGTCGCCGAGGGCGAAGTCTTCGAAGCCGGTGGTGTAGGTCGGTTGTGCGGAAACGAGGGTCGCGGAGAGGAGCAGCAGCACGGCAAAGAAGCGCATCGCGCGGGAGAATAAGCGCGATTGCACAAAGCCGTGTGCACATGTGCGGAACTCCGTTTAGCGCTACGTAAGCCTGGCCGTCCTTCAGCCGCGCAATCACTCGGTCAACGCACGAGGGAACGACCGGGGGGCCTCCGGCGGGCCTGTTTGTACCGGAGACATGGTGAACACGTGGCCGGGGACATGGTGGACACGTGTTAGTCGTGCGCAGCTTACTCCGGAAGCTGCTGCTCCTGTCGTCTTCGTCCCTTTTGATCCTCTCTTTTTCGGGTCGCTGGCAGGGGCTGTGGGAGATGTGGGAAACGCGTAGCGTTTTCCAAGTCCTGTGGGAAGGTGCGAAGCAGCTTTCCACAGGACGTCAGCTTCCATAGCCCGGTGCCCTGTTGCCGAAGACATGAGGTCAGCCGTTCACCGATGCGGGCTGGCGACGGTCGATCGTGGCGATGGGCTGATGGCAGAAGAAGACGGTCCAGACCCCGTCTTCGGCAGCCGGTCGCAGCGCCACCGGCTGGCCGATGAACGCCTTCCCGACGTAGTACTCGCGGCCGTGAAAGCGGATGCCGCCGCGGCTCATCACTCTTCGCACGACATCAGTCGAGTCGTACACGATCGGTGGCAGCGTCGCTGGATATGGCCGCTTGCTCACCTGGTACCTGCTGGCAGGTACTTCCAGTCCCAGTGCCTCGTGCGGGCGCTCGTTGTTGTAGATCTCGCGCCATCGATCCAGCTCCCGCTGGACCTCGGCCATCGTGGTGAACCACCGACTCCCTAGCACCTCGGCCTTCAGCGTGCGGTGGAAACGCTCGTCCTTGCCATTCGTCTGCGGGTGCCTCGGACGTGAGTGCGTAACGCGGACCCCCATCCGCATCAGCCACACCGTCAGCGTCGTGTGCCGATCACCATTGGCATTGGCCCACGGGTTCCCGTTGTCGCTGTTGATCTGGTCAGGCAATCCGAAGCGACGGAAGCAATCGATCAGGTGCGTTCTGACCGTCTCGGTCTGCTCGTTGCGGCACGCCTTGAGGATCTGCATGAAACGGGAGTGATCGTCGAGCATCGTCAGTGGGTAGCAGCGGCCCTGACCCGTTTCGAAGTACCCTTTGAAGTCGATCTGTGAGAGCTCATTCGGCCTGTCGCGCTCGAAGCGGTGCCACTTGTGCGCGGCTTCGCTCGCAGCTTCCGTGATCCGGCCGTTCCGCTTCAGAATCGCACCGATCGTGCTCGCCGCCGGCACACCCGTCTCGTTCCCACGCTGCAACACACGCCGGATCTTTCGCGCGTTCCATACGGGATGCTCGTCCCGCACCGCCAGGATCTTGGCCACCATCGCCTCTGGCGTCTCGTACGGCGATCTCTGAGGCCGCCGCGACAGATCCTCGTACGTCTCGTCCGCATCGGCCGCCCACCGCCCGAGCCACTTGTACCCGGTCGTCGGCGAGATCCCGTATCGCCGACAGAGCTCCCGTACGTTCGCACCCTCCTGCTTGGCCAGACTCACGAACTCTCTTCGTCCAGACATGATCGACACCTCGCTCCACCCCATCGCTGCCTCCCTGCTGGTAAGGCTGCTCCGGCGCGTTCAATGTGTCCACCATGTCCCCGGCCACCCGTCCACCATGTCCCCGGTACGTACACGGGCCGGCGCGGCCGGCAGCGCTGGTTGGCATAGCCGGGCCGCATGTTGATCGCCTGAAGCGCGCCTCTCGGAAGCGCACGTGCATCACAAGCGCTGCCGGTCGCACCGGCCCGCCGGAGGCCTCTGGTCGTTCCCTGTCGCATCCCGCGGCTGAGCGTGAGCCCGCTCACGTCCTTTTTTCCCGCGCGAACGTACATTCATTCCGGGTCCCCGTTTACAATCTCAGCCGGTCCGAATAACAGGTCTCTTTCCGGGAGAGTCATGAGCTCAGTCAAAGGTGTGCGCGGCGCCGCCGTGTGTGCGGTGTTGCTGTTTGCGGTAGCTGCGTCCGGTGCGTCCTTCACCAGTCAGCAGTCGGGCGACTGGAGCAATCCCGCCACGTGGGGCGGCTCCGTCCCCGTCACCGGCGACGACGTCATCATCACGTCCGGTCACGTGATCACCGTCAGCGACGCGCGGGTCATCAACACCGTCACGCTCGACAGCACTGCCGGCAACAAGATGCTCGTCGTGCAGACCGGCGGCTCGCTGCTCATCGAGCGAGCCCTCCCGCCGGCGCTCATCCTCAACGCGCCGTCGCCCGGCTCCACCAACATCGTCCGCATCGACGGCGGCACGCTCGAGACCTCCAACGCCGGCGTGAGCATCACCGGCGGCACCAGTGCCTCCAAGCTCGAGTTCACCTCCCTCGGCGGCACCGCGCGCTTCGCCGGCGACGTCGCCTTCGCCGGCACCGCCGCCAACGCGCTGATCGACTTCGGCAACAACGCCGGCGTCCTCGAGATCGGCGGAGACCTCGGCAGCGGCGGCACCATCATCAACACCACCTCGTCGACCACCATCCTCAACGGCACCGGCGCGCAGACCATCAACGCCTACACCTTCCATCACCTCACCGTGAACAAGGCCGGCGGCACGGCCACGCTCAACGGCGCCATCCAGGTCAACGGCTTCTTCACCGTCACCCAGGGCCTGCTCGACGACGGCGGCTGGCAGATCGCGCTCAACCCCGGCAGCACCTCGAGCGTCACCGTCGACTCCCTCGGCGTGCTGAAGCTCGGCAGCGCGGGCACCGCCACGACCTTCCCCGCCCCGTACGCCTCCGTCAACTTCAACCCCGGCGCCGCCGTCGTCTACCAGTCCGGCGCCGCGCAGACCATCGACAGCAACTTCGCCTACCAGCGCCTCTACCTGGCCACCCTCGGCGGCAACGCCGACAAAGTCCTCTCCGGCGCCGCGCTCACCGTCAACGGTGAGCTGAACATCGCCAAGAACGGCCTGAACAACGTCACCCTGAACCTCGGCAGCGACACCCTCGACGCCAACGCCGACATCAGCGGCGACGGCACCGTCAGCCTCACCACCGGCTCCGTCAACATCGCCGGCAACTGGTCCAGCGCCGGCAGCATCAGCGCCGGCACCAGCACCATCACCTTCGACGGCACCGGCATCCAGAACGTCCCCGGCGCCACGTATCACAACCTCACCGTCAACAAGACCGCCGGCAGCGCCAACCTCGCGGGCAACGCGACCGTCAACACGTTGACCATCACCGCCGGCACCTTCGACGCCGGCACGAACAGCGTCACTCTCGCCGGCAGCCTGCTCAGCTACGGCACGCTCACCGCCAACAACGCCACGCTCGTCTTCAACGGCGGCGCGGCGCAGACCTTCCTCAGCGACACCCTCCCGGTCACGCTGAGCACCCTCACCGTCAATAACGCCGGCGGCCTCACCGTCGACACCAACGGCCTGACCATCAACGGCACGCTGAACCTCGTGGCCGGCAAGGTCACGGTGCAGAGCGGCTCCTTCTTCGTCGACGTCGCGGCCGGGCTGAACCGCACCAGCGGCTGGATCGTCGGACCGCTGACGATGGGCATGAACGCAGTCCCCGCGCGCAGCTTCCCCGTCGGCACCGTGAACGCCTACATGCCCGTCGACGTCGATGCCGGCAGCTTCGGCACCGTCACCATCCGCGCCGTCGAAGCGCTGCATCCGAACAAGACCGGCCTCAACCTCCTCGACCGCTACTGGACCATCGAGTCGCCGTCGAGCGCCACGCCGCTCGACTCGCTGCAGTTCTATTACAACGAGAGCGACTGGTCGAACGGCACCGAGAACAAGTTCCACCTCTCCCGCTACAACGCCGGCTGGACGCAGTTCGGCGACGTCGTCAACGAGACGAGCAACGTCGCCACGCTGACCAGCCAGGCCACGTACCTCGGCGACTACGTCATCGGACAGCGCGGCTCCCTCGGCGCCGCCGGCGTCCTGGCCATCACCAGCGTCAACAGCGGCAGCGACCCGAACGTCAACATCGGCTTCGACGTGGCCGTGCAGTCGCGCCACGACGACGGCAGCGCCGCCAACGTCACCGCCAACACCACGGTCAACCTGGCCGTGCTCACCGGCACGGGCAACCTCGGCGGCACCACCAGCGGCATCATCAACGCAGGCACGAACAACGTCACCATCAGCGGCGTCGTCTACGACACGCAGGAGAGCGGCGTCGTGCTGCGCGCCGCGCAGACCGGCGGCGATCCCGTCGACCTCGGCGACAGCAGCGCCTTCAACGTCCTCGCGCCGCCGAGCAACATCACCGTCAGCAGCATCAACGACAGCGGGCCGGGGACGCTGCGCCAGGCCATCCTCGACGCCAACTCCGCCGCCTGCAGCAGCCCCTGCACGATCGGCTTCTCCACCACCGGCACCATCAACCTGGCCACGCCGCTGCCGGCCATCAACGTGAACGACGTCACCATCGACGGCTTCACCGCGCCCGGCGCCTCGGCCAACACCAACTCCTTCGGCCAGCCCTCCAACGCCGTCCTCACCGTGGCCATCGACGGCGGCGGCACGGTCAGCACCGGCATCGACATCCAGGCCGCCTTCGTCAACGTCAAGGGCCTGGCGATCAGGAACTTCGCGAACACCGGCGTCATCTTCAGCGGCACGACCACGAGCTCCACGCTCTCCGGCTGCTACGTCGGCACCGATCTCACCGGCAGCGTCGCGCAGCCGAGTCCCACCGGCGTGCACTTCTTCGGCGCGAGCAACGCCATCCTCGGCGGCTTCACCGCCGCCGCGCGCAACGTCATCAGCGGCAACAGCGCCTGGGGCGTCATCGTCGACAGCGCGGCCAGCAACATCGGCATGTACGGCAACTACATCGGCACGAAGGCCGACCTCTCCGCCGCCCTGGCCAACAACACCGGCGTGAAGATCTTCAACGGCACGACCAACGTCGCCGTCGGCAGCGCCAGCTCCGGCAACGTCATCGCCGGGAACCTCCTCTCCGGGCTCGTGCTCGAGGCGGGCGGCATCTCCGTCAAGGCGAACTACATCGGCCTCGGCGGCGTGAGCGGCATCGCCATCCCCAACGCCACCGGCATCCAGATCGACGCCACCTCCGACGCCAACACCATCGGCGGCGCGTCGCCCTCAGAGATCAACTACATCGGCGGCAACACGCAGAACGGCATCCTCATCAACAGCGACGACAACGTCGTCGACAACAACGTCATCGGCCTCTCGCCGGACGGCGTCACCGCGCGCGGCAACGGCGGCCACGGCATCCGCCTCGAGAACGACGCCGCCCGCAACCTCCTCGGCACCTCGTTCGGCAACAAGGTCGTCTACAACACCGGCGACGGCGTCAGCATCGCCACCAGCAGCAACGGCATCGGCAACGCGGTGCGCAAGAGCAAGCTCGCCGGCAACGGCGACCGCGCCATCGACCTCGCCGACGACGGCGCCACCGGCAACGACGCCACCGACGTCGACCTCGGCCCGAACAACAAGCAGAACCACCCCACGCTCAACGAGGCCAGGTACCTCGCCGGCTTCGTGAACGTGAAGCTGTCGCTGAACTCCAGCGGCGGCGTGAACGCGAACTTCTTCGCCTTCGACGTCTACAAGGCCGACGGCAGCGGCCAGGCCATCGAGTACCTCGGCAACAGCGGCTGCCAGGGCGGCAACGTCTTCGCCGCGCTCGCCTTCAGCGTCCCCGCCGGCTCCGCCGTCGTCGGCAACCACGTCGTCGCCACCGCCACCGCCTACAGCGACGCCGCCTGCTCCACGCCGAGTGAAGGAACGTCCGAGCTCTCCGGCACCATGCGCATCGGCGGCGAGATCCACTGGATCGCCGGCAGCGGCGCCTGGGAGACCGCGGCCAACTGGAGTCCCGCCACCGTTCCCACCACCGGCGACGACGCCTTCATCGACGCCGCCGGCACCTACACCGTCACCGTCAACAGCCTCCCGTCGATCGGCAGCCTGCAGCTCGGCAACGCCGCCGGCACGCAGACGCTGACCATCAGCACCGCGCAGTCGCTCGGCATCAGCAGCGCCAGCACCGTCTACGCCAGCGGCGTCCTCAATCACGCCGGCTCCACCCTCGGCGGCAGCGGCGCGCTGAGCGTCTCCGGCACCATGAACTGGAGCAGCGGTCAGCTCATCGGCGCGGGCGGCGTGACCATCGCCAGCGGCGGCACGCTCAACGTCAACGGCGCCGGCGCCAAGACCATCGTCACCTCACTGCTCACCGTCGACACCGGCGCCACCGCCAACTGGAACGCCGGCCCGATCGCGCTCCAGAGCGGCGGCGCCATCGACAACAACGGCCTCTTCGAGATCAAGACCGACGACACCATCAGCGACGCCGGCACGGCCGGCACCTTCGACAACATCGGCACGCTGCGCAAGTCCACCACCGCCGGCACGACCAACTTCACCAACATCGCCCTCAACCACAACGGCGGCACCATCGACGTCCAGACCGGACGCCTCAACCTCGCCGGCGGCACCTCGGTCGCGGCCATCGCCATCGCCAGCGGCGCCGACGTCTTCATCGACGGCGACACCTACACCTTCGCCGCCGGCACCGCGACCACCGGCGCCGGCAAGGTGCACGTCTCCGGCGGCACGCTGAACGTCAGCGGCGCCTCCGTGAGCATCGAGCGTCTGCTCCTCGACGCCGGCTTCCTCACCGGCACCGGCAACGCCAAAGCGCCAGCGGGCGGCGCGTGGGTCTGGAGCGGCGGCACGATGTCGGGCAGCGGCTCGAGCATCATCGAGACCGGCGCCTCCTTCACCATCGGCACCGCCGTCAACAAGAGCCTCAACGGACGCACGCTGACCATCCAGTCCGGCGTCAACACCAACTGGGCCGGCACCGGCGCCATCCAGCTCTCCAACGGCGGCAACATCGCCAACGCCGGCCTCTTCACCGCCTCCGACGACGCGGCCATCCAGGACGCCGGCCTGGCCGGCGCCTTCGTCAATAGCGGCACGTTCAGGAAGAACGGCACCGCCGGCACGACCGCCATCTCCAGCGTGACCTTCACCAACAGCGGCACGGTCGAAGTGCAGACCGGCACGCTCAACACCTCCAACGTCACCAACAACGGCAGCGTGATCCTCACCGGCACGTGGCTCCTCGACGACTTCACCGTCACCCTCGGCGCCGGCTCCGACGTCAGCGGCAGCGGCCTGCTGCACCTCAACGGCGGCACGCTCGCCGTCGACGTCGCCGAGACGCTCCCCAACGTGCAGTTCGCCGCCGGCACGCTGAACGGCACCGCCGCCGTCGACATCACCGCGCTCACCTGGAGCGGCGGCACGATGTCCGGCGCCGGCACGACCGGCATCCCGAGCGGCGCCACCGCCTCCATCACCACCGCCAGCTCCAAGTCCATCCAGCGCACCTTCAGCGTCGCCAACGGCGGCCAGGTGCTGGTCACCGGCAGCGGCACCATCAACATGAGCGGCGGCGGCAACATCGCCAACGCCGGCCTCTTCGACGTGCAGAGCGACGGCAACATCAGCGATGCCGGCGGCGACGGCGGCATCCTCAACACGAACACCTTCCGCAAGAGCGGCGGCGCCGGCTCGCTCACCCTCTCCGGCGTCGACTTCACCAACAACGGCGATCTCTTCGTGCAGAGCGGCACGCTCAATCCGGCACTCGTGAACAGCAGCGGCAACATCATCATCAGCACCGCCTGCACGCTCCTCGTCGACGACAGCACCGTCACGTTGACCGCGGGCGACGTCAGCGGCGCCGGCACGCTGCGCGTCAACGGCGGCACCGTCACCGCGAACGCCAACGACACCTTCCCGAACGTCCAGCTCGACCTCGGCACGCTCGACGGCACCGGCAGCATCGCCATCACCTCGCTGCTCTGGAACGGCGGCACGATGGCGGGCGCCGGCACGACCACCGTCCCCGCCCTCGGCACGGCCACCATCGCCGGCGCCAGCGCCAAGTCGCTCCAGCGCGCGCTGAGCGTCGTCAACACCGGCACCGTCAACGTCACCGGCAGCGGTGCGCTCAACCTCGCGAACGGCGGCAACATCGCCAACGACGGCCTCTTCGAGATCTCCAATACGCTCTCGATCAACGACGCCGGCTCGGCGGGCGACATCAACAACACGCGCGTCTTCCGCACCAGCATCGGCGGCGGCACGGCCACCCTCGGCGTGACGCTCAACAACACCGGCGGCACCGCGGCGGTCGATCTCGTCAGCGGCTCGCTCAACCTCGCCGACGGCGTGAGCAGCGGCGCCTTCACCCTCGGCGCCTCGAGCTCCCTCCTCATCGACTCGCACAGCTACACCTTCGCCACCGGCACCACCGTCAGCGGCGGCGGCCTGGTCGCGCTCTCCGCCGGCACGCTGCTCGTCACCGGCAGCGTCTCCGTCCCCAATCTCTCCCAGACGAACGGCACCGTCGACGGTTCCGGCACCCTCACCCTCACCGGCGCCTCCACCTGGAGCTCCGGCGTGATGCAGGGCGGCGGCACGACGACGGTCGGCACCGGCGGCTCGCTGACTCTCTCGAGCTTCTCCGCCAAGGCGCTGAACAACCGCACCCTTTCCGTCGCCGCCGGCGCGACGCTCGACGTCACCGGCGGCGGCGTGGTCAACCTCTCCAACGGCGGCAACATCACCAACGCCGGCACGTTCACCCTCACCGCCAACAACAACTTCAACGACGCCGGCAGCGGCGGCAACTTCACCAACAGCGGCACGCTGACCAAGCTCACCGCCACCGGCCCGACCAACTTCGTCGGCATCGGCCTCGCCAACAACGGCGGCACGGTCGACCTGCAGACGGGGACGATGTCCGTCACCGGCGACACCTTCACGCAGGCCGCCGGCAGCACGCTCAAGTTCTGGCTCGGCGGCACCACGCCCGGCACCGGCTTCTCGCAGCTCTCCACCGACACCACTCCCGCCCTCGCCGGCACGCTCGAGCTGGCGCTGGTCGGCCTCTACCAGCCCGCCGGCGGCGACACCTTCCGCGTCATCAACGCCACGTCGAAGATCGGCGACTTCACCCAGCCCTACACCTATCCCGCGCTCAGCGGCGGACGCACCTTCAGCGACGCCTGGGACGCCAGTGGCCTGCTGATCACCGTCAGCGGTGTCTCCGACGTCTCCATCGACAAGTCCGCTCCGTCGAACGTCGTCGCCGGCGCGCCGATCGCCTACACCCTCACCGTCAGCAACGCCGGCCCCGACGCCGCGTCGAGCGTCTCCGTGACCGACACCCTGCAGGCCGGCCACACCGCCATCACCGCCGGCGGCACCGGCTGGACGTGCAACGTCGTCACGCTCACCGTCACCTGCACCGCCGCCTCGCTGCCGGTCGGCGCCGCGCCGGCCATCACCATCAACGCCAACGCGCCGAACACGCCGCAGACCTTCACCAACGTCGCCAACGTCAGCGCCTCGAACGACTCCGTCCCGGGCAACAACAGCGACAGCGCCGCCGTCACCGTCGACGCGCTCGCGGCGGACCTCAGCGTCACCGCCACCATGCCGCCCACGCCGCTCGCGCCGTCGACGGCCTTCAACTTCACCTTCACCATCGGCAACATCGGCCCGCAGACCGCGACCGGCGTCACCTTCACCGCGCCGATCCCCGCCGCGCTCACGTACAACAGCGCCGTCCCCGCCGCCGGCACCTGCAGCTTCGCCGCGGGCACCGTCACCTGCGCCCTCGGCAGCATCACCAACGGCGGCGGCCTGAACGTCGTCCTCAACCTCACCACCACGTCGACCGCCGGCACGCACCAGGTCACCGGCAGCGTCGACGCCATCGAGGCCGATCCCGATCCGAGCGACGACTCCATCACCGCGATCGTCGAAGTCACCGGCAGCACGCTCACCGTCACCAACACGAACGACAGCGGCCCCGGCTCGCTGCGCGAGGCCATCACCGACGCGAGCAATGGCGTCTGCACGCCGCTCCCCTGCACCATCGCCTTCAACATCGCCGCCGGCCCGTACGTCATCGCCCCGCAGAGCGACCTGCCGGCCATCCAGAGCCAGATCATCGTCGACGCCACGACGCAGCCCGGCTACGCCGGCGTGCCGCTCATCGAGATCGACGGCAGCTCCGGCTCGACGTCCGCCGCGCTGACCGTCAACGGCAGCGGCTCCACCGTGCGCGGCTTCTCCATCCAGGGCGACACCACCGGCATCTACGTCAACGGCAACGGCAACAGCATCGAGGGGAACTACCTCGGCCTCACCCCCGCCGGCCTCGCCGTCCCGAACGTCAACGGCATCCGCGTCACCGGCAACGGCAACACCATCGGCGGCAACACGCCCGCGCAGCGGAACGTGATCTCCGGCAACAGCAACCACGGCGTCTTCCTCACCGGCGCCGGCGACGGCAACGCCATCAGCGGCAACTACATCGGCACCGATCCCGCCGGCACCGCCGCGCGGCCGAACACCTTCGGCATCGTGATCTGGGATCCCTCCGATGCCACCGTGATCGGCGGCGCCACGGCCGCCCATCGCAACGTCATCGCCGGCAACACCAACGGCGGCGTGAACATCACCGGCACCGGCAGCGACGCCACCAACACCCTCATCCGCAACAACTGGATCGGCGTCGACGCCGGCGGCAGCACGCTGCTCCCGAACGGCTCCTTCGGCATCAGTGTCGAGGACGTCACCGGTACGTCGATCCGCGAGAACATCCTCGCAGGCCACGCCAACATCGGCGTGATCGTCGCCGCCGGCAGCGGCACGACGATCCTCGACAACTCCATTCACGACAACGCCAGCTTCGGCATCGACCTCGGCGGCGACGGCGCGACAGCCAACGACGCCGGCGACGCCGACAGCGGCGCCAACGGCCTGCAGAACTTCCCCTCGCTCAGCGCCGTGACCCTGGCCGCCGGCAACGCCGTCACCGTCAGCTACAGCATCGACTCCTCGGCCGCCGCCCCGGCCATCGGCAGCCTCCGCATCAGCGCCTACGAGGCCGACGCCGGCGGCGACGGCAAGACCTTCGTCGGCGAGACCTGCGTCGCCGGCAACGCCTTCACCGGCAACTTCACCTTCACCAATGCCGCGGTCCTGGCCGGCGATCCGATCGTCGCCACCGCCACCAGCTACAGCGACGGCGCCTGCACCACCGTCGCCGGCGGCACCTCCGAGTTCTCCAACGTCGTCACCGCCGGCGCCTGCACGCCGCCGCCCGTGACCATCACCGGCGCGGCCTCGCTCTGCGGCACCGGCACCGTCGTCCTCGACGCCGGCCCCGGCTTCACGACCTACGCCTGGAGCACCGGCGCCACCACCCGCACCATCAGCGTCTCCCCCGCCACCACCACCGCCTACAGCGTCACCGTGACCACGGCCCTCGGCTGCGCGAACAGCGACTCGCACACCGTCACCGTCAACACGCCGCCGGCCGTCACCGTCACCGGTCCCGCCACGAGCTGCGCCGGCGCGCCGGTCACCCTCGACGCCGGCACCGGCTTCGCGAGCTACGCGTGGAGCAACGGCGCCACGTCGCAGCAGATCACCGTCTCCCCGGCGTCGACCACGACGTACAGCGTCACCGTCACCGACGGCAACGGCTGCAACGGCACCGATGCCCACACCGTCACCGTCACCGCCAACCCGACCGTGACCATCACCGGTCCGACCGGCACCTGCCCCGGCAACAGCGTCACCCTCGACGCCGGCCCCGGCTACGCCAGCTACGCGTGGAGCAACGGCGCCACGTCGCAGCAGATCACCGTCACGCCCGCGACCACCACGACCTACAGCGTCACCGTCGGCAACGGCTCCTGCAGCGCGACCGACAGCCACACCGTCAACGTCACCGTGCCTCCCACGCCGCCCCCCGGTCCCGGCATCGCCGCCAGCGGCCCGACCACCTTCTGCGCCGGCGGCAGCGTCACGCTCACCGCCACGTACGGCACCTCGTGGCTCTGGAACACCGGCGACACCACGCAGTCCATCAGCGTCTCCACCTCCGGCACGTACAGCGTGCAGATCTCGAGCGGCGGCTGCCCCTCGCCGCTGCCGCCGCCGTCGGTGACTGTCACCGTCAACCCCACGCCCGTCGTGACCATCACCGGTCCGACGGCCACGTGCGCCGCCGCGCCGGTCACGCTCGACGCCGGCCCCGGCTTCGCGAGCTACGCGTGGAGCAACGGCGCCACCACGCAGCAGATCACCGTCTCCCCCGCGTCGACGCAGACGTACAGCGTCACCGTCACCAGCGGCGCCGGCTGCAGCGCCGGCGACTCGCACGTAGTCAACGTCGGTACCAACCCGGTCGCGACCATCACCGCGCCCGCCGGCCTCTGCGAAAACTCCAGCGCCTCCGCCAGCGTCGCCGCGCAGAGCGGCGCCACGTACGCGTGGACCGTCACCAACGGCTCCATCCTCTCCGGCCAAGGCACCAACGCGATCGCCTTCGCCGCCGGTGCGAGCGGCAGCGTGACCCTCGGCGTGACCGTCAACGCCGGCAGCTGCACCAGCAGCGGCAACACCGTCGTCCCGATCTCGCCGCGACCGTCGGCCGCCATCACCGCGCCCGCCAGCGCCACGCCCGCGCAGTCCGGCCTCGTCGCCAGCGTGCCCGTGACTGCCGGCGCGACCTACGCCTGGTCCGTCACCAACGGCGCGCTCACCGCCGGCCAGGGGACGAACAGCATCACCTTCACCGCCGGCGAGAACGGCACCACCGGCGTCTTCGTCACCGTCAGCACCGGCGCGTGCAGCGAGAGCAACGGTCACCAGCTCTTCATCGAGAACGGCGGCCCGCAGCTCTCCGACGTGGCCATCACCAAGAGCGGCCCCGCCACCGCGCAGCCGGGCGGCACCATCGTCTACACGCTCCGCGTTGCCAACCTCGGCGCCGTCAACGCCAGCGGCGTCGTCGTCACCGACAACTTCCCGATCGGCACGTCGTTCCTCTCCATGAACGGCGGCCCGTGGAACTGCGCGCGCATGAACGCCGGCATCCGCTGCACCGGCACGGCCCTCGGCAACAGCAGCAGCATCATCACGTTGACGCTGACCGCGCCGCAGCAGCTCGGCACTCTCGTCAACACCGCCGACGTCACCTCCGCCACGCCGGACGCCAACCCGTCCAACAACTCCTCCTCCGTCACCACCAGCGTCATCGGCGCGCCCCCCACCTGCGCGACGGTGCCGCCGTCACTGACGTCGCCGAATGCCGGCGCGAGCGTCGGCTCCCCCGTCACCTTCACCTGGTCCGCCGTCAGCGGCGCCACCGGCTACGAGCTCTGGCTGAACGACACCGTCGTCGCCACCACCACCTCCACCACCCTCACCCGTCCCGTCTCCAGCGGCGCCGTGACATGGTTCGTCATCGCGCGTTTCGCCACCGGCTGCGCTCCGCTGACCTCGGCCACGCGCACCTTCACCGTCGCGCAGTCCACTGATTGCGCGACCAACGCCGCGCCGCAGTTCCTCGCGCCGGCCAACGGCAGCACCGTCGCCTCGCCGACCACGTTCGTCTGGAGCGACGTCGCGCGCGCGATCGGCTATCGCCTCTGGATCTCCGTCAACGGCGGCGCGCCGCAGGACGCCGGCACCACCGACGGCGCCACGTCCCTCACCATCGCGCTCCCCGCGGGCAGTGTCGTCGCGAACGTCGAGGCGCTCTTCAGCGGCTGCCCGCCCGTGCGCTCCGCCGCCGTCACCGTCAACGTGCCGAAGCCCGACCCGTGCGCCGCGCGCGCCACCGCGACCCCCGTCGCGCCGGCGAACAACAGCGTGCAGACCTCCAGCTCCGTCGCCTTCCAGTGGACCGTCGCCGCCGGCGCGAGCGGCTATCGCGTCTGGATCTCCGTTGACGGCGGAGCGCCCGCCCTCCTCGGCCACACCACCAGCGAGACCTCGCTGCACGCCGCCATCCCGCGCGGCGAAGTGATCTGGTGGACCGAGGCGCTGTACGAAGGGTGCGCCTCCGTCGAGTCGCAGCCCGTGCGCTTCACCATCCCCGCGCGCAGCGACTGCGCGCAGACGCGCCCCGAGCTCGTCGCGCCCGCGCGCAACACGCAGACCTCCAACGCCGCCGTCGACTTCGCCTGGAGCGCCGTGCCCAACGCCGTCTCGTACGAGCTGTGGGCCTCCGTCGATCACGGCACCGAGTCGCTCCTCGGCACCACCACCTCGACGTCGCTCACGCGCATCGTGCCGCCGGGCCGCATCGACTGGTTCGTGCGCGCCATCGTCGACCGCTGCCCGTCGCGCGACTCGCAGACCTTCCGCCTCACGTACACGCCGCCGGCGAACTGCGCGGCGCACCAGCGTCCGACGCTCGTCGCGCCGCTCGATGGTGCCGAGGCAAATGCGCCGCTCAGCTTCGCGTGGGGTGCGGTGGCGAATGCCGTCAGCTACGACCTCTACATCGTGCGCGACGGAGTGACGTCGCTGCTGCTGACCACCAGCGGCACCGAGGCGAACAGCGGCAATCTCGCGGGCGGCGTGCTGCGCTGGTTCGTGCGCGCCAGGTTCGGCGGCGGCTGTTCGCCGCTCGACTCCACCGAGCGCCGGCTCGAGATCGTTCCCGCGGCCACGGCCTGCAGCACCCTCGCCGCGCCGGCCCTCGCCGCGCCCGGACAGATCTCCAGCGGCGTGCCCTTCCTCATCCAGTGGACGCCGGTGAGTGGCGCCACCGCGTATCAGCTCCAGCTCGCGTCCAACGCCTCCTTCAGCGACGCGCAGCTCGTCACGACGGCCGGCACCTCGCACTCCGTCGTGCGCAGCAACGCCGGCAACGAGCCGGCCGCGCTCTTCGCGCGCGTCCGCGCCGTCGATGGCCGCTGCACGCCGCCTTCGGTCAGCGCGTACGGCGCCGCCTCCGCGATCTTCATCCTTCCGCTCAGCGGCACCGAGGCCTCCGCGCCGGTCGGCGCGGCCAGCGTGCAGTTCACCATCCCCCTCGGCGCCGAGCTCGCGGGCCGCACCTTCGTGGCCGTGCCCAAGCA
>DASUSL010000152.1:0-8825 GCA_036375135.1 Thermoanaerobaculia bacterium | reverse complement strand
GGCCGGGCTGGCCCGCCGGAGGCCTCGCGGTCGTTCCCTGTCGCCACCTGCGTAGAATGTCCGCCCTATGAAACGCCTCCTGCTGCTCCTCCTTCTCGCGCTGCCGCTGGTCGCGCAGATTCCGACCCCGTCCGAGTTCCTGAAGATGAACATCGGCGCCGACCGCACGCTCGCGGACTACAAGCAGATCCGCAGCTACTTCGACGCGCTCGACAAGGCCTCCCCGCGAGTCGAGCTGCAGGTCCTGGGCAAGACTACGCTGGGCGAAGAGATGTTCATGGCCATCATCTCGTCCGAGGAGAACATCCGGAACAAAGAGCGGATCAAGGCGGATGCGAAGCGGCTCGCCGATCCGCGCGGGCTCTCCGACGCCGAGGCCGATCGCATCGTGCGCGACGGCAAGGCCGTCGTCCTGGTCACGTGCAACATCCACTCGAGCGAAGTCGGCTCGGCGCAGATGTCCATGGAGTGGGCGCACGCGCTGGCCACCGCCACCGACGCCGACACGAAGCGCCGCCTCGACAACGTCCTGCTGCTGCTCGTCCCGTCACTGAATCCCGACGGGCAGACGATGATCGTCGACTACTACCGCAAGTACGTCGGCACGCCGTACGAGGGCGGGCGCCTGCCGTGGCTCTACCATCACTACGTCGGCCACGACAACAACCGCGACTGGTACATGCTCACGCAGGCCGAGACGCGCGCGCTGAACCGCGCCGTGTACCACGAGTGGAACCCGCAGGTGTTCGTCGACGAGCACCAGATGGGCAGCGAGGGGCCGCGCATGTTCATCCCGCCGTTCGCGGATCCGGTCGATCCCGACGTGCATCCGCTGATCTGGCGCGAAGTGAACATGATCGGCTCGAACATGGCCTTCCGCCTCGAGCAGGCGAACAAGAGCGGCCTGATTTACGGCTACTCGTTCGACGCGTACTGGCTCGGCGGCACGCGCAACACCGGCTGGTGGAAGAACGTCACCGGCATGCTGCTCGAGATCGCCTCCGCGCGCATCGCCTCGCCGCTCCACGTCGAGCCGACGGAGCTGCGCGGCGGCTCGAAGGGGCTCATCGACTACAAGCCGACCATCAATCATCCGAACCCGTGGAAGGGCGGCTGGTGGCGCCTCCGCGACATCATGGACTACGGCCGCATCGCCTCGGACGCCCTGATCGAACAGGTCTCCGAACGGCGCGCGGATTTTCTCCGCAACCTCCTCGTCCGCTCCCGCGCCGCCGTCGCGGCCTTCCCCGCGACGGAGGGCTATCGCATCCCGAAGGAACAGCGCGACTGGCCGACGGCGCAGCACATGGCCTGGCTGCTGGCCGAGCACAACGTCGAGGTGCGGCAGGCCGCGAACGGCGACTACTGGATCCCGCTCGCGCAGCCGTACTCGAAGTTCGTGATCGAGATGCTCGAGCCGCAACGCTATCCCGAGGTGCGCCTGCAGGCGGGACGCGACGTGCTGCGTCCGTACGACGTGGCCACGTGGACGCTGCCGCTGCAGATGGGCGTGCGCGTCGAGCGCGCGGCGATGCCGCAGGGGACGACGCGCGTCACGGAGATCAAGCCGGCGACGAAGGAAGTGATCGCACGCGGCGCGCAGCTCGCGCGCAAGCCGCGCGTGGCGACGTACAAGCCGTGGCAGGCGTCGATGGATGAAGGATGGACGCGCTGGCTGCTCGACACGTACGGCGTCGGCGCGAAGGGTCTCTCGCCGCAGGACGTGCAGAAGGGCATCACCGGCTTCGACGCGGTGATCCTTCCCGACATCCCGCGCGACCTGCTGACCAGCGGCCGGCGTTCCGAGGCCACGATGCGCTACGAGGAAGAGTTGCCTCCCGAGTACCGCGGCGCGCTGGAGAAGAGCGGCGCCGACGCGCTGAAGAAGTTCGTCGAGAACGGCGGCACCCTCATCGCCTTCGGCGACGCCTGCAATTACGTGATCGGCGAGTTCAACGTGCCGGTGCGGAACGCACTCAGCGGCGTGCGCTCCGAGGATTACTCGAACCCCGGCTCGCTCGTGCGGCTGCACGTGCGCACGGATCATCCCGTGACGCAGGGCATGCCGGCCGAGACGGCGGCCTTCCTCGACTCGGCCATGGCCTTCGAGACCACCGCCCCCGGCCCGGCCATGCAGCGCTGGGTGCTGGCGACGTACCCCGAGGCGGAGGAAGACGTCCTCCTCTCCGGCTGGATCCACGGCGCGGACCGCCTGACGCGCAAAGCCGCCGCGGTGGCGATGACCTACGGCAAGGGAAAGATCGTCCTGTTCGGCTTCCGCCCGCAGCACCGCGGCCAGACGCACGCAACGTTCCCGCTCGTGTTCAACGCGCTGTGGTGGAGCGTATCGGGTTCTTGACCGTCGCGCCACGTGGCACTACATTGAATGCCAGATGGATACGCAAGTTGCGAGCAAAGACGTGCAACGCTATCGCGGGCTCTCTCCGAACGGGCGGCCCGGACCGCGCGCCTACGTCGTGCTGCTGGGGCTGGAGACGTTCGAGCTTCCCGCCCTGCTTCGCGCGATCGAGAAAGGTCTGCCGTGGAAGGCGCTGGAGCGGTTTGTCCGCAACACGGGACTCACGGTCGAGCAGGTGGCGGGATTACTCACTCTTCCGCCGCGAACGCTCGCCCGGCGCAAAGCAAGCGGACGCCTGGCTCCCGATGAGTCGGATCGTCTCGTGCGTGCGGCGCGCATCTATGGGCGGGCGCTCGATCTCTTCGATGGAGAACCCGACGCGGCCACCGAGTGGCTCACGGGCAGGAACCCCGCCCTCGGCGGAGTGCCACCGATCGACTTCGCGCGCACCGAGGTCGGCGCCGAGGAAGTCGAGAACGTCATCGGACGAGCAGAGCACGGCGTTTTCTCCTAGTGTTGACCGCGTGCCGCATCGTGAGACCGCAGTATGCGGAGGAGGCGTTCAGCGGCGAAGGTGCACGCATCACCGGCGGACGCTGGAACTCACGCGGACACCCGGTCGTCTATACGGCCAGCACGGTGTCGCTTGCGACGCTGGAACTGCTCGTGAACGTCCCGCAGAGGGAACGCATCCGTGAATATGTCGTGCTCCATTGCTGGTTTCCCGAAGCGATCGTCGAGACGGTCGATCGCGCGATGCTGCCGGACAACTGGCGCGATCTCCCTCACCCTCCGCGCCTGCAGCAGATCGGCAACGAGTGGCTCGAGAGCCGTGCATCCGTCGTGCTGGCGGTTCCGAGCGCGGTAATCGAGACGGAGACGAATTACCTCATCAACCCGGAGCATCCTGACTTCGGCTCGGTCGAGACCGGCGAGCCGAAACGGTTCACTCTCGACCGCAGGTTGTTCATCTGACCATGAACCGCCTCCCCCGCAACCGCTCCCGCGGCGGCCAGATCGGCTGCATGTTCGGCATCGTGGCGGTCCTCGGCACGCTGTCGTTCTTTCTGTTGCGCAGTGGCGAGGGGTGGTTGATGTACGTGGTCGGGGGCGGGTTCGGGGTCGTGGCGGTGCTGCTCTTTTTCGCGGGCGTGCAGCAGCTCTTCGCGTTGCGCACGCCGGAGACGATCGTCGAGATGAGCGGCGAGTCGCTCATCCTCGGACGAACAGCGACGTTTCGCGTGCGGCAGCCGGGCGACGCGGCCTTCGAGTCGCTGCGCGTGAACCTGGTCTGCGAGGAGCAGATCCGGCGGCGCCGGAAGAACTGGTCGTCGCAGATGATCGAGAACATCCACCTGTTCGACAGCGGGCCGTTCGAGGGGACGTTCGACCGCACGTTCACGTTCGACGTCCCCGGACACCTCGAGCCGACCGGCTCCGACCTGCGCCGGCGCATCCGCTGGCAGCTCGAGGTGTGGGGCAAGGTGCGCGGCAGCGCCGACGTTCAGCACGTCTACAGGACGCACGTTCAGAAGCCGTAGCGCGACGGGTCGCGCGCGATGCGCATGGCCGCGATCATGGCCGGGACGTAGTCGCGCGTCTCGCCGGGAAGCTGGTCCCAGACGCGGTAGTAATCCTCGTCGGTCCCCTTCGCGATGATCGGCGTGATGCGGTTCTCCCCCGCGTTGTACGCCGCCGCGGCGAGGTACCACGAGCCGAAGCGGTTGTAGAGATACGAGAGATACGACAGCGCCGCGTCGGTCGACTTCTCGGGGTCGAGCCGCTCGTCGACGGTCTCGTCGACCTTCAGGTCGTAGCGGCGCGCCGTGTCGGGGACGAGCTGCCAGATGCCCGCGGCGTTGGCCAGCGAATGCACGGTCGGATTGAAGCCCGACTCGACCATCGCCAGGTAGAGCAGCTCCTCGGGCATGCCGCGGCGGCGGAGCTTCGCGCGGATCATCTCTTCGTATTGCGACTTGCGCTCGAGGTACGAGGCGAACTCGGCCCGCTTCTCCCCCGTGAAACGCTCGATGTGATACGCGACGCGAGGATGATCGAGATCGGCGAAGTCGGAACGCTCGGCGGCAACAGCAGGAGCGGTCGCGACGGCGGGGGCGGGTGCCGAAGCCGCGCAGGAGACGATGGTGAGTGCGAGGATTGCGATCGAGAGTCTTTTCATAGGAACAGTGACACCACGGCCACGATGAGCGCGATCGATGCCACCACCAGCGCGGCGAGCGCGAGCGGCGGCGGCGGCGGTGTGAGCGCGTGCGCCGGACGGCCATCCGTGAACAGCGACTGCTGCATGACCTGCTTCGCCGCCAGCACATCTTCCATGGCCCGCTCGAAGTGGCGTTGGTAAATCGCCTTGCCGGGATCGGAGCCCTTCTCCGCGGCGGCCGACGACGCCGCTTTCAGCACGGCGTTCTTGATGTCGCCGCCGGCGGCCTCGTATTTCTGCGCCAGCGCCTTGAAATCGACGTCGCGGCCGAGGGGCGTCTTGCGGGGGTGAATCTGCACCTGCCAGATCCGCTCGCGCTCCTCGGGGCCGGGCATGACGAAGCGCACATGCGTGCGGATGCGGCGCTCGAACGCCGGATCGAAGTGCGCGGCGAGATTCGTGGCGAAGATCACCACGCCGTTGAACGCATCGAGCTCGCGCAGCAGCACGTTCACGGTCAGATTGCTCTCGCGGTCCTGCGGCAGTCCGGCGGCCAGCGAGCGGCGCGTGGCGATCGCGTCGGCCTCGTCGAAGAAGAGCACCGCCTGCTGCTCGGCGGCGGAGCGGAAGAGCGCGGCCACGTTCTTCGGCGTCTCCCCCATCCACATCGACTCGACTTCCGCGTAGTCGACGACGAGCAGTTTCATCCCCAGCGCGTGCGCGATGGCCTCGGCGCAGATGGTCTTCCCCGTGCCCGGCGGCCCGGCGAAGTTGAAGGCCAGGCCGAGGCCCGTGCCGTGGCGCTCGCCGAGTCCCCAGTAGCCGAAGATCAGGTTGTGATTGCGGACCTGCGCCAGCGCCTCGTCGAGCGTGCGCCGCGTCTCGGGCGGCAGCACGACGTCGGCGAACGTGCGCGAGGGCGTCACCGTTTCCACGGGACGCCGGGCACGCCCGGCGAAGAGCGACATCAAGGGCGGCGGCATCGATTACATTCGCCATGCCACCGGTGTCATCCTGAGCCGCGTGCGTGCGCGGTTCGTTCGTTTCAGCAGGGGGTCCTTCGCCGTCTGCGCGGCTCAGGATGACACCTTACACAACCCACCCGTATTGCGTGTTGGACGGCATGCCGCCTCCCGCCTTGTACGCGGTCTTCAGCTTCGTCAGCCCGTCGTGCGGCAGCGCGCGCAGTTTCTCCGCGGGATCGATGCCGTAGATGCGCGCGGCGGAGAGGCCGAACACTTTCCGTTTCACTTCGGCCGTGAGTGGCTTGAAGCCGAAGCGCTCGATGTACTCCTCCGGCATCTGCAGGCGGCGGAACGCTTCGATCTGCCATTGCGGCGAGCCCCACCAGATCGAGTCGGTTCCCCACAGCACGTGATCGTCGCCGAACGCGTCGAGCATCATCCCGACGATGTACGCCGCCGCGCGCGGCTGCGCCACGGCCACCATGCCGAACGTCGTACCGAGCTCCATGTAGACGTTGGTCATACGCGGGTTCTTCTTGCGCGCCTCGCAGAGATCGGAGATCCACGCCACGTACTGCGTCGTCCTGAAGTCATCCTCGGCCGCTTTCAACAGCTCGCGGAGGTCGCGGAACGCGGCGTGGTAGATGAGGAAATTCATGTCCGGAAAATCGAGCGCCGCCTTCGGCACGTCGCGCGGGCTGGAGTGCTCCATGTCCCACACCGGCAGCGGCAGCCCTTTGTGCACGCAGATGGTCTTGATGCCGACGCGGCGTGAGTACTCGTACGCGGGGTACGTGATCTTCTCGTCGTCCATCCACCAGCCGCGCCCGTCCGGCGCGAGCGGCTGGCCGGGATAGCCTTTCCACGCCTCGATCTTCAGCTGTTCGACCTGGCGCTGCATCTCTTCCATGTTCAGCGAGCCGAGGTCGGGAGAGAAGAGTCCGTGCGCGAGGAGGCGCCGCGACTTCGCGAGGCCGTTCACCTGCGCGCGCGTTTCCACCATGTCCGCGGGCGGCAGCACGTTCTGGTTTTCCGTGCGCGACGGCAGCCCCGTGATGACCGCGACCACGGTGTCGCTGTCGAGGAAGATCTCCTTCACGTAATTGGCGAGGTAGAGGTCTTCCCACGCGTGCGTGCGGCCGCGCAACGCCTCGTTGCCCATCATCGCGCCGAACTCGCGGTAGCGCAGCAGCGGCGGCATCTCGATGATGCGTCCCGCGGCGACGTGGTGCGTCTGGATGTCGAAGATGAACTCGTTCTTCGGCCACTTCTCCGCCCCCGCTCCCGGCTCCATGACCTCGGCCGGATCGACGTCGAACGAGCGGCAGCCGAAGACGGCGTTCATCGCCAGGAACGCCGCGGCCATGCCGCCGCTCGAGGCGAGGAAGCTGCGGCGCGAGACGCCGAGCTTCTTCGAGGCCGCACCGGCGATCTCATTGAGCTTCGCCTCGACGCGCTGCTGTTCCGGCGTCTGCGGGATCGGCACGAACTCCTCGTTCGAGACGATCTGCGTGGGGATGGGAAGGTAGTGGCCGAGTGCCGCGTCGCGGTCGCACTTGCGAATCATGACCGCCAGTGTGCACATCCCCGTGCACACTGGCGGTCACAAGGGACAAACGGTTGAGCCGTCGTGCTACGTGTCATCCTGAGCCGCGAAGACGGCGAAGGATCCCCTGCCGATAGCACGAGGGCCGCTCCGAACCGGGGGGTCCTTCGCCGCGCTACGCCGGCTCAGGATGACAGTGTCACTCAGTCAACGCGGCGAAAGACTTCTTCGCGGTAGACGAGCGACTCGGCGCGGTCGCCGTTCGCGAACCGGAAACGGAGCACCTCGCCCGAGCCGGGGATGAGCTCCACGCGCGCCGACTCGGGCTCGGTGAACGGCTCGAGCGGCGCGGCGAGCGGTCCGAGGGAGGCGCGTCCGTCGCGGATCTCGATCGTGCCGTAGAGGTCATTCGCGTAGCGGCCGGCGTACGCGGCGGCGCTCCTGGTGAGCGACGGCGGGCGCTGGCGGCGCTTCTCGATCTCCTCGCGGATGCGGGCCAGCGACGCGTCGGTGTCGGCGCGCATCTTCGCGAGGTGCGTCGCGTACGCGGCGTCGACGTCCGGCTTGCCGAGCATGACGTCGTACGCATACGCGGCGACGAGGTCGCGGAGCTGCGCGCCGGGCGACGAGGTGTTGGTGGTGATGGCCACGCCGTGCTTCTCGTTCGGGAGGAACGACACGTGCGCGCGCCAGCCCTCGTAGCCGCCGAAGTGGTGCAGCATCGGCGTCCCTTCGTAATCGGAGTGATACCAGCCGAGGGCGTAGCCGGTACGCTTGAAGCGATACCAGTTCGTGGCGGGACTCACCTCGACGTGCTGCTTCTGCGCGTCAGCGAAGGCGGCGGCGGGCAGGCCTTTGCGGTTGACGTTCGCCTCCAGCCAGCGCGCGAGGTCGCGCGGCGTGGTGACGAGACCGCCCGCGGCGTGCATGGTCTCGTCCTTCTTCATGAAGGCGAGCGGGCCGCTCCTGTCGTACGGTCTGGCCACGGGCCAGCTCGTGGTGCGGCTCATGTAGGCGGTGGTGCGGGTCATGCCGAGGGGCGCGAAGAGCTCGGAGGCGAGCAGCTCCTGCCACGTCTTGCCGGTCGCACGCTCGAGCGCGAGGCCGACCGCGACGTAGCCGAGGTTGTCGTACGAGAACTTCGACTCGACCGGCTTGCTGCGGCCGAGGAGCGCGACCAGGTCGCCGTGCTCGCCGGTGAAGGCGGTGCGCATGACGATGGCGTCGTTGGAGATGCCGGAGGTGTGCGTGAGCAGCGCGCGCAGGGTGGCGTTCTGCCTGGTCTCGGGGAGGTAGCGGGAGAGCGGCGCGTCGAGGTCGACGACGCCGCGCGCGGCCAGCGTCGCCGCGAGCAGGCCGACGTACGACTTCGTCGACGAGGCGATGTAGTAGACGGTGTCGGCGTCGGCGGGGACTTGGTTCGCGACGTCGCGCAGCCCGTAGCCGCGCGTGAGCAGCGTCTTCCCATCCTTCACGACCGCCACCCCGAGCGACGGCACCTCGGGGAACTGCGTCAGGGCGTGGCGGACGAAGCGGTCGATCCGCTCCGCATCGCTGTCGGGTTTCGTCGTGGCGCAGGAGAGGACGAGGAGCAGTGCGAGTGAGAGCGTGCGTTTCATGATGCGAATGTAGGTTCCGTTGCGGAGGCAGGATGGAACGCGCTGAACCTCGGTCATCGTGAGCGCGAAGAGATCGTGCGTGGTTTTCGCGAGAGCGAAGCACCCCCATCGGAGCGGCCCACCCCCCGCGACTCACGATGCCACGAGCCGGCGGAACGTATTCGCCGTCACGCCG
>DASUSL010000151.1:0-27409 GCA_036375135.1 Thermoanaerobaculia bacterium | reverse complement strand
CTGATTGCTCCGCCGAGAGCGTGCGTTCAGCGAAGCAACGAGCGCTGCCGGTCGCACCGGCCCGCCGGAGGCCCCCCGGCGTCTCTTTCAGCCGCGCTCGCCGCGGCGGTTCACGATGGACATGAACTCCTGCCGCGTGCGCTCGTCGTTGAGGAACTCGCCGCGGAGCACGTTCGTCTCCATGAACGACGACTCCTGCTCCACGCCGCGCATCACCATGCAGAGGTGCACGCCGCCCATCCACACCGCGATGCCGCGCGGCTCCAGGATCTTCTCGATCATGTCCGCCACGTCGTGCGCGAGGTGCTCCTGCGACTGCAGGCGGCGCATGTGGACCTCCACGATGCGCGGGATCTTGGACGCGCCGATGATCGTCTTCTCCGGGATGTAGCCGATGATGAACCGTCCGAAGAACGGCAGGATGTGGTGCGCGCAGAGCGTCTTGTACGTCCCGCCGATGACCACCAGGTTCTGGCAGTTCTCGTCCGCGCGCGAGCACGCCTTGCGGAAGAGAGTGGTCAACTTCTTGACGTCCGTGTAGTCGTAGCCGCTGGTCATCGCGATCAGCGACTCCGCCCAGCGCCGCGGCGTATCGCGCACGTTCTCGTCGTCGAGGTCGACGTGCAGCATGCGCAGCGCCTCGCGCAGGTGGTGCTGCAGCTTTTCACGGTCGATCTCCGGCCGCGGGTTCGCGAGCAGCCCGCGTTCGTCGAGGACTTCGAGGTCGTTCGTCATGCGTCCAGCTTATGCCAGCGGAAGCCAGAGCGTGGTACGTCGCGCCGCGGCCGGTCGCGCGCTCCTGCGCCTGCAGGGCGAGCCAGCCGAAGAGACGGGGGCCGCCGGCCACGCTTTTTGCACACTTGACGACTGAATGGCCATTCATTCACACTCCGCTCGCACGAAAAAGCGGGCGGTACGAATCCTGTAACGGGGAGCCCCCAAAGGAGCAGCACATGGCGGAAGTCAAGACTCAGGGCGCTGTCGAAGCGATGGAGGTCGCCGAGGCCTCGCGTGAGACGGAGTGGGAAAAGCCTTCATTCGTAGGGGACCTGTTCCTCGGCAAGGTCAACTTCGACCTGATCCATCCCTTCCCCGAGCAGCCCGCTCAGGACAAGGCGGAGGCGGACGAGTTCCTCGCGAAGATGGAGCGCTTCCTCGCCGAGAACGTCGACGCCGACGCCATCGACGAGAAGGGCGAGTACGACTACGAGCTCTTCAAAGGCTTCAACGAGCTCCGCGCGTGGGGGATGAAGATCCCGAAGGAGTACGGCGGCCTCGGCTTCAGCGCGACGAACTACAACCGCGCCATCGCCCTCGTGGCGACCTGGTGCGGCTCGAGCGTGGCCTGGCTCTCCGCGCACCAGTCGATCGGCGTCCCGCAGCCGCTCAAGCTGTTCGGCACCGAGGAGCAGAAGAAGAAGTATCTGCCGCGCCTCGCCAACGGCGCGATCTCCGCGTTCGCGCTGACCGAGCCGGGCGTCGGCTCCGACCCCGCCAAGATGCAGACGACCGCCACGCCCTCGCCCGACGGCAAGGGATGGATCCTGAACGGCGAGAAGCTGTGGTGCACGAACGGCCTCAAGGCCGAGGTCATCGTGGTCATGGCGCAGACGCCGCCGAAGGTCGTCAAGGGGAAGGAGAAGAAGCAGATCTCCGCCTTCATCCTGGAGATGGACACGCCCGGCGTCGACATCGCGCACCGCTGCCAGTTCATGGGGCTGCGCGGCATCGGCAACGTGCTGATCAAGTTCAACAACGTCTTCGTCCCGAAGGAGAATCTCCTCTGGGGTGAAGGCCTCGGCCTGAAGCTCGCGCTGATCACGCTGAACACCGGCCGCCTGACGATCCCCGCGGGCTGCGCCGCCAGCGGCCGCCGCATGCTGGAGATCGCCCGCGACTGGGCGAACGAGCGTGTGCAGTGGGGCCTGCCGATCGGCAAGCACGAAGCGGTCGCGGCGAAGATCGCCTGGATGGCGTCACACACGTTCGCGATGGAGTCGATCGTGTGGCTGACGTCGGGACTCGCCGATCGCGGCGACGTCGACCTCCGCCTCGAGGCGGCGATGGCCAAGCTGTTCAACACCGAGGTGGCGTGGCAGTGCGTCGATCACCTCGTGCAGATCCGCGGCGGACGCGGCTTCGAGACCGCGAACTCGCTCAAGGCGCGCGGCGAGAAGGGCTACCCGGTCGAGCGGATCATGCGCGACATGCGCATCAACCGCATCTTCGAGGGGACGAGCGAGATCCAGCATCTCTTCATCGCCCGCGAGGCGGTCGACCCGCACATGAAGCGCGGCTACAAGATCCTCCTGCCGGAGACGCCGGCCGGCGAGAAGGTCGCCGCCGCGGCGAAGGCGGGCGCGTTCTATTCGACCTGGTATCCGTCGCGTTACGTCGGCTGGAGCCGCTTCCCGAAACACGGCGACTTCGGACGCCTGGCCACGCACGCGGGCTACATCGAGCGGCAGTCGCGCCACGTGGCGCGCTCGATCTTCCACGCCATGATGCGCTTCCAGGCGAAGCTGGAGCGGAAGCAGATGGTGCTGTTCCGCATCGTCGACATCGGCACGGACCTCTTCGCCATGTCGGCCGCGATCAGCTACGCGTCGATGCTGGCCAAGCAGGGAAACAAGAACGCGCTGGAGCTGGCGGACCTCTTCTGCCGCGAGGCGCGCGTGCGCGTCGACCAGAACTTCCGCACGCTCTTCGACAACCACGACGAGCTCGCGTACAAAGTCGTGCAGCGCATGTTGAAGGGTGAGTACGAGTGGCTGGAAGGCCAGCTCGTGCAGCCGGTCGTCCCGACCGCGGAACAGGTGGAAGAGGCGATCCGCAAGCTGGCGTAACGAGGAACGAAGTGCTGAGTGCTGAGTCCTGAGTGCTGAGAGTGATCTCGGCTTCAGCTCAGCACCCAGCACTCAGCACCCAGCACTGCTTCTACGGCTCCATCGGATTCTTCCGCCCCTGCACCTTCTCCTCGTCGTCCACCGTCTCGTGGCCGGCGTACTTCATCAGGCAGTCGCGGCAGATGAGCTCCGCGGTGTTGGCGCCGGGTTTGGGCACCCAGCCGTCCTGTTGCACGGCGTCCGCGAACGAGCGGATGTATTCGTCCGGGATCTCGCCGGCGATCTGGCGGGTGAGCTCGCACTCGCCGCAATTCAGTAGAACGCGACCTTCCATCGACTACTCCGTTTCGCCCGCCGCGGGAAAGTACGGCGTGATGTCGACGGGGATGTCCTTCAAACGCGCCGTCACCGACTCGATCTCAGGGGTCGACACGCCGTACTTCGACAGCAAGCGCTGCGCCCGCGCGTAGTCGCCCGTGGCCTCGATCATCAGCAGCTCCGTGGCCAGCGACTCGACGGCCGGACGCATCTTCGCGAAGTCGACGCGGAACGTCCCGTCGTTCGACGGCACGATCGCTCCCTGCTCGCGCATCCAGTTCCACTGCACCGCGGTGCCGCGGCCGTGCGCCTCGTCGATGCCGAAGCGCATGGAGCGGAAGTGCAGCCCGGCGTACGTCGCGTAGAGCTGTTCCTCGCTGAAGAGGCGCAGCAGGTTGTTGTTCATCGCGTAGAGGATGTTCCAGACGCCGAGGACGTCGGCCTTGCACTCCTCGATCGCGGAGTACGTGTCCTTCAGCAGCAGGCGCACGTCGGTGCGCTCGCCGCCGCCGGGAGGAGTGATCAGCCCCGGCCCGAGGCCATGCGACAGCTCGTGGAAGAGCACAAAGTTGAAGTAGGCGTCGAAGTTGAGCAGCGGACGCTGCGCCGGATCGAGCACGCGCATGGCGATCGGCTGCCCGCTCATGCGGAACTTCGCGTCCATCACGTTCTTGAGCAGGACCTTCTTCGAGCCCTTCTGCTCGCGCACCACTTCGTCGTTGGGCAGATTGAACGCCGCCGTCTGCACGCCGCGCCGCGCATCGCCGGCGGTGAAGATCTCCTGCACCACGCGGATCGGCGACTCCGTGCCGCGGCTCGGGTTCTTGTGCTCGTCCGGCATCGGCAGGTTCTGCTCCATGGCCGGCAGGTGCGAGGCGTAGATGGTGAGCTTCTCCGTCTCCGGCCTGTCGACCACGTTGATGAACGACTGGAAGGCGGCCTTCCAGTTGAACATCGCGTCTTCATAGACCTCGTACGGTCCGATGATCACTTCCAGCGGACCGTTGAGGTCCATCCAGGCCATGTCGCTCTCGCGGTACTGATCCTTCATCAGCGCTTCGGAGAGCTTCGTCAGGTAGTTGCGCAGCGAAGCGTTCTCGGTGAGCGCCGCCGCCTCGCGGATGCGCGCCACCGCCGGCTCGAGGAACTCGCGGTAGTGCACCGAATACGGGATGGTCACGAGGCGATCGCCCTGACGGCGGACGACGGTGAACAGTCCCTGCAGCGCCTCCTTCTGCTCCGGGTGCGCGGCGATGTAGCGCTCCATCTCTTCCTTGCTGATGTCGCCCGGATAGAACGCCGCCCCCTCGGGCTTGTGCCCCGCGGCGCCGAACGGCGCGATGAACGGCTCGTCCTGCGCGAGGCGGTCCCAGCGTCCCTTGTTGGCGATGAAGTAGTCGTAGCCGGCGCGGTCGCGGCCGGAGTCGCCGGCCTGCGCGGCGAGGCGCCTGCGGTACTCCGGGTTCTCCTCGGAGACCTGGCGCCAGTAGATCTCGTCGATGAACTTCGACGCCTCGATGAGCTTCGCCACGACGGCGCGCTCGTTCTCGTTGAGCAGCGAGCGGTCGTAGTCGACGGCGACCTTCGGCAACTGGCGGAGGCGGAGCTCGACTCCGGAGAGCACTTCGAGCTTCCCTTGGGGCGGAGCGGCGGCGGTTTCAGTGGTGGTCTGCATGGAGGTTTGACAGGCGAGCGGCAGAAGCGCGAGTACGGCGAGGAGCTTCTTCATCGTGGATGGGATTCTATGCAATGATCGCGCTTCGCAATGATCATCGAGTGTCCGAGCTGCAAATCGAAGTACCAGTACGACGAGGAGCGCTTCGAGCGGAAGCCGTCGAAGAAGATCAAATGCGCGCGTTGCCAGCAGATCTTCGAGATCCGTAATCCCGCCTTCGCCGCGCCTGCGCCGGCGCCCGAGAAGGCTGGCGACCGCACGATGGCCGGCCGCACGGAAACGCCGCGCGTCCCCGACACGACCGAGCAGTCGCAGATCCCGCAGGTGCAGACGCCGGGCGCGCTGCAGCTTCCGGCGGGCAAGCGTCTCTCGCTGGCCATTCTCGAAGGGCCCGACGCCGGCCAGGTCTTCCGCATCGACCGCCCGCGCATCACCATCGGCCGCTCCGGCGCCGATCTCACGCTCAACGACAGCGAGGCCTCGCGCCAGCACGCCGCGGTGGAGATCCGCGACTCCTCCTTCACGCTCTCCGACCTCGGCTCGACGAACGGCACGCTGGTCGGCGGCGAGAAGATCTCGTCCGCCGTCGAGTTGACGGACAAGTCGGAGTTCCAGGTCGGAGCGACGACGCTCATGCTGATCGTCACCGAAGACCATTAAAGTGCTGGGTGCTGAGTCCTGAGTGCTGAGTCCCGCCAGCCCACCGACTCAGCACTCAGCACCCAGCACTCAGCACTCAGAACCGTGAACGAGCTCGCAAATCTCTGGCGCCATCGCCAACTCATCGCCGCCCTCACCGCGCGCGATCTGAAGGCGCGCTATCGCGGCTCGGTCCTCGGCTACTTCTGGTCGCTGGCCAATCCGCTGCTCCTGCTCGCGGTCTACACCCTCGTCTTCACGAAGTTCTTCCCGACGAACGTCGTGCAGCCGTATCCGCTGTTCCTCTTCTCCGGCATCCTGCCGTGGACGTTCTTCGCCGCGGCGGTGCTGGAGTCGACGACGTCGATCTCGTCGAACGCGGGACTGATCAAGAAGGTGATGTTCCCCGCCGAGGCGCTGCCGCTCGTGGTCGTGCTGTCGCACCTCGTGCACTTCGCGCTGGCGGTGCCGATCCTGCTCGCGGCCATCCTCGCCTTCGCGGCGATGGGAAAGTTCACGCTGACGTGGACGATCCTCCTCGCGCCGGTGCTGATGCTGCTGCAGACGATGTTCGTGGCGGGGATCGCCATGACGGTGTCGTCGGCGTCGGTGCTCTTCCGCGACCTGCGCGACATCGTGGCCAACCTGATGCAGCTCGGCTTCTTCGTGACTCCGGTCATCTACCTGATCGACAACATCCAGTCACGCGGGCTGCGCGCGATGCTGCGCGTCAATCCGATGACTCCGTTCGTGGTCGCGTATCAGGACATTTTCTTCTTCGGCCGGCTGCCGAATCTCTCCGACACGGTGCTGATCCTCTTCTACGCGTTCGGCTCGATGGCGCTCGGCTTCTTCGTGTTCGACCGGCTGCGCGACACGCTCGCAGAAGCGATCTAAGACGTAGGACAGGCTTCACGTAGGACAGGCTTCAGCCTGTCCAACGGGCAGGCTGAAGCCTGCCCTACGTTCGGCGCGATCAGCGTTGTAGTGTCAGCGACGCCCAGAGACTCTCCCACATCACACCGGAGTCGCGCGGCGCCTCGACCATGTGCACGCTCTTGAGCAGCCACGCCCCTTCGCCGAGGTCGAACGTCACGCTGCCTTCTGCATCCGTGCGCGCGGTGAGCCGCTGTCTGGAACGATTCATCGCCACGACCAGCGTGTCGCTGAGTGGCTTCCCCTCGTACAGCAACTGAAAGCGCGACGCGGAGAGCGGCACGAGCTCGAATCGCCAGCCGAGCGGCGGGAACGCCTCGCCGCGCACGATCGACTTCGCGAAGCGTCCGAAGCGCTCGCGCTGCACGTCGCCGGTCGGGCGGATGCGTGTCAGTCCTTCCTCTTCGAGATAGCGCTCGAACTTTTCGCGCGGCATCTCGTGCAGCGCGAACTGGCCGCTCTGATACGTGAGCATCGCGCCGCCATCGCGCTCCACCAGGAGAACCGGCGCGCTTCCGCGCACCGGTTCCCCTTCGAAATGCTCGCCGACGCGCAGCGAGCGCGTGCCCGGCTCGATCCAGAAGTCATGAGCGAACAGACGCGGCGCCAGCAGCGCGATCAGGAGCAGTCGTTTCATCGGTCGAAAGCCCCGAAGGTACGTCGGAAGAACGACGGCGTCGGCGCGCCCGTGGGCGGAAACACACCCATCAGGTACGTGGCCTCGCCGGTGCGGTTGTCGATCACGGAGGCGTACGGCACGACCACGCCTTCACCCTGCGTGATGCGGAAGTCGGCAGAGCCGATGTCGAACGCGCCCTGCGCGAACGACCCGACGGGGAACTGCATGTGCGCGAAACGTCCCGCCGGAATGGTGATGCTGCGCGTGCCGGCTACGCCGCCCGTCGCGTTGCGGACCGACACCTCGATGGTCATCGCCTCGGTTGCCGATCCCGAGCTGCCGGCCACGAAGCCGACGTTCGTCCGCGCGCCGGCGTTGCTGACGATGCCGGGGATGTACGCGGTGGCGGTGTTGTCGGCGGTGCCGAGGGAGTTGTCGAGGAAGTCGCGCGTGGCGGGGACGGTCTGCCCGAGCGGCATGCTGTTGCTGTAGGCGCGGCTGGTGACGGCGAACGGCTGGTTGCCGCCGACGATCAGCGCGCCGAGGTTGTTGGTCCTGCCGCGATGGCCGCGCATGACGTCGCGCAGTTGCACGGTGCTGCCGGGATTGACGGTGACGGAGCCGTCGGCGTCGGTGTCGCTGTTCAGCGGGAAGACGTTGTCGATCGTGTCGAAGCCCGACTCGATGACCACGAGCTGCACCGTCAGCGGCGCCGCGCCGAAGTTGCGGATGGCGAGATCGCTCATCCACACGGCGCCGTTGGCGCCTTCGACGTGCCCGACCGCGGGAATGATGTACGTGTCGGCGTAGTGGCCCGCGTGCGCGAGGCCCGCGGCGAGGAGGGTCAGTGCCAGGAGGATTTTTCGCATTGGGGAATCGCTCCTACTGGTTCGCGTGCGGGCGGCTCTCGAAGCCCTGATGCGGCAGCGCCACGTACGGGAAGGTCGAGAGGAAGGCGCGGTCGTTGGCGTCGACGCCGTCGGTGAGCGCGTTGTTCGGGGACTTGTTGTAGCCCTCGACGAGCACGCCGGCGACGACGCGCAGCGAGATATCGACGACGTCGTCGGCCAGGCGGCGGCCGTTCGGGAATCCGCCGAGGTCACCGGCGATGGCGGCCAGGCGGTTCGGCTGCGCGGTCACGGGGACGGCCACGTTCAGGCGGATCATCTCCGCGGGAACGACGTTCGGCGGCTGGTTCGCGCCGGGAAGTCCGGTCAGGAAGACCTGCACGAGATCGTTGCGCGGCGCGGGCGGCACGTCGACGCCGTACAGCGCGTTCATCAGCGTGGCCGTCTCGGGATTGAGGATGCGGTTGCGGAACGTCTCGTTCGAGCTGAAGAGCGGCGCGTCACCGGAAGGCTCGGAGGCGTTGAAGATGTCCTTGAACGCGAGCGAGGTGACGACTTCGTTGACCAGCGGCATGCCCAGGCGCGAGACCTGCGCGACGCCGCCGATGCTCTGGCGACGCGAGGCGCCGGTGTTGAGGATGGTCACACGCGAGCGGCTGGAGCTGGCCCACACGCCGATGACGGCGTTGGCCGCGGTCGGCGCGGCAGGCGCGGTGCCGCCGGCGACGAGCTGCTCGATCGGAATCTGGATGGCGATGGTGTGCACGTTGTAGCCGCGCAGGCCGTCCACGCCGGCCGCGGAGGAAGCCATCGGCGGCACGCGGTGGAGCTGCTGCACCGGGCGCAGCGTGAGCAGGTCGACGATGCCGCCGATGTCGACGAAGAAGGGATCGTCACGCGGTCCGGCGAAGACGCGTCCGCCGTTGTTGGAGAGGTTGAAGATCGCGGCGTTGGCCAGCGCGGGGTAGTCGGGCGTCGACTTCGGTCCGATGTTCGCCGGCGCCACCTGGAAGGTCGTGCCGAGCGAGGTCTGCGTGCCGTTGCGGCGCGCTCCGGCGATGCGCGTGACGGTGTAGAACTGGCGGACGTTGAGGTCCGCGTCGTCCAGCGTCAGCACCGGGCCGGTGTTGTACAGGAACGTGTTCTGGTTGCGGACCTCGGTGCGGAACTGGAACTGATAGGTGATGTCCTCCTTCGCATCACCGTTGTTGTCGATGTGGATCTCGTACACGCCCGCCGGCGAGAAGTTGTAGAAGTTCGGCCCGTTGGCCGGCTCCTGCAGCGGGATGTAGTTCGCCAGGATGGTGACGGTGTTCGGCGCGTCGGGACTGCGGAAGACATACACGTCGGTGTTGTCCATCGTGGGGTCTTCAGTGATGAGCGGAGCCTCGCGATGGGAAGACGCGAACGTCAGGATCGGGAAGAGTAGTGCGAGTAGCAGGGCGTGTTTTCGCATGCTCGCTGCTGCTGCACGAACGACATCCGAACGTGCCACACGGACGTAAGAAAAGGTGGAGGGTGCGCGGGAACTGACCGGTAAACCCCTGACTCTGGCCTCCGGAATGTAGAAGAGGGATGCGATGCGAATGCTCGACCGCCACTTCCGCGCCGTTCTGGACCACGCTCCCGATGGCGTGCTGATCGAGGCGGGCGAGCGCATCGCGTACGTGAACGAGCCGTACGCGCGCATGCTCGGCTACCGCAGCCTGACCGAGCTCTCCGACGCCACGATCCGCGACATCGCCCATCCCGAAGAATTCGAGCGCCTGTCGTGGTTCGGCCGCTGCCGCGCGAACGGAAAGCCGGCGCCGACGCGCTATTCGTTCCGCGCCTGCAACCGCGGCGGCGGCATCGTGACGCTCGACGCCACGGTGTCGATGACGCGCCTGGACGGCGAGATCCTGATCACGACCGTCGTGCGCGAGGCGGCCGAGCGGCGCGCCGTCGCGGAGTTCTCGCTGCCCGGCCTGACCCGCCTCTCGCCGCGCGAGCTCGACGTGATCCGCCTGCTGCTGCTCGGCAAGCGCTCGAAGGAGATCGCGGCGATGTGGAACGTGTCGGAGAAAACCATCGGCACGCACCGCAGCCGCGCCTTCCAGAAGCTCTCGCTGCGCAGCGATCTCGATCTGTTCCGCCTGGCCGCGGAGATGGGCGCACTCTGAAAAGTGGAGGACAGGCAATCCTGCCTGTCGCGCCTGTCCCGCCTGGCCTGCCTGTCCGCGGAACGCGATTCGACGCGGGACAGGCAGGATTGCCTGTCCTCCACCCGGAGGGAGGGGCACTATGATTCGCGCGTGGCCGATTTCGCCATCGACGTCGAGAACGTCTCCAAGAACTACCGGCTCTGGGGCCGGCGCTCGCAGTTCGCGACTCTGAAGAGCGCGCTGCTCAAGCGCGAGCTCGCGCCGGCCGCGGACGCCTCGGTGCACGCGCTGCGCGATCTCTCGTTCACGGTCGACAAGGGGGAAGCGTTCGGAATCATCGGGCGCAACGGCTCCGGCAAGTCGACACTGCTGAAGCTCATCTCGGGCATCCTCAAGCCGACCAGCGGCAAGCTCACCGTCAACGGGCGCATCGCCGCGCTGATCGAGCTCGGCGCCGGCTTTCACCCCGAGATCACCGGACGCGAGAACATCTTCATCAACGGGATCATGCTCGGCCTCACGCGCCGCGAGATCGAGCAGCGCTACGAGAAGATCGTCGAGTTCTCCGGCATCCGCGAGTTCATCGACCAGCCGGTGAAGACGTACTCCTCCGGCATGTACGTGCGTCTCGGTTTCGCCGTGGCCGTGCACGTCGATCCCGACGTGCTGCTCATCGACGAGGTGCTTTCGGTCGGCGACGAGGAGTTCTCCGCCCGCTGCGTGGCCAAGATCCAGGAGATGAAGTACCGCGGCGTGACGCTGCTCTTCGTCACGCACCAGCTCGACCAGGTGCGCACGCTCTGCGACCGCGCCCTCTGGCTCGACCACGGCCAGCTCGAAGCGATCGGCGACCCGATGCGCGTCGTCGACGCGTACTTGCAGGAAGTCTCCGGCGGAGCGCCGGCGTCGATGTCGACTGACCAGGGGGCTGCCGAGGCGGCCTCCTCGCCGCCTCAGGACGAACCGAAATCGGAGAACGACGAAGAACGCTGGGGCTCCGGCGAGATCCTCATCAGGCGCGTCTCCCTCACCGATCACGACGGCCGCGAGCTGGTGGCCCTCGGCGCCGGCACGCCCGTGGTCTTCGACCTCGACGTCGAGGCGCGCGCCCCACAGGACGACTTCGTCTTCGGCCTCGGCATCTACCACGCGGACGGCACGTGCGTGTACGGCACGAACACCGACGTCGAGGGCTACGCGCCGCAGCACATCGAGGGGAAAGTGCGCGTGCGCTTCGTCGTCGCGTCGCTCGACCTCGTGGCCGGCACGTACCGCGTCGACGTGGCCGTGCACACGCGCAACGGCCGCGCCTTCGACTATCGCCGCAACGCGCTGCGTGTGATCGTCGGCTCGCGCGTGCACGACATCGGCGTCTACCGCCCGCGCCACGAGTGGCGCTTCGACGGCGGCATCGAGTTCAGCGCCATCGACACGCTGCGCCACAACGTCCCCGCGCCGATCGCGGAAGCGCTCGGCTCGATGGAAGAGGAAAAACCGAAGCGCCGGAAGCGCTGACGCCTCGAAACGCCCTGCGTTCCGCCGCAGCTTGCGCCGCGGCATTCGAGAGCGCGAGCTGCGCTCGCGCAGTCCAGACGCTGCGCGTCGTACACCGTTCCCCTCCGCCGTCGTAACTACCCCGCGGAGGACGGCATGTTTCGTAAACCATTTGCCCGCCTCCGTCGTAATATCGGCCGGAGGACTTGAAATGATAAAGAAATTTACACTGCCGCTCCTGCTGCTGGCGTTCGCCGCGGTCGCGGCCGCTCAGGACACCTATCAGACGCCCGCGAAAGACCTCGTCGACATCGTCAACGCGCCGGTCACGCCGCAGGCCCTCACCGGTCCCGGCAACTGGATGCTGATCGCCAACCCGTCGCCGATGCTCACCATCGCCGACCTCTCGCAGCCGGAGCTCCGCCTCGGCGGCTACCGCTTCAACCCCGCCACGCACGAGCAGTCGCGCGTCACGTACGCCAACGAGATCTCGTTCCTGAACGAGGCCACGGGTGAGAAGCGCGCCATCACCGGCCTGCCGTCGCCGCTGCGCGTGCGCAACCCGTCGTGGTCGCCGGACGGCAGCCGTCTCGCGTTCACCATCGCCACCGAGACCGGCCTGACGCTCTGGACCGCCGACCCGTCCACCGGCCGCGCGGCGCGCGTCGGCAACGTGCTGCTGAACGGCACGCATCCGCGCCGTCCGTTCGACTGGCTGTCCGACAGCCGCACGCTCATCGCGCGCACCGTGCCGGGCAACCGTCCCGCGGCCCCCACCGCCACCGCCGTGCCTGCGGGCCCGCTCGTGCAGGAGAACCTCGGGCGCCGCACGCCGTCGCGCACCGTCCAGGATCTGCTGCAGAACGAGCACGACGCCGCGCTCTTCGCATATCACCTGCAGTCGCAGCTCGTGGCCGTCTCGCTCGACGGCAAAGCGCGCAACGTCGGCGCGCCCGGCATGATCGTGCGCGCCGAGCCTTCGCCGGACGGGCAGTACCTCCTCGTCGAGACGGTGAAGAAGCCGTTCTCGTACATCGTCCCCGAGGGGCGATTCGCGCGCCGTTTCGACGTCTGGACGCGCAGCGGTGAGCCGGTGAAGCAGGTCGCCGACCTGCCGGTGATGGACACGGTCATCCCCGATCGCGACGCCGCAGCGGAAGGCCCGCGCGGGATCAACTGGCGCGCCGACGTCCCGGCCACGCTCTACTGGGTCGAGGCGCAGGACAAAGGGAATCCGCGCGTCGAAGCGCCGGTGCGCGATCGCGTGCTGATGCTGGCCGCGCCGTTCAACGGCACGCCCACCGAGCTCGCCTCGCTGGCCACGCGCTACGGCGGCGTGATGTGGGGGAACAACGATCTCGCGCTCGTGCAGGAGCGCTGGTGGAAGACGCGCCAGGTCAGGACGTGGCGCGTGCGTCCGGCGCAGCCGGGCACGCCCGACCTCCTCTTCGAAAACTCGATCCAGGATCGGTACAACGCGCCCGGCGAACCGGTCACGAAGCGCGACGCGCGGGGGCGCTCGGTGCTGCGCCTGACCAACGGTGGCACGTCGTTCTACCTCTTCGGTGAAGGTGCGTCGCCGGAAGGCGATCGTCCCTTCTTCGATCGCTACGACCTGAACACGAAGAAAGCCGAGCGGCTGTGGCGCTCGGAAGGGGAGCAGTACGAGACGCCGGTCGACTTGCTCGACGACGAAGGACGCAAGCTGCTGACGCGCCGCGAGACACCGACCGAGGCGCCGAATTACCTGCTGCGCGACGTGCGTGCGAAGAAGACCACTGCGCTGACCAGCTTCCCGCATCCGATGCCGCAGATCGCCGGCGCGAAGAAGGAACTGCTGCGCTACGAGCGCGCCGACGGCGTGAAGCTCACGGCCGAGCTCTACACGCCTCCCGGCTACGACCCCGCGCGCGACGGACGTCTGCCCGTGCTGATCTGGGCATATCCGGAAGAGTTCCTCAGCGCCGATACGGCGGGACAGGTCACCACCTCGCCGCACCGCTTCGTGCGCGCCAACATCGGGGGCGCGCTGCCGTACCTGCTGCGCGGCTACGCGATCCTCAACGATCCGTCGATTCCGATCATCGGCGCGAACGGCGCGCAGCCGAACGACACGTACATCGAGCAGCTCATCTCCGGCGCCACGGCGGCCGTCGAAGAAGTGGTACGCCGCGGAGTGGGCGATCGCGATCGCATCGCCGTGGCCGGGCATTCGTACGGGGCGTTCATGACCACGAACCTGCTCGCGCACACGGACCTCTTCCGCGCCGGCATCGCCCGCAGCGGCGCGTACAACCGCACGCTGACGCCGTTCACCTTCCAGGCCGAGGACCGCTCGTTCTGGGAGGCGTCCGAGACGTACATCCGCATGTCGCCGTTCATGCACGCGAACAGGATCAACGAGCCGCTGCTGCTGATCCACGGCGCCGCCGACGACAACGCCGGCTCGTTCCCGATGCAGAGCGAGCGCTTGTTCCAGGCCATGAAGGGCCTCGGCGGCACGGTGCGCCTGGTCATGCTGCCGCACGAGGCGCACGGCTACCGCGCGAAGGAGTCGATCCTGCACATGCTGTGGGAGCAGGATCGCTGGCTGGAGACCTATGTGAAGAATGCGAAGCCGCGCGCCGCGGCCGGCAGATAGCACGAGTACAATCGCGGGCGTCCGGAGGCTTCGATGCCCAACATCCCCGTGCTGGTCGTAATCATCGTTCTCGGGTTGTATCTCCTCAGCTCCATCAAGATTCTTCCCGAGTACGAACGGGGCGTGATCTTTCGCCTCGGGCGCCTGTTGCCCGAGGCGAAAGGTCCGGGGATCTTTCTCGTCTTCGCGCCGATCGACAAGATCGTGCGCGTGTCGCTGCGGCAGGAGGCGTTCGAGGTGCCGCCGCAGGACATCATCACGCGCGACAACGTCACGCTGAAGGTGAACGCGGTGGTCTTCCTGAAAGTGGTCGAGCCGCGGCGCGCCATCGTCGAGGTGTTCGACTACCGCTACCAGACCTCGCAGTTCGCGCAGACGACGCTCCGCTCGGTCCTCGGCGAGGTCGAGCTCGACGACCTGCTCGCGCATCGCGACCAGCTCAACGTGCGCATCCAGTCGATCCTCGATCAGCACACCGAGCCGTGGGGCGTGAAGGTGGCGAACGTCGAGGTGAAGCAGGTCGACCTGCCCGAGTCGATGCTGCGCGCGATGGCCAAGCAGGCCGAGGCCGAGCGCGAGAAGCGCGCGAAGCTCATTCACGCCGAGGGTGAGTTCGCGGCGGCGCAGCGTCTCGCGGAAGCGGCGCACGTGCTGGCCACCGAGCCGACCACGATGCAGTTGCGCTACCTGCAGACGCTGACGGAGATCGGCGTCGAGAAGAACACCACCATCGTCTTCCCGCTGCCGGTGGACATCCTGGCCGGCCTGGCGCAGATGGCGACCCGCAAGTCATGAGCGAACTGTTGATGATGGAGGCGGCGCTGTTCCAGTTGCGCGCCGCGCTCGGCGACGATCCGATGCTCCTGCCGATCCGCATCAGCGCCGACGTCCTCGGCCAGCACATTGCCGCGACGAAGGAGCAGGGGGTGAACGCGGCGCGCGTGAGCGACATCGAGTTCGCGCTGAACGACCTCGTGGCCGCGATCGACGACGCCGGCGCGCCGGACGAGGTCTATCGCGCCATCGCGCTGCTGCAGAACGACGCCGCCACGCTGCGCCACGCCGCCGCGTTGCCGGCCGAGGTCGTGAACGCCGTGCGCGCATTGCAGTTGAAGCTGAAGGCGCGGGCGAAGGCGATGGAGCGCGCGCAGTTCCGCGCCGTCGGCACCGAGGCGGATCCGTTCCCGCATCCACCCGAGGAACTGCGCAACGACGCCATTCCGCTCCTCCGGCAACTCACCGCCGCCGGCTTCGACACCCCGTCGCTCGTGTCGCTGGTCGCGGATCCCGACGAGCTGCGCTATCACACGTTGAATGAGGTGGTGGACGAGTTGGATGTCGTGGTGGGTGGGTAGATTTTAGTTTTATCCCGCGCGTCTACGCGCGGGATCAACTAAAAAGAGCGCAGGTCAACGCTCGTAAATCACTTTCCCGTCGAAGATCGTCATGTCCACCTGCACGTCCTCGATCTTCTCCGGCGCGATGGTGAACAGATCGTCGGACAGCACGACGATGTCGGCGAGCATGCCCGGCGCAATGCGTCCGACCTCGTTCTCCGCGAACATCGCCCACGCGTTGTTCTGCGTGTAGCAGCGGAGCGCCTCGGCCACGGTGATCTTCTGCTCCGGGATCCAGCCGTTCGGATTCTTCCCGTCGAGCGTGCGGCGCGTGACGGCGGCGTAGATCCCGAGGATCGGGCTGAGCGGCGCGACGGTCCAGTCGGAGCCGAAGGTGAGCACCGCGCCGGCGTCGAGGAGCGAGCGGAACGCGTACGTCGACTTTGCCCGCTCGCGGCCGATCTTCGTCTCCGCCCAGCGCCCGTCATCGATGGCGTGGTACGGCTGCATCGACGCGACCACGCGATCCGCGGCGAAGCGCTTGATCAATTCGGGATTGAGATGCTGCGCGTGCTCGATCCGGAAGCGTCGCGTGCGGAAGTCGGGACGCGACTCGAAGAGCGACAGCACTTCCGCGTTCGCGCGATCGCCGATGGCGTGGATGGCCACGTGCAGGTTCGCCGCGTCGGCCTCGGCGATCCATTTCGCCATCGAGCCGTTCGACAGCTCTTCCATCACCAGGCCGCGGTTCTGCGGCTCGCCCACGAACGGCTCGTAGAACGCGGCGGTCGACGAGCCGAGCGAGCCATCGGAGAAGCCTTTCAGTCCGCCGATGCGCAGGCGCTCGCCGCCGAAGCGTTTCTCGACGCCCATCGCCTTCAGCCGCGCGTGCTCGGCGAGCGGCACGAACTGATAGACGCGGGCGGTGAGTGCGCCTTCGCGCTCGAGCCGCTGGTACGCGCGAAAGTCCTCGAAGGCCTCGGAGTCCGACATGTCGCAGAACGACGTGACGCCGGCCTTTGCGGCTTCGGCCAAGCCGGCGCGCGCCGCGGCGACGCGCTCGTCGAGCGAGCGCATGGGAATCACCGCATAGACGGCACTCATCGCCGCGTCTTTGAGCAGGCCCGTCGGCTCACCGTTCGCGTCGCGCACGATGGTGCCGCCGGCCGGATCCTTCGAGTCGCGCGTGATGCCGGCCAGCTTCAGCGCGACGCTGTTCGCCAGCGCCATGTGTCCGTCGAGCCGCGCCACGAAGACGGGGTTGTCGGGCGTGACCGCGTCGATCATCGAGCGATGCGGGAGTCGGTACGGCTGCCAGAGCTGCTCGTCCCACTCACCGCCCGTGACCCACTTTCCCTTGCCGAGCTTCTGCGCCTGCGCGGCGATCCGTTTCGCGAACTCCTCGGGAGTGGCGGCGTCGCGCAGCCGCACCTGCGACACCGCGGCGGCGCCCCACGAAAAGTGCACGTGGTTGTCGATGAAGCCGGGGACGGCCAGGCGGCCTTCGAGGTCGATGCACCGGGGGACCGGCAATCCTGCCTGTTCCGGCGGCGGCAGGCACGATTGCCTGTCTCCCACCGCCACGATGCGATTTCCTTCGATCGTGACGCTGCGGGCGAAGCCGTCGCCCGTCCAGATCTTTCCGTTCGTGAGGACGAGCGCCGCCGCCAGCACGACGGAGGCGCTCACTTGATCTGCTCGGCCAGGTAGTTCTGCAAGCCCACCTGATCGATCAGCGTGAGCTGCGCTTCCAGCCAGTCGACGTGCTCCTCTTCGTCGTGGAGGATCGCTTCGAGCAGCAGGCGGCTGTTGTTGTCGCCCGCTTCGCGGCACGTCTCGATGCCGTGGTTCAGGCGCGGCAGCGCCTCGAGCTCCAGCGCCAGGTCGGCCTTGAAGATCTCGTGCACGTTCTCGCCGATGCGGATGTTCCAGAGGCGCTGCACGTTGGGGATGCCTTCGAGGAACAGCACGCGCTCGATGAGCTTCTCGGCGTGCTTCATCTCTTCGATCGACTCTTTGCGGATGATGTGCAGCAGCCGCTCGTAGCCCCAGCTCTCGCACATTTCCGCGTGCACGAAGTACTGGTTGATGGCGGTCAGTTCGGCCGTCAGAACCTCGTTGAGGACCTCGATGATTTTTGCGTCGCCCTTCATGGGCGGAAAGCCTATCAGATCAGGCCATCGCGGAGGCGGCGGCGGGCTCGGGGGTGACGCAGGCGGGGCAGGGCTGGGCGGCTGCGGCGGCCTGGGCGAGCAGGGTGCGCAGCGAGTTGTGGCAGGAGCCGCATTGGTCGCCGATGCCGCAGCGCTGGAGGTCGCGGACCGTGCTCGCACCGTTGTCGATGGCGCGCTGGATGTCCTTGTCCGATTTGCCGCGGCAGATGCAGATGATCACGTTCGTCGTTCCTTTGTCTTGAGACTGAGTCTCAGTACGCGCATCATGCCCGTCTCATTCCAGTTCGTCAATCCCTCACTGTCACGCTTCTGTGTGCGCTTCATCACACCGTCCGGTTATGGAACTTTATTTGCAGTGGAAGACCGATGTGAAGCGGCTTATTTTCCTGATACTTACGACAATTCTCTGGAGCCCGGCGCTGGCCGCCGAGCTCCGTCTCGAAGTCGATCTTTCCGAGCGCCAGTTGCTGGTGATGGTGGATGACCAGGTGATCGAGACCTTTGCCGTCTCGGTCGGAAAGGAGAAGAACCCGACCCCCGAAGGAGAGTTCAAGATCAAGAAGGTGATCTGGAATCCGTCGTGGAAACCGCCCGATGCGAAATGGGCTCGCGGCAAGACCGCCAAGCCACCCGGACATCCGGAAAACCCGATGAAACGCGTGAAGATGTTCTTCAAGGAACCCGACTATTACATCCACGGCACGGGCGACGAGGACTCGCTCGGCAAGGCGGAGTCGCACGGCTGTATCCGCATGGATCCGGACGACGTGACGCGCCTCGGCCAGCTGGTGATGGAGCACGGCGGCAAGCCGATGCCCGAGCCGTGGTACCGCAAGCTCTTCAGGAGGAAATCGACGAAGGTGGTCTATCTGGAAGTGCCGGTACCGCTGGAAATCCGCGGGTGATCGAAGATCGCCAGGTAGCGCAGTAAGTTCGGATACGGCGGATCCGGCGGCAGTAACGTCGAAGGAAGGCCGAGCTCGGCGGCAAGGAGCTCGGCCTCTTCGCGTTCTTCGGCCGTATCGATTCCTTCCGTACGCGCGCGCCGCAGCTCGAGCTTTGCGCGCTGCACGTCGCCGGCGAGCGCGGCCTCACGCGCGCGAATGAGCGTGACGGTCGGCGCGAGCAATGGATCGCGCTCGAGCGAGGCAATGCTCCAGCTCTTCCACACCGGCGAGCCGAGGCGCATCGCCAGCAAACGCAGCGCGGCGTATGGATGTTCGGGCGGGCTGAGCGCCGCGGCCTCGGCGAGCTTGCGGTCGCGCTCTTCGAAGTCGCCCGCGCGATGCGCGGCGTACGCGGCGAGCGAGGTGGCCTCGTAGACGCGATGCTCGAGCCGGACCTGCCGCGCGCGATTGGATGTACTGGCGAAGCGGCGCTGCGCCTCGTCCCATTGCCGCATGCGGATCAGCGCGATGCCGGCGTGCAGGCGCGCCTCGAGCTCCAGCGGCACGAGTCCCTCCGCCGCGGCCTCGGCCGCCGCGCGGTCGTACAGCGCGAGCGCTTTCCGCACCTGGCCGCGACTCCAGGCGATGCGTCCCTCGGTGTAGTGAAAGATGGGCGGACGCTGCGCGAGACGGCTGGCGCGCAGGTCGCGCTCCGCCCCGTCAGTGTCGCCGAGGGAGGCGCGGTCGGCGAGGACGAGCATCAGGCGTCGGTCGTCGGGTCGCGTGACGTCGATGGCCTGCAGCTCGCGGCGCGCGGCCTCGCGGTTGCGCTGGCCGAGGTGCACGTGCGCGGCGCCGAGGCGCAAACGCCACGCTTTGGGCCGCAGCTCCAGCGCGGACTTGCCGAGGGCCAGCTCCTGGTCGCTGTAGCCGCCTGACTCGACGAGGTAGCGCACGAGCAACGCCTCGTATGGCGCCGCGCCGCGCAGTTTCGCCTTCGCTTTTTCTCCCCACTCCGCCGCGACCGCGTCGTTCCCGGCGGCGTCGTTGTAGCTGGAGAGGAAGGCTTGCGGGAACGCACTGGGCGACGGACGCCGCGACGCTTCCTCGAGCAGCGAGATCGCCTTCGGGCGGTTCCCCTCGGCGTCGGCTTTCAGGGCCAGCGCGATGAGGTTGCGCGTCTGCGCGTCGCCGCGGATGTCGGAGACGCGCAGGTCGTAGCCATGGTCGATCTGCTGGTCGCGGAAGAAGAGGAAGTAGCCGGCGATGATGGCCGGGAGCACGAACAATGCGATCCATGTGGGGCGGGCTTCAGCCCGCCGCCCCCGGGGAGGGCGGGCTGAAGCCCGTCCCACATCGAGCAGCTCGCGGAGGGCGCCGGCATCGGGCGGCCGCTCGGCCGGGTCCTTGCGCAGACACCTCTGCACGATACCGTCGAGGAACGGATCGTCGAGATGCGGCGCTTCGTCGTGCAGCACCGCCACCATCGCATGCATCGACGAGTTGCCGGCGAACGGCACGCGCCGCCCGACCATCTCGAAGAGGATGCAGCCGAGGGCGAAGACATCCGTGGCGGGCGAGACGGCGCGCGCCTCGACCTGCTCCGGCGCGAGATAGCCGACCGTGCCGAGAACCACACCGGGCTCCGTGAGAAGAGCACCGGTCGGCTCGTACGGCCCGCGTTGTTCGAATGCGTGGCGCCGCGCGAGACCGAAGTCGAGCACCTTCACCCGTCCCTCGCTCGTGATGAAGATGTTCTCCGGCTTGAGGTCGCGATGCACGATGCCGCGAGCGTGCGCCGCGGCCACGCCGTCCGCGATCGCGCGCATCAGCGTCAGCGCTTCCGCGGACGACAGCGCTCCGCGTCCGAGGCGTGCGCGCAGCGTCTCGCCTTCCAGCATCTCCGTGACGGCGTAGCGCACGCCGTCCTCTTCGCCGTAGTCGAAGATCGAAAGGATGTTCGGATGCGACAGCGAGGCGACCGCCTGCGCCTCGCGTTGAAAGCGGTCGAGCGAAGGCGCGTCGTCGGCGAGATGCGACGGCAGCACCTTGATCGCCACCTGCCGCTGCAATCGCAGGTCTTCGGCGCGGTAAACCTCACCCATACCGCCGGCGGCGAGCAGCTCGACGATGGTGTACGGCCCGAGTCGCGTTCCGGGATCGAGCATGTAGGGCGGACTTCAGCCTGCTGGCCGGGCTTCAGCCCGCGCAAACTATCATCGCACCATGCGTGATCTCGACCTCGGCAACGGCATCGTCGTCCCGGAACATCTCCTGCGCGCCACGACCTCGCGCGCGGGAGGGCCGGGCGGGCAGAACGTGAACAAGGTCGAGACGCGCGTCACGATCGAAGTGGACGTCGATACGCTGCCGCTCGACGACGCGCAGAAGGGTCGCGTGCGCGAGGCGCTGGCGGGACGCATCAGCCGCGCCGGCACGCTGCGCGTCACCTCGCAGGCGGAGCGCAGTCAGATCGCGAACCGCGACCGCGCGCTCGCACGCATGGAAGAGTTGCTGCGCGATGCCCTCGAAGAGCGCACGCCGCGCAAGGCCACGCGCGTGCCGAAGGTGCAGAAAGCGAAGCGCCTCGAGAACAAGAAGAAGAGAAGCGAGACGAAGAGGCTGCGCGGGCGGATCGACTAGTGAAGGGGCACTAGGCCACGAAGCGCGCCATCAGCTCGGCGCGGCTGAACGGCTTGCGCAGTGCCGGCTCGTCTCCCTCGCTGGTCAACAGGATCACCTGCGACGACGGATCGATCCCCGCCACCAGCGCAACCGAGTCGAGCGTGTCGAGATCGACCACCACGTACGCGTAATCGTGGCGGCGCAGCTCCAGCGCCGCGTCGGCCGCGGTGGAGACGACGTCGCACTGGTAGTGCTCGCGCTGCAGCGTGGCCGCGATGAGCGCGGACAAATCGGAATACGGCTCGAGAACGAGAACCCTGGGGACCATGGATTTTTCCGGACGACTTACGGCAACTATACGCTCTCGCCGCGTGGGGGCAAGCGCGACAGGAGGTTCTCGATGTCCGTCACGTCGGCCGGTTTGGTGATGTGCTCATCGAAGCCGGCGTCGTAGGCCTTCCGTTTGTCCTCGGGCTGTCCGAATCCGCTGACCGCCACCAGCACGACTTCCTTGCCGACCGTCTGCCGCACGCGCGTGGCCACCTCGTAGCCGTCGATGCCGGGCAGGCCGATGTCGACGAGCGCGAGATCGGGACGATGACCGACGATCGTGTCGACGCCCGCCAGGCCGTCGCCGACCGCGTGCACCTCGTGGCCGAGTCGCTTCAGTTTGAGGCGCAGCAGGTCGCGCACGTCCGCGTTGTCCTCGACCACCACGATGCGGCGCGGCTGGCCGTCGTTCGAGCTGCGCTGCTGTGCGGGTCTCGCGGCAGCGACGCGCTCCTCTTTCGCCAGCGGGAAATGGATCACGAACTCGCTGCCGTGGCCGATGCCGTCGCTCTTCACGTCGATCTTGCCGCCGTGCAGCTCCAGCAGACTGCGCACGAGCGCGAGGCCGATGCCCATGCCGCCCTGCGCGCGGCCGATGGCGTTCTCCGCCTGCGCGAAGAGCTCGAAGATCGTGCCGAGGCGATCGGGCGCGATGCCGACGCCGTCGTCGGTCACGCGCACGATCGCGTCGCCGTCGCGCTCCACGCTCACCACCACGTGCCCACCCTCGGGCGTGTACTTGATGGCGTTGCCGATCACGTTGGCGATGATCTGCGCGGCGCGCAGCGGATCGGCGAACACCGGCAGCGGCTCCTTGTTGTGGCGCAGCTCGACGCTCACCTTCTGCCGCGCCGCTGCGTCGTGGACCATCTCCATCGCCTGGCGCAGCGCGTCGGAGAGATCCATCGGCTCGCGCTTGAGGACGATCTTGCCGGAGACGACGCGCGAGAGATCGAGCAGGTCGTTGACCAGGCGGGTGAGGTGCTTGGACTGCCGCTCGATCAGGTCGGCGTGGTCGCCGTCGAGCTTCCCGTCATCGTCGCGCATCTGCGAGGCGAGCAGGATCGCGCCGAGCGGATTGCGCAGCTCGTGTCCGAGGATGGCCAGGAAGCGGTCGCGCTCGTGCACGCGCTGCTCGAGCTTCGTCATCAGGTCGCGCACCTCGTACTGGCGCGCGCGTGCGCGCAACGCCGTCTGGGCCGCGCTGATCAGACTGTTGATGCGCACGGGGCGGTCGACGAGCGTGACGTTCGTGCGCCGTCCGAGCTCGCGGAACGAGCGGCTCTTCGTCTCCAGCGGCGTGCCGGTGAGGATGATGATCGGGACGTCGGACCACGCCGGCTGCTCGCCGAGGACGCGCGCCAGCCGCGGCGCGACCTCCGGTCCGATCGCCTCCTCGGTGACGAGGATCGCGCCGGCACCGCGCTCGAGCTCTCCGCACAAATCGTCGACGTCGGCGCAGATCTCGCACGACACGCCGGCACTCTCGAGGTGCGTGCACATCAGCTCCGCGTCGCGCCCGATCGGCGCGACGATCAGCACCCGCCGGCTGACTTGTTCGGAGGTCACGCCTTGTCCCGGATCTCTTTGACGATGTTGTCGAACGTCGGCACGCCGGTGAGCACGCCGCGGAAATCGTCGAGAGGCATGCCGATGGCCAGCCCCTCGCTGGACATCGTGAAGTCGCGGATGGCCGTGTCGTGCAGGCCGCCCCGTTTCTTGACCACGGAGAGTGCCTTGCGGATCTTGCCGCGCGCCTCGAAGAAGCGCAGCAGCACCACGCAGTCGGCGAGATAGCTCACGTCGACCGGCGAGTGCATCGTGCCGACGAGGCCGTGCTGCGCGAAGACGAGCACCGTGGCCACGCCGTTCTGTCCAAGGTAGCTGAGCAGCTCGTGCAGGTGGAGGAGCAGGAACTTCTCCTCCGGCACCGCGTTGAGGAAGCCGTTCAGACTGTCGATGACCAGCACGCGCACGCCTTCGTCGACCGTGTTGCGCACGGCGTGGGCGAACTCGCCCGGCTGGAGTTGCGCGGGGTCGACCTGGCGGACCGTGATCAGCCCCTCCTCCACGTACCTGCGCAGTTCCATCCCGAGGGAGTGCGAGCGGTTGTAGAGACTGGCCAGGCTCTCCTCGAAGATGAACATGGCCGCCTTCTCGCCGCGCTTCGCCGCGCCGATGGCGTACTGCGTCGCCAGCGCCGATTTGCCGGAGCCGGCGGGGCCCATGATCAGCGTGCTCGAGCCGCGATCGAGTCCGCCGCCGAGCATCTCGTCGAGCGCCCCGACGCCGCTCGGCACGTTCTTGTCGTCGCCTGCGTCGGCATGATGCTCGTCGGCGGCGACGAGACGCGGGTAGACCACGATGCCGCCGGTCTTGATGTTGAAGTCGTGGTAGCCGTCGCGGAAGTTCAGGCCGCGCACCTTGACGAGCTGCAGCCTCCGCCGCGCGGAGCCGTAGACGGGCGTGAAGCGCTCCAGCTCCACGACGCCGTGCGGGACGCTCTGCAACTGCAGGTCGTTGTACTCCGCGGTGCGGTCGTCGAGCATCAGCACCGTCGTGTTGCGCGTGGCGAAGAACTGCTTCAGCGCCAGGATCTGCTTGCGGTAGCGCAGCGTGCTCTGGGCCAGGAGGCGGATCTCGGAGAGGGAGTCGAGCACCACGCGCGACGGCTTCGTGCGCTCGACCGAGTCGAGCAGCGCCTTCACGGTCTGCCCCAGCTCGACCTCCGCCGGATAGAACACCGTGGTGTCTTCCTCGGTCAGCGACTGCTCGCCGATCAGGTGCTCGTACACCTCGACCCCGTCGAGATCCCAGCGATGGGACCTGGCCACGGCCTCGAGCTCTTTGCGTGTCTCGGAGAGGGTGATGTACAGCCCCTTCTCGCCGTGCTTCGCCCCTTCGATCAGGAACTGCAGGCCGAGGGTCGTCTTGCCGACGCCCGGATCGCCCTGCAGCAGATAGACGTGATTGCGCGGAAATCCGCCGAGCAGAATGTAGTCGAGACCTTCGATTCCCGTCGCGGCGATGTGATTGTTTTCAGTCATACAGCCGCGATTGCTTATTGCTGAAAATCTGCCAATTTTCAGTCGACCGCGCGCAGGAGCGTCAGCCACCGCACCCACGCTTCCTCACGCGCCTTGCGATTGGCGTCGGTAGGATTTGCCTCCTCCCCCAGCCGCATGAACGCGTGTCCGGCGCCTTCGTAAATCACCGGCTCGAACGTCTTGCCGTGCTTCCGCATGAGCGCCCGCGTCGGCTCGATGGTGGCGTTCACGCGGGCGTCGTCGCCGCCGTAGAAACCGTAGACCGGCGCCTCGATGCCCGTCACTCCTTCATCGGAAGTCGGCCCGCCGCCGTAGAACGGAAAGGCGATGGTCACGCCGTCGACGGTGTTCGCCGTGTCCCACGTGCGCGAGCCGCCCCAGCAGAAGCCGGCCACGGCCAGCTTGCCGTTCGCCGAGGGAAGCGTGCGGACGTAGTTCGCGGTGGCGGCGAGATCGGCCAGCACCTGCGGGCGCGGGAGTTTGGAGATGGCCTCGCGCGCGGCGTCGGAGGTGGCGAAGTCCGAGGTGCGTCCGCCGTTCGGCGCGGCGCCGGAGAGGAGATCGGGCGCGATGGCCAGATAGCCGCGTTCCGCCAGGCGGTCGGCCACGGTGCGCACCCAGTCGGTGAGGCCGCGGTTCTCGTGGATGACCATCACCGCGCCCGCCTTCTTGCTCGACTGCGGATAGACGACGTACGCGTGGAGCGGGAGTCCGGCACTGTCGATCGTCACCCACTCGTCGTGACGCGGGGTGGTCTCGAGGCGGCTCTGCTGAGTCGCGGGAGTGCAGGCGGCGGCGAGAAAGATGAAAAGCAGCGCAAGCTTTCGCATGCGCTGCATTTCATCACAGGAAAGAGGGAGGGAACTTACCGCTGATGCTGGCCGCGGCGCTGCTTGCGCTCGGCCTTGAAGGCGTCGAGCTGCGCGCGCTGCTCGGCGGTCAGGACGGCCAGGATGGCCTGCTTGTTCGCCTCACGGAGCTGCCGGAACTGCGTGCGCTGCGCTTCCATCGCCGGCTTGAGCGACTCGAGCTTCGCCGTGTCGTTGGCCTGACGCGCCTCGCGCACCTGCTGGCGGAGAGCCTTCGCGTTCTCGAACGCCTGCGCGTTGTTGTCGCGGAAGCCCTTCTGGATGGCCTGGATCTGCTGCTTCTGCGCGTCGGTGAGGTTCAGCTTCTCGGCCATGCGCTGGCTCATGAAGCCGCCGCGGTGACCGCGACCCTTGCCGCCGCCGAATCCCTTGCCGCCTTCGTGCGGACCGGCAAAGGCCATCGTCGCGGAGAGCGTCAGGGCGGCTGCGATGGTGATCACTTTCGTTTTCTTCATGTGGTGTGTCTCCTTGTTGCTGGATAAGACGCGCCGGAGACGTGCACTGTTTCCGATTCCACATGAACTGCACGCGCACGTTACGAGCTGCACGAAAACCCACGACACGCTTCACGTAGGACAGGCTTCACTTAGGAGAGGCTGCACGTAGGACAGGCTTCAGCCTGTCCATGGGCAGGCTGAAGTCTGCCCTACGTTTTCACGAATCTCGCGGCGGACTCGACCACGGCGGGATCGCGCAGGATGCGCCTGTGCCCCAGCCCCGACGTCGTGATCATCCGCGCGCCCGGCCACGCCTCCGTCAGCGCGGCGCCGTCTTCCCACAGCGCCTCGTGGTCGTCCTGATCGTGGATCACCAGCAGCGGCGTCGTCATCTCGCGCGCGGTCTCGGCCAGCGAGTAGTCGCTCCACTTGCGCAGGAAGCGCTGCTCGATGCGCGCCTTCATCCGATCCAGTACCGGTGCGCTGATGTTGAGGATGTCGCCGAAGCGCGTCACGTAATCGGAGGGATCCAGCGGCGGCGAAAAGTAGACCAGGCGCTGCACTTCGAGACCGTCGCGCAGCGCGAGCGTCGTCGCGGCGCAGCCGAGGGAGTGGGCGAGGATCGCGTACGGCGTGTCGATGGCGTCGGCCACGCCGCGCACGCTCCACGCGAAATGCGGCAGCGACGAGCGGTTGCCCGGCGAGGCGCCGTGTGCGGGGGCGTCGAACGTCACCACCGAGAAGCCGGCCGCGGTCAGCGGCGCCACGAACGCCGCCAGCTGCGCGCCCCGCCCCTCCCACCCGTGCACGAGCAGCACGGCCGGGCCGCTCCCCCAGCGCCACGCCTGCACGGTCAGCGTCGCGCCGAGCTGCACTGCGAAGGGAGTGGCGCCGGCGAGCGCCTCGGATTCACGCGGCGGGCGCGCGTAGCGCCGCGGCTTCATGAAGAGGTCGACCGCCACGCGGGAGGCCATGTCGGGCGCCGTGCGCGAGAGGACACCCATCGCACCACGGATCAGCGAGAGAGTCAGGTCAGCCACGGCGGAGGAAAATAGCACGAACGTTCGATTTGTAGCAACGAAGCGTACAATATCCGCCGCAACGAATATGAACCTCGAATCCTTCTTCCTCGCACTCGCCGACCGCACCCGCCTCCGCCTCCTCAATCTCATTGTCGGCGGCGAGGTCTGCGTCTGCTTCTTCGTGGAGGTCCTCGGCCAACCGCAGCCGAAGATCTCCCGCCACCTCGGCGTCCTCCGCAACGCCGGCCTGGTGTCCGCGCGCCGCGACGGCAAATGGATGCATTACCGCCTCACCTGCCCCGCGGAGCTCGCGCCGATCCTCGACACGGTGCTGACCACGCTCCGCCACGATCCGGAGATGACGAAGGATCGCGCGGCACTGGCGCGCGCGTGCTGCTCGCCGGGAGCCTCGGAGATCCTCGAGCGCGCTCCGAAACCGACGCTCCTCTAGGAGTGCGGCGGCGACGAGCCGCCGCTTTGGTAACCGTGCAACGGAGCCGTGCACTTCACCATCACCAAAG
>DASUSL010000150.1:0-6599 GCA_036375135.1 Thermoanaerobaculia bacterium | reverse complement strand
TCGATGACGAGCTTTTTCATGGCGTGTTCAGAAGCGGAACAGGGAAGGAAAGGCAATCAATCCACCATTACAATGATGGAGATGGGAACGAAGTATCTGATCACGACGGACTTTCCCACGCCGGAACAGATCGCGGAGTGGCACAAGATTCCGCCCGAGCGCGTGGCGGAGCTCCGTCGGCGGATGGCTCTGCTGTCGGACGCGGAGCAGAAGCAGCGCGTTTCGTCTCGCCGGAAGCAGGCCGCGAAAAAGAAGTAGCGCGGTGACCCGTCCGAGCGCGTTCATCAATCTGCCGTACCACAGGCGATACGAGCGGGTTTACCTCGCATTCATCGCCGGTGTTGCGGGTTACGGCTTCGACCCGATCGCGGCCGTGCACAGCCCCGCCAGCCGGTACCAGCTCGATCGAATCTACGATCTCATCGCCGGCGCACAATTGTCTCTCCATGACTTGTCGTGGATGTCGGTCGACGCCAAGCCGCCGCGCACGCCACGTTTGAACATGTCGTTCGAGCTTGGGCTGGCGGTAGCCATCAGCCGCACGCCGGGCGCGAACCATCGGTGGTTCGTCTTCGACACGGTGCCGTATCGGCTCGACAAAGCGCTGAGCGATCTTGGTGGAATCCGTCCGCGCATTCACGATCGAACGCCCGAAAGCGTGCTGCGCGCACTCATGAATGCGCTCGCGCGCGAGCGGCATCAGCCCACCCTCAGTAACCTGCTCGACGTGTACGCGCGCGTCGAGCAGATGGCGCGAGACATCAAGCGGGATTACTCGCGCGACCTCTTCGACAGCCGCCCCTTCGCCGACCTTGTTTACGTCGCAAGCGAGGCTGCACACCTGTACATCCCCTCGCTCGCGACGTAACCCCTTACGCCGCCGTCTTCAGCTTGTCGACGAGCTCCTTCACCGCGTCCGCGGACTTCCGCAGGGCGGCGGCCTCGTCTTCCTCGAGCTTGATCTCGATGATCTGCTCCATGCCGTTGCGGCCGAGTTTCACGGGGACGCCGACGTACAGGTCGTTGTAGCCGTACTCGCCCTGGAGGAACGCGGCGCAGGGGAGGATCTTGCGCTTGTCTTTGAGGATCGCCTCGACCATCTCCACCGTCGACGCGCCGGGGGCGTACCAGGCGGAGGTCTTGAGGAGGTTGACGATCTCGGCGCCGCCGTTGCGGGTGCGGTCGACGATGGCGTCGATGCGCTCCTTCGAAATGAGCTCGGTGATGGGGATGCCGGCCACCGTCGAGTAGCGCGGCAGCGGGACCATGGTGTCGCCGTGGCCGCCGAGGACGAAGGCGTGCGTGTTCTCGACGGAGACGTTCAGCTCCATGGCGATGAAGGCGCGCATGCGGGCGGAGTCGAGGACGCCCGCCATGCCGAGGACGCGCTCGCGCGGGAACTTCGAGACGCGGCGGGCTACCTCGCACATCGCGTCGAGCGGGTTCGACACGACCACGATGATCGAGTTCGGGGAGCGCTTCGCCACCTCGGCGGTGACGCCGGCCACGATCTCCTCGTTCTTCCAGAGGAGGTCGTCGCGGCTCATGCCCGGCTTGCGCGGCAGTCCCGCGGTGATGACCACGACGTCCGAGTCCTCGGTGCCGTCGTAGTTGTTCGTGCCGCGCAGGATCGAGTCATACTTTTCGACCGGCGCGGTCTCCATCATGTCCAGTGACTTGCCCTGCGGCACGCCTTCGACGATGTCGACGAGGACGACGTCGGCAAGCTCCTTGAGTGCGATTCCCTGCGCTACGGTGGCGCCGACATTGCCCGCGCCCACGACGGTGACTTTCGTTTTCATGGCCGCGGATCATATCTGGAATGCTTTCTGACTTTGTAGTGACAGCGAACACCATCGCTGCGACCACGAAAAAGAGCGAAAAGGAGCGGCTTCTCGCCGCCTACCTCCTCACGCTCGACGACGCTTCGCTGGAGCGGGCGGTGGTGTTCTTCTCCGGCTCGCCGTTCCCGCGGCGCGACGAGCGCGTGGCCGGCGTCGGCGGCGCGGCCATCGGCGACGCGGTGTCCGAGGCGACGGGGCGGACACATGAGCAAGTGTGGGAGCCGTGGCCGAAGTACGCCGATCCCGGCGACACGATCGCGGAGTCGTTCCCCGAGGATCCGTCGCGCGACATCACTCTCGTCGAGCTCGGCGAGTACTTCGACCGCATCGCGAGCACGCAGGGCGCGGGGGCGAAGAAGGAAGTGCTGGCGGAGCTCTTCCGCAAGGTGGACGCGCAGGGCGCGCGCTACATCGTGAAGATCCTCACGCGCGAGCTGCGCATCGGACTCGTGGAAGGACTGGTGGAGTCGTCGATCGCGAAGGCGTTCGGGCGAAAGCTCGACGCGGTGCGGCAGGCGAACATGTTCACGGGCGACATCGGCGCCACCGCGCTGCTGGCTAAGTCGGACGCGCTGGAGAGCGCGAAGATGGCGCTCTTCCAGCCGTTCGCGTTCATGCTCGCGCAGCCCGAGGAGGATCCAGCGGCAATCGTGGAGGCGCTGGGCCCCGGGGCGTTCGCGGACGACAAATACGACGGCATCCGCGCGCAGATCCACACCGACGGCAGCGAGGTGCGCATCTACTCGCGCACGTTGGACAACGTCACGCACCGCTTCCCGGAGATCGAAGAAGCCGCGCGCAAACTCGGCCGCGCCGCGATCCTCGACGGCGAGATCGTCGCCTTTTCCGACCGCATTCTCCCGTTCGCGGTCATCCAGACGCGGCTCGGCCGCAGAAAGGTCAGCCCGAAGCTGCTGGCGGATGCGCCGGTGGTCTTCTTCGGCTTCGACCTCCTCTATCTCGACGGCGAGCCGCTGTTCGAAACGCCGCTGAGGGAGCGTCTGGCGAAGCTGGCTGCCGTCCTGGGCGAGGGGGGTCCTTCGCCGTCTGCGCGGCTCAGGATGACAGAGGCGACTCCCGTCGAAGACGCGGCGCACGTCGACCGTCTCTTCGACGCCGCGCGCACGCGAGCCAACGAGGGCCTCGTCGTCAAAGACCCGAGCTCGATCTACACGCCCGGCCGGCGCGGCAAGTCGTGGCTCAAGTACAAAAAAGCGCTGGCCACGCTCGACTGCGTCGTCACGTACGCGCAATGGGGAAACGGCAAGCGGCGGCACGTGCTCTCCGACCTCACCTTCGCGGTGTCGAAAGAGGGAGAGCTGGTCAACATCGGCAAGGCCTACTCCGGCCTCACCGACGCCGAGATCGCCACGATGACCGAGCACTTCAGGAAGACCACGCTCGAGCTGCACGGCCCGGTGCACAAGGTGCAGCCGACGGTCGTGCTCGAGATCGCCTTCGACCGCATCCAGGAATCGAAGCGCCACAAAGCGGGCTACGCGCTCCGTTTTCCGCGCATTGTGCGCATCCGCGACGACAAGACGCCGGAGCAGATCTCAACCATCGACGAAGTTCGCCGTATCTATGAAGGGCAGCTCAAACGCGAAGCCCAGGAGTGACGAAAGAAAATGCCCCTTTATCGTTCTCGCAGGTCTGCAATGCTCGGCGGTGTGTGCGGCGGAATCGCCGAATGGCTGGGATGGAGCCCGACGTGGGTACGTCTGCTCTACATCCTCGTCTCGATCCTCTCGGTGGCGTTCCCCGGGGCGATCGCCTACGTGATCCTCTGGATCGTCATCCCGAAGTCGCCGGTGTGACGCGCGAGCAGCGGCTGCGCACGTACGCCGCGATGTCGACCGGATCGGCCGGCTTGGTGAAGATCGCCTTCAACACGTGGCGGTCGGCGGGATCGGAGAAGAGGACGCGGTCGGGAAAGCCGGTCACGGCCACGACCGGCAGGCGGGGCGCCATGCGGGCGATGTGCGTCAGCACCGACGAGCCGTGGATGCTCGGCAGGAGCATGTCCAGCAGCACGAGGCAGTAATTGTCGGCGCCGCCGTTGATGGCCTGCACGGCCTGGCGTCCGTCGGCGGCCTCTTCGACCTGCAGCTCCAGGCGCTCGAGCGCGACGCGCATCGCATAGCGCAGACCCTCGTCATCTTCCACCAGCAGCACGCGCTGCGCGTTCGCCATAGGGCCGCGAACTATAACTGATTTGCTATGCTCGCCCGCCCATGTCGTTCCTCACGGGTCCGCCACGTACGCTCGAGCTGCCGCACGGCTTCCGCTTCACGCACGGGCAGACCATTGCGCCGTTCACCATCGTCTACGAAACGTTCGGCACGCTGAACGCCGACCGCTCGAACGCCATCCTCGTCTGCCACGCGCTCTCGGCCAGCGCGCACGCCGCCGGCCGCTACAGCGGCGACGCGAACGAGAAGCCGGGATGGTGGGACGGGATGATCGGCTACGGCAAGGCCTTCGACCTCGAGAAGTACTTCGTCGTCTGCGTGAACCTCCCCGGCTCGCCGTTCGGCACCACCGCGCCGAAGTCGGTCGATCCCGCCAGCGGGCGGCCGTACGGCTCGCGCTATCCGTGGCCCACCATCGAGGACATGGTCGAGTCGCAGAAGCTCGTCCTCCAGCACCTCGGCATCGAGCATCTGCGCGCCATCGCCGGCGGCTCGCTCGGCGGCATGCAGGTGCTGATGTGGGCGGCCATGTATCCGAACGCGGCGGACGCGATCATCTGCATGGCCAGCGGCCCGGCCGTGCCGGTGACCGGCATCGCCTGGCACATCCTCGGCCGCAAGATCATCGAGAGCGATCAGCGCTTCAACGGCGGCGATTACTACGACGACGAGGAGTCGCTGCGCGGCCTGCAGGTGGCGCGCATGCTCGGCCACATGACCTACCTCTCGTCGCATTCGCTGCAGCGCAAGTTCGGACGCCGCCGGCGCGGCAACACGCGCCAGTTCGAGATCGATTCGTACTTCGAGCATCAGGGCAAAAAGTTCGCCGCGCTCTACGACGCCAACTCGTACGTGCGCGTGCAGGCGGCGATGGACGAGATGGATCTCGAGGAGCAGTACGGCAACCTGCAGTCGGCGTTCGCCCGCTGGCGCGGGCACACGCTGCTGGTCTCGTTCGACACCGACTGGCTCTTCCCGCCGTCGGAGTCGGAGCGCGTCGCCGCGGCCATGCGCTCCCTCGGCACGCCGGTGCACCACGAGCTGATCGTGTCGGCCAACGGGCACGACACGTTCCTCATCGACTTCGAGCTGATCGAGGGGCTGGTGAAGGACTTCCTCAGCGAAAGCCACCTGTCATCCTGAGTCGCGGCAGACGGCGAAGGCTCCCCTGAGGACGCAGCGAGCAGCGCGTTTCGGCGGGGGTGGGCGCCCTCTGCGGCGGTCAGCGAAAGCGCTCGTCCGGCTCGCTGAGGAACTCCACGTCGTCCAGCGGCGCGATGCCGGAGCCGCCGTCGAGCAGGCGATAGCCGATGGCCACCGTGCCGTCCTCGAGCCGCTCCGCCTGGACCACGATCACCGGAGTGGGCTCGCCGACGCCGTCCTCGCAGACGATGGCGGGGGAGGGGACGCCGAGCTCCACCGGCTCGCCGCCGACCGCGAAGATGGCGCGGCCGGCGTTCACGTCGGCGTCCGTGGCCGTGCGCCCGCTCACCGAGGGAGTGGCGCGCCACTGTTTCAGGTCGATGGCGTCGTCGGTCATCGCAGCTCTGAGTTCTCGAACTCCCGCAGGCGCCGCTCCAATCGCAGCTGCACGCGCGCCTTCGGACTCGCATCGACGAACGCGCGGCACTCGTCGCTCGATTCCTCGTCGCACGCATCCGTCGACCAGAGACTCTCTCCCTCCAGGAACGAGTACTCGATGCTGTTGCGCGCGAAGGTCTTCAGGTCGGCGTACGTCATCCCGTGCTCTTCCACCGCGCGCTGCCATTCGGTGGTCATGTCGTTGCGCGCCACGCCGGGATCGTCCGTCGCCAGCACCACCGGCACGCCGCTGCGCAGATAGAGCCGCAGCGGATGCTGTTTGCCTTTGACGCCGAGGATCACGTCGTTGCTGGTGAGGCAGACCTCGACCGCCACTTCGCGCTCGGCCATCGTGCGCAGCAGCGCGAGCGCGTCGCGCTCGCGGGCGATGTCGACGCCGTGGCCGATGCGCTCCGCGCCGGCGATCAGCACGGAGTCGCGGACATGGTTCTGCATCCCCTCCGGCGGCACGAGTCCGCCCGCGAGCTCGCCCGCGTGCAGCGATACGCGCACACCCGGATACAGCGGGCGGAGGTACGCGATCATGCGCATCAGCTCATCGAAGTTGGTCATCGACGCGTACGAGTCCTCCGGCTGCACGGAGTTGATGCCGACCACGCGCGAGTCGGCACTGGCCAGCTCGAAGCCGACCAGCAGCTCGGCGAACAGTGACTCGCGCGGAAAAGCGCGGTGCGTCTCGAAGAGATAGCGCACCGTCGACTCGCAGCCGGGCTGCGGCTGCGAGCTGCTGCAGCCGAGGGACGTGCGGATGTGCGCCCCGGCATCGTCGAGCGTTTTGCGCGAGGCAGCCACGATGTCCAGGGCGCCGTTCTGCAGCAGGTACGCGCGCATCTCGGCGAAAGGCATCCCCGGCTCGACCTTGCGGCCGAGGGCTCGCGCAGCGCCGAGGTCCTGGCCGAAGAGCGACTCGATGTAGTCGACGTTCTCGCGAGCGAATCGCGCCACGACCTCGGCCAGCATG
>DASUSL010000149.1:0-3000 GCA_036375135.1 Thermoanaerobaculia bacterium | reverse complement strand
TGCCGCATTGGAAAGCGGCAACTCGATAACGCTGCCGCTTTCCAACGTAGGGCAGGCTTCAGCCTGCCCGGGACAGGCTGAAGCCTGTCCTACGTTTTGAGACAGCCTGAAGCCTGTCCTACGTTTTGAGACAGCCTCCTCGATCGCTGCCGCACTCCTGAATCAGATCAATTCGCTTTCCGCGAAGAAGAACGCGATCTCGATGTTCGCGTTCTCGTCCGAGTCCGAGCCGTGGATCGCGTTCTGCTCGATCGACTCGCCGAACTCCTTGCGGATCGTGCCCGCGTCCGCTTTGGTCGGGTCGGTGGCGCCCATGAGCTTGCGCAGCTCGGCCACGGCGTTGTCGCGCTCGAGCGCGGCCACGTAGACCGGTCCCGAGGTCATGTAGTCGACCAGGCTGCCGTAGAACGGACGCTCCTTGTGCACGGCGTAGAACGCCTGCGCCTGGCGCTGCGACAGTCCAATCTTTTTCACGCCGAGGATGCGGAATCCCTCGGACTCGATGCGGCTGATGATCTTTCCGAAGTTCCCCTTGCGGACGGAATCCGGCTTGATGATGGTGAAGGTACGGTTCGACATAGGGCGCGAATCTTATTGCAAAAGCGCCTGCGTGGCAGCAGCGCTTTCCTGAGCGGCCGCGGCCACTGCGAAATCGACCGGCAGGTAGAGCGTGAACGTCGAGCCGATGCCCGGCTTCGACGCCACCTCGATGCGCCCGTGATGCAGCTCGACGAAGTTGCGCGTGAGCGACAGCCCGAGGCCCGTGCCTCCTTTGCGCGCGCGCCGTCCGTCCTCGGTCTGATAGAACGCGACGAAGATGCGCTGCAGCTCGTCGGGCGGGATGCCGATGCCCTGGTCCGTGACGTCGATGCGCACGGTGTCGAGCGCCAGCGGCGACTCGCGCTCCCCGACGCGGTTGCAGACGATGTGCACCGTGCTGTCGGGCGGCGAGAACTTCACCGCGTTCGAGAGCAGGTTGAAGAGGATCTGCTTGAGCCGCCCCTCGTCGAGGCGCACGTGCGGCAGCGCGGCGTCGACTTTCGACACGATCTGCACGCGCGCCTGCGCCGCCACGCCGCGCATCACGCGCTCCACGGCGGCGATGGTCTCGTTGAGGTCGAAGAGGTCGGCGCGCAGCTCCATCTTCCCCGCCTCGATTTTCGAGAGATCGAGGATGTCGTTGATCAGCTCGAGGAGGTGATTGCCGGCGGTGTGGATGTTCTCGAGGAAGCGATGCAGCCGCGGCGAGAGCGCGCCGCGCGCGGCCTCGATCAGCACCGACGAGAAGCCGATGATCGAGTTGAGCGGCGTGCGCAGCTCGTGCGACATGTTGGCCAGGAACTGGTTCTTGGAACGGTCCGCGGCCATGAGGCGGAGGTTGGCCTCGCGCAGCTCGTTCGTGCGCTCGGTGACACGCTGCTCGAGCGCGTAGGTCAGTCCTTCGAGGTCGCGATAGAGATGCGCGTTCTCGATGGCCACCGCCGCCTGGTTGGCGATCGCGGTGAGGAGGATGAGGTCGTCCGCGGTGAAGGCGTTCTTGCGCTTGCTCTCGACCGCGATGACGCCGATGACGCGGTTGCGCGCGATCATCGGCACGCCCAGCCACGACTCCGACGCCTTGGTGTCCTCGACCGCCTTCACGCCGAAGCGTCGTTCTTCGGCGCGGCTGCCGAGGAGCAGCGGCTGGTGGTGCTGCACGACCCAGGAGTTCAGCCCTTCGCCGAGGGCGATGCGCTCTTTCGGAAGGATCGAGCCGTCGCGCACGTCGAGCTCGAACGACAGCTCGTCGGTGGTCTCGTTGAGCAATGCGATGCTGAACCAGGAGCAGTCGATGACCGTGCGGCATTCGGTGTAGATGGCCATCAGCAGCTCGTCGGTGGTGCAGCGCAGCGAGATGGTCTTGCCGATGTTGGTCAGCGACGCGAGCCGCTGCAGGAGGTCGTTCGACTTCGAGCGCGTCAACGCGAGCTTGCGGGCGATGTAGTTGCCGACCGTGCCGGTGAACGCCAGCGCCACGACGCCGCCCCAGCCGATGGTGCCGAAGGCGAGCGCGGTGACGACGGCGTACGGCAGGGCGACGAAGGAGATGCCGCCGTCGATGAGATAGAGGCGGACGATCTTGTCGACCGGAAATCCGTACGACCGCTGCGGCCAGAACATCAGCAGGCTGTTCATCACGATCAGCGCCGCGCCGCCGGCGACGATGCGCGCGGCGTTGGCGGGCGTGGCCTGCAGCACGGGGAACGTGCCTCCGAGCGACTCGTAGACGCTGGCCGCGACGACGACGGGGATGCCGTACGTGCCGAAGAGGCCGAAGGCTTTCACGTAGTCGGTGACGGGATCCTGCCGCGCGATCCTGGCGGGGCCGATCTGATGCAGTGCGAGGAGTCGCGTGCCGATCGAGACGGCGACGGCGATCCACGACGAGAGCACGATGCCGAGGAGCGGGAACATGGCCATGTACGCCACGATGACCAGCGCGACGTAGGTGAGGTCGCTGAGCTCGAACTTGAGCAGCGCGAGCGTGGAGGCGAAGACGACGAAGATGGCGATGAGGATCGGCGCGTTGCCGCCGAGGATGTGCAGGATGTCGCGCGTCTGCCCCGCGCGCAGCCAGGTCAGCCACGACATGACCAGCAGCCCGGTCAGCCCCTGGATGAGAAAGACCGCGATGACGCGCCGTCGCGCGGCGTCGGGATGGAGCGGGGATGACATGGAATGGCGAAATGATACGCGTTTAGGAGTGCGGTGGCGCTAGCCGCCGCTTTGGTAACGCTGCAACGCAGCAGTCCCGGGCACGCTTACCAAAGCCGCGGCCGTGCCGCCGCACTCCTGGGAGTCTTTTAGGAGTGCGGCGGCGCTAGCCACCGCTTTGGTAACGGTGCAACGCAGCAGTGCCGGGCACGCTTACCAAAGCGGCGGCCGGGCCGCCGCACTCCTAGATTTAGGTCGGCGGCCGGGCCGCCGCACTAGAGGCCCATCGGGAACGTGAGGTTGTAG
>DASUSL010000148.1:0-11344 GCA_036375135.1 Thermoanaerobaculia bacterium | reverse complement strand
CCGGCCGGGCTGAAGCCCGACCCACATCAGCCCGACCCACATCAGCCCGACCCACATCAGCCCGGCCCACATCAGCCCGACCCACGTAAAGCTCCGGCGGCGTCGTCAGCGATTCGTATACGTAGACGGCGTGGTCTCCGTGCACGTCGGCGTCGCGAATCACGCCGTCGACTCTCGTGGTGTCGGTCCACCCGCTGCCGTTCACGTTCACGCGGTAGAGCTGCGTGGTGGTGTTGAACGGACCCTCGATGTAGATCGACTGCGAATCGTCGCTCCATTCGATGGTGTCGGGCGTGCGCGCGTAGGCCTGTGAGACGTCGCGCGACGCGCCGCCGTTCGCGGGCATGACGTGGACCTGATGCTCGATCAGCCAGCCGTGCACGCCGTTCTGCGAGGTGAAGGCCAGCCACTTGCCGTCGGGCGAGTACGCGGGGAGGTTGTCGAGGCCGGGACGCACGACCAGCGGACGCGTCTCGCCGCTCTGCACGTTCAGCGTGTGGAGATCGGAGCGATACTGATCGTCGAGCGTGGCGCCGGGGCCGCGGCTGAAGGCGATCGTCTTGCCGTCGGGCGACCAGCCGTAGCCGAAGACGGAGAACGCGCCGCCGGTGAGCCGCCGCATCTTGCCGCTCTCCACGTCGACGAGATGCAGATGCCAGAGGCGGCGGTCCTCCCCCAGCACGCGCGCATCGTCTTTCTCTTTCACCGGCGCCGGCTCGTCGGGACGGGTGAAGGCGATGGACGCGCCGTCGGGCGACCACTCGAAGTCGCGCACCGCCATCGGCGGGTCGGCGAGCTTGCGCGACTCACCGCCGCCCGCGTCGATGAGCCAGATCGCGTTGCGGCCGTCGCGGTCGCTGAGGAACGCCAGCGTCTTTCCATCCGGCGACCAGCGCGGACGAAAGTCGGCGCTCTTCGAGCGCGTGAGCTGCCGGTCGTTGCGGCCGTCGGCGTCGATGAGCCGGACGTCGGAGTCGTACGCGCTGCGGTCGAGGTCCGCCTTCGTCATGACGTACGCGATGCGCTTGCCGTCCGGCGACCAGCGCGGCGACGACAGCGTGGGCATGGTGGCGTAGTCCTGGATCGTGAGCGTGGCGGCGAAGAGGACTGAAGCGATCAATGGGGCGCCTCGTGATGGAGTTGCAGGAGCGTGCGCGTGGCCTCGTGCTGCGGACGCGTGAGCACTTCCCGCGCGTCCCCTTCCTCGACGACCTCTCCCTCGGCCATCACCACGACGCGATCGGCAAAGTCGCGCGCGAACTCGTCGTCGTGCGTGGTCAGGACGAGCGTGCGCCCGCCCGCGGTCAGTTGCTTGAGCGTGCGTCCCAGCTCGTTGCGCCGCGCCGGATCGAGCGACGCCGTCGGCTCGTCCATCAGCAGCAGCGGCGGATCCATGGCCATGGCCCGCGCGATGGCCACGCGCTGCGCCTCGCCGCCGGAGAGCTCGCGCGGGAACGCCTTGGCGCGATGCGCGACGCCGAGCGACTGCAGCAGCGCGTGCGCCCGCTCCTCCGCCTGCTCGCGCTGGATTTTCGAGACGTGCAGCGGCGCGAGGGTGATGTTCTCGAGCGCGGTCAGGTGCTCGAAGAGGGCGTGGAGCTGGAAGACCATCCCCACTTTCCTGCGCAGCTCGCGAATGGTCGTCCGCGACGCCGCGCCGCCCGCCTGCAGCAGCACGCCGCCGACGTCGATCAGTCCATCCTCGAACGTCTCCAGCGCCGCGACGGTGCGCAGGACCGTGGTCTTGCCGCCGCCGGAGAGCCCCATCAACGCGAGGATCTCCCCCGGCTGCGCGTCGAAAGTCACGCCGCGCAGGATCTCCCGCGCCCCGCGCCGCAAACGCACGTCCCGAATCGCCAGTGAGCTCATCCCAGCTCTCCCCTGCGGAGCGCCGGCGTCCCCGCCGGCTGCCGCGCGGGCGTCCCGCCCGCGCCCCCGCGTGGCGGCGAGGACGCCGCCACGGCAGCCGCCGGGACGGCGGCGCTCCTCATACCCCCGCCGCCTTCCATCGTCCTTCCATGTGCCGCGCGAGGCGCGCCAGCGGCAGCGACATCGCCAGGTAGAGCGCCGCGCAGATGGCGCCGGGGATGGCCCAGCTGCCGACGTTGGCGGCGAAGATCTGCGTCTGCTTGGTCAGCTCGACCACCGTGATCACGGAGACGAGCGAGGAGTCCTTCAGCAGCGCCACGAAGTCATTCGTCATCGGCGCGAGGGCGAGGCGGAACGCCTGCGGCCCGCGCACGTAGCGGAAGACCTGAAACTCGGTCAGCCCCAGCGTGCGCGCCGCCTCGAGCTGCGAGCGGGAGATGGCCTCCATCGCGCCGCGATAGATCTCGCTCTCGTACGCCGCGTAGTTCAGGCCGAGGCCGATCATGGCCGCCACGAACGCCGGCAGCTTCACCACCGACGACAACCCGTAATAGAGCACGAAGAGCTGCAGCAGCACGGGCGTGCCGCGGACGATCTCGACGTACGTCGCCAGCAGGCCGCGCACCAACGCGTTGCCGTAGACGCGCCCCGTGGCCACCAGCATGCCGAGGATTACCGCGAGCGCCATGGAGAGACACGACATCGCGATCGTCACCAGCGCCGCCTTCAGCAGCGCCGGGAGATAACGCAGGACAGGCTTCAGCCTGTCTTCCTTTGGTCGGGCTGAAGCCCGACCTACGTTCGGCACGTTCGTCGCGAGCACCTCGTTGAAGAACGGCTGCTGGTACTCGTCCCAGATCTCCCACTTGCGATAGATGCGCTCCAGCGTGCCGTCGCGCATGCGCGCTTTCAGCACCTCGTTCACCTGGTCGCGCAGCTTCTCGTTGCCGCGCGCGGCGACGATGATGTAGTGCCCCTTCGCCACCGGCTTGTCGAAATGCGTGTAGAGCCCCGCGGTGCGGCGCATGGCGCGGGTGGCGATGATGTTGTCGAGCAGCACCGCGTCGAGGCGGCCGTTGGCCACGTCCTCGTACGGATGCACGTCGTCGTCGTACGACACCGCCTCAATGCCGAACTTCTTCTCCGCGTCGAGGAGGATGTCGTACGCGATCGTCCCGCCCAGCGTGCCGACGCGCCGTCCGCGCAGGTCCGCCAGCTCGTCGTATTTTCCCTTGTCCCCTTCGCGCACGGTCAGCGCCTCGGTGAAGGTGTAGTACGGGATGCTGGCCGCGAGCGCCGCGCGCCGCGCCGGCGTGTCCTCGACGCCGCTCATCCCGATGTCGAAGTCGCCGCGCTGCACCGACTGGTCGATGGCCGCGAACGACACCTGCACGAACTGCGGCTTGCGCCCGAGGGAGCGCGCGATCTCTTCCGCGACCTCCACGTCGAAGCCCATGAGCTTCTCGGGGTCGCTCGGATCGGCTTCGACGAACGGCGCGCCGCCCTCGGAATCGCCGCCCCAGCGGAGGATCGGTTGGGCGCTCGCGGTCATGGCCCACAGCAGCGCGACGACCGTGATGACGCGCGCCACCTTATTGCCCAAAGCGCCGCCTCGCCTCTGCGATCGAGCCGGCCACCAGCTCCGCGAGCACCGACCGGTCGAGGTCGGCCAGCCGCTTGAAGTACAGGCACGACTTGCCCATCTTGTGCGGGCCGAGAGTGGACCGCAGCGACTGCTGTTCGGCCTGTTCGCAATCGAGGTAGATCACCAGTTCGCGGCCGCGGATGGCGAACGCCGCCAGCGGCGCTTCCCCACTGTGTCCGCTCTCGTAGGTGTACCGGAAGGAGCCGAAGCCGACGATGCTCGGGCCCCACATCCGGGGCGGTTGCCGCGTGATTTTCTGCATCAGGACGATCAACTCGCGGCAGTCGGCGCGCTGCTGCTCGTTGCCTCGTTCGGCGAGGTATTCGTCGACGCTCGCGCCGGTGAATTTCGTTTTGGTCGCGGCCATGAAAGAGTCCGCGGGATTTTAGCCGTTCTGTTACCCTCCGCCGCCATGAATCCGGACCTTCGTCTCGCGCTGGAGCTGGCCGATGCCGCGGACGCGATCACGCTGCGGCACTTTCAGTCGTCGACGCTGGCCGTGCGCACGAAGGTGGACATGACGCCGGTCTCCGAGGCCGACGAGGCGGTGGAGCGCGCACTGCGCGAGCTCCTCGGCGCGCAGCGGCCGGACGACGCCATCGTCGGCGAGGAATTCGGCACCAGCGGCACGTCGTCGCGGCGCTGGATCCTCGACCCCATCGACGGGACGAAGAACTACGTGCGCGGCATCCCGGTCTACGCGACGCTGATCGGGCTCGTCGAAGGGGACCGGCCGATCGTCGGTGTCGTCTCCGCGCCGGCCATGTCGCGGCGCTGGTGGGCGTCGCGCGGGGATGGGGCGTTCTGTGGTGACGGGCTGAAGCCCTGTGGTGAGGGGCTTCAGTTCTGTGGTGACGGGCTTCAGCCCGTCACGGGCGGGCTGAAGCCCGCCCCACATGTGATCCGGGTGTCGCAGGTGCGCGACGTTGCGGATGCGCACATCGCGTATGACAGCGTCACGGACTTCGACACCGCCGGCAACACGGAGGCGTTCCTGAAACTGATGCGCCGCTGCACGCGTGCGCGCGGCTTCGGCGATTTCTGGATTCACATGCTCGTCGCCGAGGGGGCGATCGAGATCGCGGTGGAGCCGGCGGTCGCGCCGTGGGACATGGCCGCGGTGCAGGTCATCGTCGAGGAGGCGGGCGGGCGGTTCAGCGACCTGCGCGGCAACGCGCGGTTCGACGGCGGCAGCGGCCTCTCCACCAACGGCCTGCTGCACGACGAGGTACTGGAGTCGTTTCGATGAATGAAATCACGCAAGTGACCGAACAGGTGATGGTGGTGGAGCGCGAGCTGGTCGCGCCGTATCTCGTGGAGCGCGGACTGGTGCGGCAGCGGCTGGACGACATCCTGGAGGCGATCATCGGCTCGCATTTCTTCATCGACCGACCGACGGCCGAGGTGTCGCCGCAATACAAGCAGATCATCCCGTACGTGATCATCCGTCACGGCGGGCAGTACTACCTGCTGCAGCGCACGCAGAAACAGACCGAGGCGCGGCTGCATCTGAAGCTCTCCATCGGCGTCGGCGGGCACATCAACCCCGACACCCCCGACCTCCTCGACGGCCTGCACAAGGAGCTGGAGGAGGAAGTGCACGTGCCGGGCGACTACGACCTCACCTTCGCCGGCGTCCTCAACGACGACACCACCGAAGTCGGCACCGTGCACCTCGGCGCGGTGTTCGTGCTCGAGACGCACGACCCGAACGTCACCGTGCGCGAGACGGAGAAGATGACGGGGCGGTGGTGTTCCGAGGCGGAGTTGCGCGATGCGTACGAGTCGCTGGAGACGTGGTCGCAGATCGTGTTCGATGCGCTAGTCGCAGAGTCTCAAAGTGACAAAGTCTCAAAGAGCGGCGGAAACCCGCGTCTTTGAGACTTTGAGCCTCTGCGACTTTGAGACCCCTCTACTGTCCCGCGAAGAACACCGGATCCCCCGACGCGTTGTCCACCATCGAGCCGTACGCGAAGAGCTGGGCGTCGGCGTCGCCCTGAATCGCCAGCGTGAACGACGAGGAGTTCACGTTCGGGAAGAGCGAGCTGACCGAGTACTGGCGCTGCTCCCGGGCCGGCACGGTCACCGTGTTGCGCGCGAGCTCGGTGCCGGCGGACGAGAGCACGATCACGGTGAACGTCTCCGCCTCCGTGCCGCCGTTGACGAAGCCGATGTTCGAGCGGAACGACGAGTCGTTGCGCAGGCCGGGGACGTAGCTGGTCGGGCCGAGCGCGGCGATCGGGTCGATCGACTGGCCGAACGTGCCGCCCGTCTCGACGGACGTGTACGTGCGGCTCGTGACCACCGGCCCCGCCGACGCGGTCCAGCTCAGGAACAGCGCACCGTTGCCGGAGGTCGCGCCGTACTCGGAGAGGATGTCGGCCAGCACCACCGTGTCGCGCGACGGGAGGTTCAGCGTCTTGTTCGTGCCGTTGTAGCGCAGCGTCACGTTCATCGCGTCGCCGTTCGGATTGAACAGCGTCACGTCGCTGCGCCAGAACGTGCCGTTCGCGCCGGGGGCGCGCCCCACCGCGGGAATGGTCAGCGACTTCTCGACCGGCGCCGGGACGGCCTGGATGTAGACCGGGTCCTGCGTCTTGTTGTCGACCACCGAGGCGTAGCCGCTCACCGCGTCCGAAGCGCTCGAGCCGATCTTCAGCGTGAGCACGTCGTAGTCGCCGTTCTGCACCTCGGGGAAGTACGCCCAGAGCGCCGACTGCTGGAACGAATTCGGCGCGAGCCGCACGTTCTTCGTCGCCACCACGCCGCCGCTCTTCGAGTAGAGCGTGAGCGTGGGCGTGATCTCCGCGTCGCCGCGGTTCACCAGGCCGAGGTTCGTGCGGTACGCGGACGTGTTCCGGATGCCGGTGACGTACAGCGTTTTCTCGAGCTGCCGCGGCTGCACCTCGGGCACCGACTGCCCGTACGTGCCGAGGCTGCCGGTGGTGAAGGTGCGGCTCGTGACGCGGAGCTGTGCGCTGCTGCCGGCGCTGTTCGCGTCGATCGTCACCGCGCCCGCGCCGCTGGCGAGGCCGAACGCTTCGAGCAGCGTGTTCGTGTACGTGACCGACTGCCGCGGCGCGAGGTAGAGCGTCTTCTCGGCGAGGCTCGGCAGGAAGCGCAGCGTGACGTTCGCCCCTTCCAGTCCCGCGTTCACGAGGCTCAGCTCCGTGCGCCACGTCGTGCCGCCGGCGCCGCCCGTCTGCGCGGCCGCGGAGATGAGCGTGCGGTACGGCACGGGGCCGCTGTCGACCGCCACGACGATCTGCTTCGTCGCCTGCGACGAGCTGCCCGGCTTCGCCGCCGTCAGCGTGACGACGTAGTTGCCCGGCGCCGCCCAGGCGTGCGCCGGATTCTGCGCGTTCGACGACGCGCCGTCGCCGAACGACCACGTCCACTGCGTCGGCGAGCCGGTGGAGCGGTCGTTGAACGAGACCGTCTGCCCCGGGACGGCGGTGAGTGCGCTGGCGTCGAACAGCGCCACCACCGGGATGGTCCCCGGCGTCGCGCCGCTGACGTTGAGCTCGCGCGACGTCGTGGCCGTGGTGCCGTTGCGGTTGACGGTCAGCGAGACGGTGTACGTCCCCTGCCCGCCGTATTTCTTCGCGGGATTCTGCTGCGTCGACGTCGTGCCGTCGCCGAAGCTCCACGACCACCCCGACGGCGCGCCGCCGGAGAGATCGGTGAACTGGATCGTGTCGTTGACCGTGGGACTCTCCGGCGAGAAGGAGAAGTGCGCCGCGATGGGGCCGCTCACCGTCACGTTCTTGGTCACGAACGACGTCCCGCCCGGACCGGTGACCGTCAGCGTGACGGGGTACGTGCCGGAGCTGCCGTAGATCTTCGCGGCCACGGAGGCGGTGGACGTGCTGCCGTCGCCGAAGCTCCACGAGCGCGAGGTGATAGTCCCCTTCGACTCGTCGAAGAAGGTGAACGTGGTCACGCCGGCGTTGCCGCTCTGCGGCGTGAAGCTGAACGCCGCCGCCGGCGCGCCGGCGATGGTGAACGTGGCGCTGTTCGACTGCGCCGACTCCCCCGCCCCGTTCGCGGCCACGACGTACGCGCGGTACGTCCCGGCGGCGAGGGCGCTGACGCGCGCGTTGCGCGTGTTGGCCGGCACGTCGCCCGCCTTCACGAAGCTGCCGCTGCCGGTGGCGAGGAAGATGCCGAAGCTTGTCTCGTCGGAGGAGTTGTCGTTCCAGCTCAGGTCGACGTTGGTGCCGGTGGCCGAGGCGATGAGATTCGACGGCGCGTTCGGCACCTGCGGCTGCGGCGGAGACACGTTGCCGTTCGGATAGAGCCAGCGCGCGGCGACCATGTCGTCGTCGCGCAGGGAAGGTCCGAGGCCGGTCACGCTGGCGTACATCAGCGCGTTCGCGCTGCCGCTGTGGCCGATGCCGAGGGTGTGGCCGAACTCGTGGGCGATGATCTCGCCGAGGATCTTGCTGCTGATGCCGTTCGCGGGAGAGACGTTGTCCTGGATGACCAGGTTGGCCTCGATGATCTCGTACGCGGTGGTCTGTCCGCCGGGATGCATCGGGTCGGCCTGGAACGGCGCGGTGAACGGCTTCGCGGCGGCCACGCCGTTGTAGCCGCCGAGGCCGACCACGCCGCCCGTGGTCGACGACCAGGAGCCGTCGATCTCGCCGAGCGGATCGTTGAAGAGCACTTCGTTGACGTTGTTGCGCGCGCGCGTGCCGCGCGCCTGCACGGTCAGCGCCCCGGCGTAGACGTAGCGGATTTTTGCCGAGCCGTAGTTCACCCAGACCGCCATCGCCGTCTGCAGCTCGTTGATGCCGTCGCCCGAGTAGCCGGGCTGCGAGCCGCCGTGGTACCAGGCCGCGCTGCCGCCGTTGTCGAAGGTGAACCAGCGCGTGATCCGGTCTTCGTTCATCAGCGTGAAGTTCGACTTCACGCGGGCGCTGAGGGTCTCGCTGGAAAGCGCGGGGTTCTCGAGTCCGTAGTTGCGCGCGGCGGCGCGTCCGGCCAGGCGCTCGTGCACGAAGTGCTCGAAGCCGGCCGCCTCGCGCTGCACGTTCTTCGACTCGATCGGCGCGAATTCACGGTCGAGCAGCGTGACCTCGGCGTCGTTCGCACGCATCCAGATGCGGCGGCCGTCGAGCGTCTTCCCCTCGCCGAATTTGCCGGCGAAGAGATCGACGACGCGGTAGCCGTCGTTCGAGGGATTGAGGAAGAGGAGGACGCGTTCGCCCTCGGTGAACTCCGCCGCGCCGAAAATGCGCGTGATGCGGTCGCCGAGCAGGCCGCCCGGCTCGTGAATCGTGATCGTCCCCGCAGCGGTCCCTTTGATCGTGCGGGCCACCGCGACTGTCGTCTCGGTCCAGATCGCGCCGCCGCGATCGACGGGAGTCGTGGAGACGACGGTGCCGCTGACGATGAGCGCCGCCTTGTCGACGAGCTGCTCGTCGGTCGGCATGACGATGGTGGTCGCGCCCGCCGTGACGCTCGTCAGGAACGCGAGGACACACGTCAGCCAGTACACCCGGTTCGAGAAACGATTCACTAAGGGGGACCTCCGAAAGTTATGCGGCGTAACGGGGCGACCGCGAACGGTCATTCCCCGGCAATGGGCGCGCTCCATGGTGAGGGCAAGAGCCTCCGGCGCGTGTGACGCACGTCATCACGGAGCGCCGGCCTCCCGGCCGGCTGCCGTGGCGGCGTCCTCGCCGCCACGGGGGCGCGGGCGGGACGCCCGCGCGGCAGCCGGCGGGACGCCGGCGCTGCGCTATCGCACTCTCGCTTCGAAGCGTTCCTCCGAGGCCTCGACGAACTCGCGGTACTCCTTCTCCCCCGCGAACGGCTTCTTCTTCGCGATCATCTCGGCGAGCCCGAAGAAGTTTCCGTGCGACGCCAGGAACACATCCACCGGCAGCGACTTCAGCTTGCGGAACGACGTGCGGTAGTCCTCCACCGCGTTCGGATACAGCGGATTGCCCACCAGCCGGTACTCCGACGGCACGCTGGAGCTGCCGACGAACACCACGTCGCGGTTGCCGGCGCGGGTCGTCCAGGTGATGCAGCCGGGCGTGTGGCCGGGGGTCAGGTGCGCGACGAGGGTCACGCCGCCGAGGGAGACGCGCGTGCCGTCGTCGACGAGGCGGTCGGCCATGATCGGAGGGAAGAGAAAGCGGTCGCCGAACTGCGGATCGTCGGTGCCTCCGCGCGCGAGCTGCGCGACGTCGCGGCGGCTGGCGTAAAACGTCGCCCCGGTGACGCGCTTCAGCTCCGCGAGGCCGCCCACGTGGTCGTAGTGCGCGTGGCTGTTGATGAGGATGCGCACGTCCTTCGGATCGAAGCCGAGCTTGCGGATGTTCGCCAGGATCATCGGCGCCGTCTCCACGAAGCCGCCGTCCAGCACGATGTGTCCCTTCGGCGTGGCGATCAGGAACGACGTGATCTCCGAGGCGCCGACGTAATAGATGTTGCCCGTGATGCGGAACGGCTCGACGGGCTGGTTCCAGGAGCGGGAGACGGGATCGGGCTGGGCGAGGAGCGGCGTCGCGAGGAGCAGTGCGCAGATCAGGCGTTTCATTCGCGTAGTAAGGTACCTCGCGCCCGCATGAAAACGAACGCCGCCCGCCTGCTCGACTCCCTCGGCATCTCCTACGAAGTGCGCGAGTACGAAGTCGATCCCGACGACCTCGCCGCGGAGAGCGTGGCGCGCAAGGTCGGGCTGCCGGCCGAGCAGGTCTTCAAGACCCTCGTCGCGCGCGGCGACAAGCACGGCGTCTGCTTCGCCGTCGTGCCGGGCGATCAGCAGCTCGACCTCAAGGCGCTGGCGCAGCTCACCGGCGACAAGAAGATCGACACCGTGGCGCTGAAGGAAGTGCAGCCGCTGACCGGCTACATCCGCGGCGGCGTCACCGCGCTGGCGGCGAAGAAGGCGTACCCGGTCTTCGCCGACGAGACGCTCGAGCTCTTCGACGTCATCTCGATCTCCTCGGGCATGCGCGGCGCGCAGCTCCTCCTGTCTCCAGCCGATTACATTCGTGCAACGGCGGCGAAACTGGGACCGATCGCGAAGGAGAAATAGGAACGGCACGTGCGTGGCGCCTGTTTTTCCCGCCATGACACGCTCCGCAGTCTTTCTCCTCTCTCTTCTGCTCCTCGTCCCGCGGCTCGACGCGCAGCGCAGCACGGAAGAAGAGACCATCATCCGCGTGGCGCGCACCGCCACGCCGGCCGTGGTCAGCGTGGCGCGCCGCGGCGGCTCCGGCTCCGGCGTGATCGTGCGCGCGAACGGCATCATCCTCACCAACGCGCATGTGGTCGGCAACGCGCGCACCGTCGAGATCCGCACCGCCGACGGCCGCACCTTCAGCGGCACGGTCCTCGGCACCGACACGGACGTCGACACCGCGGTGGTGCGCATCAACGCCACGAACCTCCCCGCCGCGCCGCTCGCCGACTCCGACCGCCTCGAGGTCGGCCAGCTCGCCATCGCCATCGGCAACCCGCTCGGCCTCGAGCGCACCGTGACGCGCGGCGTCGTCTCCGCCGTCAACCGCGACCCGCGCGGGGTCGACATCGCCGCGGGCCTCATCCAGACCGATGCCGCCATCAACCCCGGCAATTCCGGCGGCCCGCTGCTCGACTCCTCGGGCCGCGTGATCGGCATCAACACCGCCATCCTCGCCGGCACGACGGGCCTCGGCTTCGCCATCCCGATCAACGTGGCCGTGGACGTGATGGAGCAGATCGTGGCCACGGGCCGCGTGCGCCGGGCCATGCTCGGCGTGACCACGCGCGACATCACTCCCGAGATCGCGCGCTACTTCCGCCTGCCGATCGAGGAAGGGATCGTGGTCC
>DASUSL010000147.1:0-4910 GCA_036375135.1 Thermoanaerobaculia bacterium | reverse complement strand
GCTGCGGCAGATGGGCGTGCAGTTCGAGACCAACGTCGTCGTCGGCAAGACCGTCACGCTCGACGAGCTGTTCGGCGAGGAAGGCTACGACGCGATCTTCGTCGCCACCGGCGCCGGCCTGCCGCAGTTCCTCGGCGTCCCGGGCGAGCATCTCAACGGCGTCTACTCGTCGAACGAGTTCCTCACCCGCGTGAACCTCATGCGCGCGTACCGCTTCCCCGAGTACGACGAGCCGCTCTACGACTGCAAGGATCGCGACGTGGTGGTGGTCGGCGGCGGCAACACGGCCATGGACGCCGTGCGCACCGCGCTCCGCCTCGGCGCCCGCAGCGCGACGCTCGTCTATCGCCGCGGCGAGGCGGAGATGCCGGCGCGCAAGGAAGAGGTGAAGCACGCGAAGGAGGAAGGAGTCGACTTCCGCACGCTGAACAATCCGGTCGAGCTCCTCGGCGACGCGCGCGGCTGGCTCACCGGCGTGAAGGTCACGCGCATGGAGCTCGGCGCGCCCGACGCCTCGGGACGCCGCAGCCCGGTGCCCATTCCCGGCTCCGAGTACGTGATCCCCGCGTCGGTGTGCATCGTGGCCGTCGGCACGAGCGCGAACCCGATCATCCAGTCGTCGACGCCCGACCTGAAGACGACGAAGAAGAACTACATCGAGGCCGACCCGCAGACGCTGCGCACGTCCAAGCGCGGCGTCTTCGCCGGCGGCGACATCGTCACCGGCGGCGCGACGGTGATCCTGGCCATGGGCGCGGGACGCAAGGCCGCCGCGGGCATCCACGACTACCTGACGACAGGGGAGTGGGCTTGAGGATCTCCGTCTTCCAGGGCGACATCACGGAAGCGCCTGCCGACGCGCTCTGCACGTCGACGAACACGCGCCTCACGCTGATGATGGGCACCGGCGGCGCCGTGCGCGAGCGCGGCGGCTTCGAGGTGCTGCGCGCCTGCGAAGAGCTGCTCGTCCGCGCGGGACGCACGCAGTTCCCGCCCGGCTCCGCGCACGTCACGACCGCCGGCCGCCTGCCGTACAAGGCCGCGATTCATTGCGTGGCCAGCGATCCGAGCACGCACATCTCGTCCGAGGGGATCATCACCGCGTGCGTGCGCAACGCCCTCGCGCGCGCCGACGAGATCGGCTGCGCCACGCTGGCCATGCCGGTCTTCGCCACGGGCCACGCCCGCTTCTCGTTCGCGAAAGCGGTGCGGACGATGACGAGCGCGTTGAACGCGGCGCAGACCAACGTCGCGGAGGTCGTGCTGGCGGTCGACGATCGCGACAAAGCCACTACCGCGCGACAACTGCTCGAAACGTAGGACAGGCTTCAGCCTGTCCGCCCGAACGTAGGACAGGCTTCAGCCTGTCCGCCCCCGAACGTAGGACAGGCTTCAGCCTGTCCGCCCCCGCCCACGGGAGGGGCAGGCTGAAGCCTGCCCTACGTTTGGCTACGGGCGCGCGGCGCGGCGTCGGGGGCCGCTCTTCTGCGGCGGCTGGAACGACAGCCGCGCCACGCGCATCTTCCCCGTCCCATCGGAGAACGCGGAGAGATACACGCCGCCGAAGCCCACCATCTGGTTGTAGTCGCCGATGAACGGATTCGACCCCGGCACCGCCATGTCCACTTCGTCCGTCACCGGCACCTGCTCCGACCACGTCGCACCTCCATCGGTCGAGCGCGACGTGTAGAGGCGGAACTTCTTCCCCGCCGGGTTCGCGCGGCGGTCGAGCCACGCCAGCACCACGTCGCCGTTCACCGGATCGACGGCCAGCGTCTGGAAGAGCGCCGTCCCGGTGTTGAACGGCGTGATCGGACGCGGCTGCTGCCACGTCTTTCCTCCGTCCGTCGAGCGCGCGAAGAACACCGTGCCGACGAACGAGCGCGTGAGCTGCGGCCCGGTGATCGCAGCGATCCAGGCCTGATAGAGATTGCCGCGATGCGGCCCGTTCGACACGTCGACGCCGTGCGACACGAACGTCGACGACACCGCGATGCGGACCGGCGCGGCGAACGTCTCGCCGCCGTCGAGCGACACCTGCGAGCAGTAGTAGCCGTCGCCGCAGGAGCGGAAGAGGATCACCTCGCCGTTGGGCCCGACCGAGATCTGCCCGCCGGCGCCCGGTCCGAGGAGGAGCTCGGGGCTCCACGTCACCCCGCCGTCCGTCGAGCGCGCGAACACCGCCTCGGGGCGTGAGTTGGCCTTCGTGTCGACGCGCAGCCAGGCCACGTAGACGTTGCCGTCGTACCTGCCGCCCGTCGTGTCGACGGCGATCCACTCCTTGTCGTCGGAGTAGTAGACCGGCGTGTCCGTCGGCGCGCGCTCGACGACGCCGTACGGGCCGTCCCACGTGCGGCCGTTGTCGGTCGAGCGGGAGACGCCGATGCCGCTGTAGGTGAGGGGATAGTTGTTCGGCGATCCGATCAGCGTCGCGGCGTACATCGTGCCGAAGCGGTCGCTGGCGACGACCGGATCGCCGTGGCGGACGTACGTGCGCTTCTTGGTCGTGTAGCCGAGGTTTCCGCCGTAGTGCCAGGTGCGCCCGCCGTCCTCGGTGAAGAACGGCTGCACGTTCGCGTTGCCGGCGCCGGAAACGACGCCGATGGCCACGGCCTTCAGCGGATCGGCGTGCGACAGGGCGATGGACGTCTCCCAGACGTTGCCGCGCGTGGCGGCGATGACGTACCCGGGATCGCCGGCGCCGAATGCACGGAGAGCGGACAGCAGCAGGACTGCGGCAGCGACTCGTTGCATGAGCCCACAATGCGCGCGTGTTGCGGGGAGGTCAACGCGTGCACACAATGTTGTATGCGAGACGTGACAGGATGAAGCGCGGCGCCATCGGCTGTCTCGCGCTCGTGCTGATCCTCGTCGCGATCGTCCTCGTCACCGCCGGTCCGCCCGGGCCGCTGGCCACGCCGGCCGGCAGCTTCGCCTTCGCCGCGCTCGGCGACGCGCCGTACTACGAGTGGGAGGAGCTGCGCTTCCGTACCGTGCTGCGGGATCTCGAGCAGCACGATCTGGCCAGTGTCATCCACGTCGGCGACATCTTCTGGCGCCCCTGCACGGACGAGCATTACCGCCTCGCGTTCGAGCGCCTCGACCGCCTGCGCCACCCCGTCGTCTACACGCCGGGCGACAACGAGTGGACCGACTGCTGGGAGCCGGGATCGGGCGCGTTCGAGCCGCTGGAGCGCCTGGCCAGTCTGCGCCGCATCTTCTTCGCGCGCGCGCCGGAGCTGGCGGGATTCGAACGGCAGACGGAGTACGTGGAGAACGCGCGCTGGCAGCAGCAGGGAGTGACGTTCGCGACGCTGCACCTCACCGGCAGCCGCAACGGCACGGGGCGCACGCCGGAAGAAGACCGCGCCGCCTCGGCGCGCCTCGAGGCCACGACCGCCTGGATGCGCGAGACGTTCGCGCAAGCCTCGGACGCGCCGGCCGTCGTCCTCGCGTTCCACGCCGCCATCCCGCTGGGGCAGCCGAAAGGAAAGCAGTGGCGGCCGACGTACGACTCCTTCATCGCCGCGCTGGAGGAGGAGACCGCGCGCTACGGCAAGCCCGTGCTCGTCATCCACGGCGACCACCACGAGTATCGCGTCGACCACCCGCTGCCGCGCCTCCCGAACCTCACGCGCCTCGAAGTCCCCGGCTCGCCGGACGTCGGGTGGGTGCACGTCGTAGTGATGCCGCGCGTGACGTCACCGTTCACATTCTCGAAGCGGGTCGTGCCGCGCTGGAAGTACTGGTGAAAAACGTAGGGCAGGCTTCAGCCTGCCCTACCGTGCTCCTGGTGAAGCGCTACGCGAATTTCCAGGGATTGAGCAGGGCGACGCCGGTACGCTCGTAATCGCTGATGTTGCGGGAAACGAGCGTGAGTCCGTGATGGAGTGCGGTTGCGGCGATGATCAGATCCGGTTGCGGATGCGTGTAGCCGCTCTTGCGGCCCTCTTCCACGAGGAGCCGCCACTTCAAAGGTCGAGTGATTGCGTGGAGACGAAGCGAACGACGCGCGCGTCGGGCTTATGGCGGCGCAGTTCCGAGACCACGTTCGTGTCGAGCAGCCAGCCCGTCACCACTTGACCTTGCGCACCGGAGAGCGCACGCCCTCGCGATCGAGCTCGAGGTCCCGCAGCGGCGAGTCGCGAAGCAACTTGACCAGCGCGGCGCCGGTCCGTTCGCCCATCAACCGCCGGTATTCTTCGACCGCAACGACCACGACCTCTTCGCGGCCGTGGACGGTGATTCGCTGCGGTCCTTCGGTCTTTGCCTTGCGCACGACTTCACTGAAGCGAGCCTTCGCATCCTGGAGCGCCCAGCGGCCACTGCCTGCTCGTGTTCCAGTCATCCTGACCAGTATACGACCACAAACGTAGGGCAGGCTTCAGCCTGCCCTAGGACAGGCTGAAGCCTGTCCTACGTTCATGGAGCCGCGCGAGTCGCGAGTGCCGAGCCCCACGACTCAGCACTCAGCACTCAGCACCCAGCACTGCTTCTACTTCCTGACGTTGATGTTCCCCGCGCCGTGCGCCAGCTCGTCCAGCCCGTAGGCCGCGAGGCCGAAGCTCTTGCAGTCGACGCCGGTGGGGGCGTTCGCGCCGACCTGGATGCCGGCGTCGCCGGGTACTTCGAAGTCGGTCGCCAGCCAGGAGAACATCGCGCCGTTGTCGCCGGGGACTTCCGCGTCGGACGCCGTCCAGGTCGGCGCGTTGTTGCGGTAGATGCCCCACGTGAACGCGTCGCGCGCGGCCTTGCTCCCCTCGCCGCCGTCTTCCACCGCCAGGATCGCGCGGAGGCCGGTGTAGCCCGGGACGTTCGACGACGTCACCACGCCGCTCATCGCGGCGCGGTTGCCGGACACTTTCAGGCAGTCCACTTCTACCTGAAGCGTGGCGCTGGTCGCCGCGGCG
>DASUSL010000146.1:0-5168 GCA_036375135.1 Thermoanaerobaculia bacterium | reverse complement strand
GCGTGCTCGCGCGAGTGGAGGTCGCTGATCTTCTCGCGGATCTTCACGTCGATGTGGTTCATGGCGAAGTTGCGCGCCACGCGGATGGCGTTCTTGATCGCCTTCGCGCTCGAGCGGCCGTGGGAAATGATGCAGCCGCCGTTCACGCCGAGGAGGGGCGCGCCACCGTACTCCGAATAGTCCGTGCGCTTCTTGATGTCGGCGAAGGCGCCTTTGGCCAGCATCGCGCCGATCTTGCGCGTCGACGAGCGCGACAGCTCCTCGCGAATGAGCTTGCCCATCATCTCCGCGAGCGACTCCGACGCCTTCAGCACCACGTTGCCGATGAAGCCGTCGCAGACGATCACGTCCATGTTGCCGTTGAAGACGTCGCGCCCCTCGGCGTTCCCCATGAAATTGAGGCCCGTCTCCTTGAGCACGCGGAACGTCTCCTTCGTGAGCTCGTTCCCTTTTCCTTCTTCTTCGCCGATCGACATCAGCCCCACGCGCGGCTCGGCCACGCCGAAGATCATCTGCGCGTAGAAGTGCCCCATGACCGCGAACTCGCGCAGGTAGGCCGGCTTCGCGTCGACGTTCGCGCCGACGTCGAGCAGCACGGTGTAGCCGCCCTTGGCCTGCGAAGGCAGCACGGCCGCGAGCGCGGGACGGCTGACGCCTTCGATCGTGCCGAGGACTTTGTACGCCGAGGTCATGGCCGCGCCGGTGTGGCCCGCGGAGACCATGGCATCCGCCTTCCCCTCGGCCACGAGGTTCGCGCAGACGCGAATGGACGAGTTGCGCTTGCGGCGCAGCGGCGCCAGCGCGTTGTCCGTCATGTCGACGACTTCGCGGGCGTCGACGATCGAGATCCGCGGCGGCAGGGAAGCGCCGAGCGTCTCGCGCAGCACTTCCTCCTTGCCGACGAGCAGGATCTCGACGTTCGGATACTCCTCGGCCGCGAGTAGTGCGCCCTTGACGATCTCGCCAGGGGCGTGATCGCCGCCCATGGCGTCGAGGGCGATCCTTGTCGCGCCGGCGGCACGGCCGCCAGCGCTGGTTGCCAAAGGCTCAGGCACGCTCACCGCCCCGACCCGCCGTCCCTCGGCACTCCGAACTGCGGGCGGCGGCGTTCATCGGACGAGCAGCTTACAGGACGTCCTTGGCGATGACTTCGCGGCCCTTGTAGTACCCGCACTTGGCGCAGACGCGGTGCGGCTCTTTGGCCTCATGGCACTGCGGACAGGTGGAGAGCGACTTCAGCTTGAGGAAGTCGTGCGCGCGGCGCGAGCGCGTTCTCGCCTTCGAGTGGCGGCGTTTCGGATTCGGCATTGGTGCAGCTCCTTTGAAATGTGGGGCGGGCTTCAGCCCGCCGATCTTCTTTCGGGGCGGGCCGAAGCCCGCCCCACATCAAACGTTCTTCTTCTTTTCCAACTCGTCCCGCAGGTTCTTCAGAGCACCCCAGCGCTCATCGACGATCGACGTCTCGCACGAGCATTCCTCGCGCGAGCGGTTCACGCCGCAGGTGGGGCAAAGACCGAGACAGTTCTCGTCGCACAAAGGCTTCATCGGGATCGAGAGCTGAATCTGCTCCATGGCCAGATCCCGAAGCGGCACCACTCGATCCGAGTAAAACTCGACGTCGAGCTCTTCCTTGTCGGTGATCTCGATCTCCTCGTTGACCGCGGAGACCTCGGGACGAGGGCGAAATCTTACGTGAAACGTCGAAGTGTTGGCAATCGGATACGGCTCCGCGCAGCGCGAACAGGTCAGATCGGCGGTGAAACTGACCGTGCCGTCGGCGATGTACTCCCTGTCCAGGTCGCCCTGCTTCACCGTGGTCTTGATCGTCGCACTCCCGACGCTGGCGAGCTCGTCGCGATCGAGCTCGGACACGCCGACCTCATAGGTTCCGTCATACGTCTGCGGACCGTGCTCGTCGATGCTCTTGAAGTCGATGAATTCAGCGCTCATGGAGGAGTGTGCACACGAATGGCGTGCCAACAGATGACCCCGTAACTCCGTGTGCCCCGAAATCTATTTCGATGCAACCCGCACGCGCAACTCTTCGACGCCGTTGCCGGCGGACGCCGCCGCCTCGACGCTGCGCGCCTTCTCCAGCGTCCCCATCCAGCGGCGGAGGTCGCGCGCGCCGCGATGGATGCGCGGCGCGGCGAAGCGAAGCGCCGGGTTGTCGCCCGCTTTCCGCAGCACGGGGATGAGCCGCACGGGATCCATGCGCAGCGCCCAGCGGTTGGCCGGCCACGGCAGCGGCGCCGTCGCATCGTTCAAATATTGCGTTGCCGAGTTGCGGTCGAACGGGATGACGAGCTGCTCGCCGCTCTCCCGAACCTCGCCGACCACCTGACCATACTTTGCCGCCGCCGCGCGGCTGGCCTCATTCGCCGGCACGACGAGCGCCCCGAACGGACGCGGAAGCAAAGTCCCGGTGTCGACGCCATACAGCGCGATCACGCCGCCCTGCCCCGCCAGCGCCTCGAGGTCACTGGCGATCAGTCTCTCCAGATCCCCCAGCAATCGCGGCGGCTCGCTGAAACTCACCGCCAGCATAGCCCCCCGAGGCAGCTCAAAACGTAGGACAGGCTTCAGCCTGTCTGTTTCGTTTGCCGCCGCACGAGACGCAATATCAATGTGCTCCGCCGTGATCTTCACGGAGCTCACCGCCGGCCGCCCCATCGGCGGATACGCGCCGCGCGACGCTTTGCGCTGCACGACGAACACGTCGCCCTCGGGCAACCCATTCGCGAGTTGCAACTCCGCGGGCGGGCTGAAGCCTGCCCTGCGTTCGGCGCCGGCGCCGATGATGAGCACGCGTCCGTGCCATGTGGCATCCACGGTCGAGAACATGGTCCAGGCTCGCGCGATCAGCGCGCGCACGGGATCGAAGCGCACCGCGTACGCGGTGACCTTGTCGCTCCTCCACGCCACCGCATCCGCGCGGCCGAGCATCGCCGCGGGCGGCAGCGGATGCTCCTCGGTCCACTGCAGGACCGGGTCGCGCGCGATCGGATTCGCCTCGAGCTTCGCCATCAGCACCGCCGGCGCCGGCACGAGCGCGTACGCCTCGGCGTCCGGCGGCACGTGCCCCAGCAGCTCCTGCTGCGCGGCGGTGAGCGGGAAGCGCAGCGGGGCGGCCTCCTTCGGCGTCGTGACGACGAGGTAGACGGCCACCGCGAGGACCGCGACGGCCAGGATGCACAGGATGATGATGAACGTCCGCATTACAATCGCGCGCCGATGCCGCTCCTGCCGACCGCGTCGGTCGTTTTTCACACTCTACGCCATGCGCTCGCCGACCGCGCACGCCGCGCGTGGCATTCCGCGGCGCACCGCGAACAGAAACTGCGGATCGGCGTCGACATCCGCCCGTTCTACGAGCCACTCACCGGCGTCGGCTGGTATCTCTACTATTTACTGCACGAGCTGGCGAAGCGCGACGACGTGGAGCTCTACCTCTTCGGCGATGCGCGCGTGACCGACGACGGCCCGTTCCTCCACGCCGACCTCCCGCCGAACGCGCAGCTCTGCACGTTCGACCTGCGCGGACAATCACTCTCGCGTCTGTCGCGTCCCATGACCGCGGGCGCATACGTGGCGTGGATGCAGCTCGCCGGCTGCGACGTCTACTTCGGCGCGAACTACTTCCTGCCGCGCCTGCACGGCGCGGTGGCGCGGCGCCGCGTGGTGACGGTGCACGACCTCACTTTCAAGCGCTTCCCCGAGCTGCTGCAGAAGGAGACGCTGGAGAACCTCGACCGGATGATGCAGCGCGAAGTGGCGGTGGCCGACGCCATCATCTGCGTCTCGGAGTCGACGCGCCGCGATCTCCTCCGCTACTACGACGCCGATCCGCAGCGCGTGCACGCGGTCCTCTCCGGCCTCGGCACGCCGCCGGCGGCCGAGCCGTTCGAAGGACTGCCCTCGCGCTACCTCCTCTTCGTCAGCACGATCGAGCCGCGCAAGAACCTCGGCACCCTCATCGACGCCTACGAGCGCCTCCGCGACCGCGGCCTGTACGACGGCTCGCTGGTCGTGGTCGGGAAGGTGGGATGGAAGTCGGAGTCGCTCGTCCCGCGGCTGCGCGGCCGCGGCATCGTGCACCTCGACTACGTCCCCGCGCCGCAACTGGCCACGATCTACGAGCGTGCCGAGGCGTTCGTCTTTCCGTCGATTTATGAGGGGTTCGGGTTTCCGCTGCTCGAGGCGATGGCGCGCGGCGTCCCGTCGATCGCCGCACGCTCGTCGTCGCTCCCCGAGATCGGCGGCGACGCCGCGCTCTACTTCGAGCCGACCGACGTCGACGCGCTCACCGCGCAGCTCGCGCGCGTCCTCGGCGACCCGGCACTGCGCGCGGACCTCGCGGCGCGCGGCCGCGCGCAGGCGGCGCGCTTTCGCTGGGAGGACGCCGCGGCGCGGACGCTGGACGTGCTGCGGCGGGCGGCGGAGCGATGAAGGGGCTCAAAGTCGCAAAGGTTCAAAGTCGCAAAGGGCGCCGCGCGTGCGACCATCTTTGCGACTCTGAGGCTTTGCGACTTTGAGACTCCTCATCGACGGCCGCCCTCTCGTCGGCAACCGCACGGGCATCGGCGTGCACACGGCCGAGATCGCGCGGCGTTTGCCGTTCGACGTCACCATCGCCTCGCACGCGGAGATCGACGATCGCGGCGGCCTCGAGTCGCTGCGCTTCCGCGTCGATCCGATGCCCCTGGGCGTGCTCTGGCAGCAACTGACGCTGCCGCGGCTCGACGGCGACGTGCTGTGGGGACCGCACGGCACGCTCCCCGTCGCCTGGAAGAAGCCGTCGGTGGTCACGCTGCACGACTTCACCTCCATCACCATGCCGCTGCGCCACCGCGCGAAGACGATCCTCGCCTTCAACCTCTTCATCGGCACGAGCCTGGAGAACGCCACGCGCATCGCCTGCGTCTCGCGCGTCGTCGCCGACGAGGCCATGCGCGGCTTCGGCGTCCCGGCGTCGAAGATCGAGCTCGTGCCGAACGGCGTGGACGAGTTCTTCACGCCCGGCGACGGAGAGGAAGAAGACTTCATCCTCTTCGCCGGCACGCTCGAGCCGCGCAAAGGGATCGACGACCTCGTCGACGCGTGGCGCGCGCTGCCGCGTCCGCGCCCGCGGCTCGTGCTGTGCGGCGGCGAGGGATGGGGGACGCGCG
>DASUSL010000145.1:0-6658 GCA_036375135.1 Thermoanaerobaculia bacterium | reverse complement strand
CGGGGATCGTCGTTCTGGAATCACGAGGCAGGTCCGGATGGTACGTTCGAGGTCGAGCTCGACCCCGGTCTGGATCACACGCTGGAACTTCGCTCGCCGACGACCCTCCTCGTGCAGCGTGAGGTCTCCACGGGCGCGCCGGGCGAGTCGCGTGAGCTCGGTGACGTGACCGCGCCGGCAGGGCTGATCGTCGCCGGACGCCTCGTTCGCGCGGGCGATCGGACCGCCGTCCCCGGCGCCAGGATCTGGCTGCCACGTCCGTCCGAGGCAGGGCCGTTGATGGCGTGGGCTTTTCGCGACCTGCTGCAGACGGAGAGCGGCCCGGATGGGACGTTCGAACTGCGCGGACTTGCGGCGGCGCCGTTCACGATGCGCATCGAGGCACCCTCGCTGGCTCCGGCACGCCACCGCGTCACTCCGGACGCCGGCGCCGCGGCTCGCGTGGACCTCGGCGAGATCGCGCTGGCCGCGGGGGCCACCGTTACGGTCGTCATCGAAGGCGACTCGGGTGACGACGCGATCGCACACATCGATATCGGCGGCAGCGGCATGCCGATGGACCTGCTGAGCGCCGCCGTGACGAACGGACGCGCGGTGGTGCCGGCCGTACCGGCCGGCGCGGTGACCGTTTCGGCGACGCGCGGCAAAGAGACGCTCTGTCGCCAGCAGGCCACCGTGCCGGCGGACGTGGCCGAGTTTCAGGTGGTGTGCCGCGCGCGCATGGTGCGCGTCGACGGGAGCGTCACCGTCGGCGGCCGTCCCGCGGCGCTCGGCACCGTCGTCTTCCTGCCGCCGCTCGATGCCGATGTGGGAACCGGAATCTTCGAATCGGGCAGCGGTGCGTACCGTCAGCAGCAGGTCTTCTCTCCCGGTTCCGGACAGCACTCCGCGGAAGTCCGTCACGACGGACGCTTCACGATTCCGCGAATCCTGCCGGGAACGTGGGAAGTGTTCTGGATGCCGGAGCGCGGAAGCGCGCTCGCGCCGCGGCGCGTCGACATTCCCGCGGCGGAGGTGCATCCGCTGGCGCTGCGGTATCCGGGAGTATCGCTGCGCGGCAGCGTCGTCGACGCGCAGCGGCGTCCGGTCGCCGGCGCGGACGTGCGCGAAATGCGCGGGCAGGCGTTCGCACGTTCCGCACCCGACGGCTCGTTCGTGCTCGCCGGGCCGCCCGCGGGCGCGTGGCAAGTGCAGGCGCGTCATCGCGATCGCGCCAGCCGCGTGCTCACCGTCGAGGTCTCCGAGGATCGGCAGCCCGATCCGGTGGAGCTCGTGGTCGAAACCGCGGCGGACGAGGTGCGTGCACGCGTGCCTGCCGGCGCGCTGCTCTTCGTCGAGACCGATCCGGGCGCGTTGCGCATCGCGAGCGCCGACGCGAACGGCGGCGCCGAGCTGCGCTTCCAGCCGCCGTTGCCGCAACGCATCCGCATCGCCGCCGCGGCAGGCGGTGTGTTCCTCCTCGGCGACTGGACGCCGTTCGAGACGGCGCTGAGTGACGGGCTCGCGTTGCGGCCCGGCGCCAGCGGCACGCTGCACATCCGCAGCAAAGAGCGTAGCGGGAGCGTGACCGTCGCCGGCTCGGGATGGCGGATCGACCGGCTGCTGCAGTGGCTCGGTGCCTTCCCGAGCATCACGCCCGAGGCGCCGCTCACGCTGCAGCTTCCCGCCGGCACGTACGAAGTCACGCTCGGCAATCAGACGCGCGTCGTGACCGTCGACCGCGACCGCACGCGCGAGGCGACGTTCGACTAGAATTTCCGGCCATGACCGTCCAGTCCGCTCCTTCGGCACTCGAGAAGGAGCTCGAGTTCCGCAAAAAGCTCAGCTCCATCGCGAATCAGATCAACTCCGCCGAGTCCATCCCGCACATCCTGATGACGCTCAAGGACCGCATCCTCGAGCTCCTCGACGCCGAGCGGCTGACCATCTACGCGGTCGACACGAAGAACCAGGAGCTGTACTCGATCCAGAAAGTCGGCGACCTGCCGAAGGAGATCCGCGTCCCGAAGTCGTTCGCCTCCATCGCCGGCTTCACCGCGCTGGCGCGCAAGACCATCAACATCAAGGACGCGTATGACGCGGCGGAGCTGCAGAAGTTCCACGCGAACCTCCGCTTCGACCAGCGCTGGGACAAGCAGACCGGCTTCCGCACCAAGGCCGTGCTGGCCGTGCCGATCCTCTTCGAGAAGTACCTGATGGGCGTCGTGCAGCTCATCAACAAACGCCACGGCGTGGCCTTCACGTCGCAGGACGAAGATGCCGCCGAGGAGATCGGGCGCATCCTCGGCATCGCCTTCTACAACCAGCACAAAGTGCAGCGGCAGACCAAGCCGTCCCGCTTCGGCGCGCTGGTCGACAAGGGGATCATCTCCGAGAAAGACCTCGAGACCGCGGCCGGCAACGCGCGCGTCAACAACATCAACATCGAGCGCGTGCTCATCGAGGACTTCAACGTCCCGAAGGACGAGGTCGGGCGCTCGCTGGCCGCGTACTACTCCGCGCCGTGGTTCAACTGGGACGGCGCGGCCCTCATCCCGCAGGACCTGCGCGACCGCGTCAGCTCCGACATCTGGAAGAAGCACGGCGCCGCGCCGGTGGAGCGGCGTCCCGGCCTGCTCGTCATCGCCGTCGACGATCCACAGGACCTCACGCGCCTCGACGGCATCCGCGCCATGAACCTCGCGCCGCGCTACGAGGTGCAGGTGGGGATGAAGCACGACATCCTCGCGTACATCGCCAAGTCGTACAACGAGCGCCTCGAGGCCGACGGCTCGACCGGCGAGTCCGCCGACTGGGCCAAGATCCTCGACTCCCTCGGCGAAGGCGAAAAGGTCGAGCTCGAGGACGCGCCGACCAACGAGCCGGAGATCGACGAGACCGACTCCGGCATCGTGAAGCTCGCCAATCAGCTCATCATCGAGGCCTTCGCGCGCGGCGCCTCGGACATCCACGTCGAGCCGGACGGCCCGCGCAATCCGTGCACGATCCGCCTGCGCATCGACGGCGACTGCCAGAAGTTCATGGAGATCCCCGGGCCGCACCGCAACGCGCTCGTGCAGCGCCTGAAGATCATGGCCAAGCTCGACATCTCCGAGAAGCGCAAGCCGCAGGACGGCAAGATCCGCTTCAAGTACTCGAAGGGGACCATCGAGCTGCGCGTGGCCACGATCCCGACCGCGAACCAGAACGAGGACGTGGTCATGCGCATCCTGGCCGCGTCGAAGCCGCTGCCGCTCGACAGGATGGGCTTCAGCGACCGCAATCTGACCGCGTTCAAGGAGATCCTGGCCAAGCCGTACGGGATCTGTCTCGTGGTCGGCCCGACCGGCTCGGGCAAGACCACCACGCTGCACTCGGCCCTCGGCTTCATCAACACCGAGGACATGAAGATCTGGACGGCGGAGGACCCGGTCGAGATCACGCAGAAGGGACTGCGCCAGGTGCAGGTGCATCCGAAGATCGACTTCACCTTCGCCGCGGCCATGCGCTCGTTCCTGCGCGCCGATCCGGACGTGATCATGGTCGGCGAGATGCGCGACCACGAGACGGCGGCCATCGGCGTCGAGGCCTCACTGACCGGCCATCTCGTCTTCTCCACGCTGCACACGAACTCCGCGCCGGAGACGATCACGCGTCTGCTGGACATGGACATCGATCCGTTCAACTTCGCCGACGCGCTCCTCGGCATCATGGCCCAGCGCCTGATCCGCGTGCTCTGCCCCAAGTGCAAGGACGGCTACAACCCGACCCCCGAGGAGTTCGAGGAGATCATCGAGGCGTACGGCTACGAGCACTGGGCCGGCACCGGCATCACGTACTCGCCGCAGCTCATGCTGTACCGCCCGAAAGGGTGCACGCAATGCAACAACAGCGGCTACAAAGGCCGCATGGGCGTTCACGAGCTGCTCGTCGGCAGCAACGAGATGAAGCGCGCCATCCAGCACAAGGCCACCGTCGAAGAGATGCGGAGACTGGCCATGGAGCAGGGGATGCGCACGCTGATGCAGGACGCCATCGAAAAGGCGTTCAAAGGCTTCACCGACATCAAGCAAGCGCGGGCGATTGCGGTGAAGTGAAACGCGCGCAGCGCGCTTCACTTCACCCCGAACGCGGCGAAGCACGCGGAGGGGGCGGGGGAAGTTCTCCACCCCGCGTAGCCGAACGCAGCCCAACAAATCCCCCGAGGTACCCTCGGCAAGTCATGCCGTACGTCTACATCCTCGCCAGCATCAACCGCGTCCTTTACGTCGGCTCCTCCGACGACGTTTCCCAACGCGTGCGAGATCACCGCGCCGGCCGCGGCGCCGCATTCACCTGCTCCTGACGAGGTAGAACGCGGCGATCGCGCCGAAGTGCGGCGTTTCGAGCATCCGGACACCGTCCCGCTCACGCAGGCGCAGAAGGAAGAGCTCGAGCGTCGGTGGCAGGCCTTTCAGCGGAATCCCGATGAGGGTGAGTCGTGGGAGGCCGCTAAGAAGTCACTGCTCGGCGAATGAGCCACAAAGTCCTCGTTTCCCGCAAGGCGTGAAAGCTGCACAAGTCCGAGGGCATGAGAGCTTGCGTTGCCCTCCTTTTCACACTCCTCTTCGCCCTCGAGACCGGTGGTGCCTCCGGCGGGGAAGTGTCTCTGGCGGTGAGCACGAAGAAGAACATCATGGAGCTGCGGGTGGGTGGGAAGACCATCCGCCGGTACGACGTGTCCGTGGGGACGAAGTCGCATCCGACGCCGCACGGGACGTTCCGCGTGAATCACATCGTCTGGAACCCGGCGTGGGTGCCGCCGAAGGAGAAGTGGGCGAAGGGGAAGAAGCCGACGCCTCCCGGCGACGCGAAGAATCCGATGAAGGTCGTGAAGATCTTCTTCAAGGAGCCCGACTACTACATCCACGGCACCAGCCACGAGGGCGCCCTCGGCGGCGCGGCCTCGCACGGCTGCATCCGCATGTCGCAGTCCGACGCGTTCCGCCTCGGGCGCTACCTCATGGACAACGGTGGCGCACCACGCAGCAACGCGTGGTACGCCAATGTGTTCGATCGCGGGACCTCGGCGGACGTGCGGCTGAAGTCGTCCGCGAAGATCGTGATCGGGCCGTGAGGCGGGCTGAAGCCCGCCCCACATCGGGCTGAAGCCCGCTCCACATCGGGCTGAAGGCCGCTCCACATCGGGCTAAAGCCCGCTCCACATCGGGCTGAAGGCCGCTCCACATCGGGCTGAAGCCCGCTCCACATCGGGCTGAAGCCCGCTCCACATCGGGCTGAAGCCCGTCCCACAGCCCCTACAGCGGCGGGTCCTCCGCGACCAGCATGACGTTCTTCGCCCGCACTTCCTCGCGGTACTTGGCCACGTCCTCGGCGAACAGCTTGTTGTAGTCGGCCAGCACCGTGCGCAGCAGCGCCTCGGCGCGGGCGAGGTAGCCGAGCTGCGCGGGCGTCGGCGCGTCCCACGACGACTGCATCGCCTGCATCGGATACTGGATCTTCGACAGCACGTCCTTGTCCGCGACGATCCCCTTCGTCTTCGGCGGGAGCCAGAGGCGCTTCTCCATCTCGTCGAGACGCTTCTTCAGCGCCGCGCCGCTCTTCACCAGCGGGTCGGGAGTCTTGTCCGTCGCGTCGTCCGGCTTCTTGAGCTTCGCCGAGACGGCGTCGATGTCGGCGCGCGTCTTCTGGATGCGCTCGATCGCGGTGGTAATGGTCTCGGTCATTTTGCCGGCGCGCATGACCGCGTCGAACTTCGCCTGCCGCGCCTCGGCGGGCACGGTCTCGCGCGGATCGGCGACGACGCGCACGCTCTGCTTCGCCTCCTTGCCGCGGAACTTGATCGTGACCGTGTACGTGCCGGGGAGGATCTCCGGACCGGTGCGCGGACGGAACTCGCTCGGCTCTTCACCGGGAACCTGCACGCGCTTGAACGCATCGCGGCGCAGCTCCCACGACGTGCGGTTCACGCCGAGCTTCGCCGGCCCCTTGAACTTGCGGATGACCGCACCCGTGGCGTCGGCCACTTCGATGTCGACCTCGGGGGCCTTGTCGTCGGCCGGCGCGGGCGGCTCCGCCGGCTTCGCCGCTGCGGAAGCCTCCGGCTCCTTCGGGATGTCGACCACCGGCTCGCCCGTCTCCGTGACCAGCGCCTTCACCGCGGCCTCGCGCTCCTTCTGCTTCCGCTCGCGCTCCTTGTCGTCGATGGGATGCGGCAGACCGGGGAAATTCAGCGAATACGTGAGCAGCGCGCCGTACGGCTCGTTCTCGCCGCGGAACTCGCCGTCGCCGACGAAGCGGGCCCCTTCCTTCTGCCGCGTCGTGTACGCCTGCGCGTCCGGCACGGCGAAGAAATGCAGCGGCTCGGCGAGCGTCTCCTTCGACACGCTGCGCAGCGGCGCGACGTCGTCGAGGATGTACGCCGCGCGGCCGTGCGTGCCGATGACGAGATCGTGATCGCGCGGATGGACGACGAGGCCCTGCACCGAGACGGTGGGGAAGCCGTGCTTCCACTTCATCCACGACTTGCCGGCGTCGAGGCTCGTCCAGAGGCCGAACTCCGTGCCGAGGAAGAGCAGGTCGGGATCGACCGGGTCCTGTTCGATGGAGAGCGCGTAGCCCTGCAGGTCCTTCGTCGCGAGCGACGTCCACGTTTTGCCGTAGTCGGTCGTGCGGTAGA
>DASUSL010000144.1:0-5823 GCA_036375135.1 Thermoanaerobaculia bacterium | reverse complement strand
CGATGCGCCGCGGCAGCGGCTCGGAGGCGTCCTGCTGCACGAGGCGCGCGAGCGTGTCGCAGATCTGCGCGCGCCGCGCCGGCTTGATCAGGAACGCGTCGATGCCCGCCGCCTCGAACGTGGCCACGTCGTGGCGGCGGCGTCCGAAGGAGGTGAGCATGAGCAGGCGCGTCGCGTCGAACGCGTGATCGGAGCGGATGCGCCGCGCGAAGCCGAGGCCGTCGTCGTCGTTGAGCTGCATGTCGAAGACGATCACGTCGTACTTGTTCTGATACGCCGCGGCCACGCCGTCCGCCGCGCTCTCCACTTCGTCCACTTCGATCTGCGTCGACTGCATCTGCCGCAACGTCATGAGGCGGTGCACTTCGTTCGGATCGACGAGGAGCGCGCGGTGGCCGACGAGGTTCCAGCGCCGCTCCGGCGCCGTGGCCGACTCCGGCTCGGCCTGCGTCTGCAGCGGCAGCTCGAACCAGAACGTCGACCCTTCGCCCGGCACGCTGATCACGCCGATCTCGCCGCCCATCGCTTCGACGAGCTGCTTCGAGACCGCCAGTCCGAGGCCGCTGCCGCCGTACTTGCGCGTGGTCGTGCCGTCGGCCTGCGTGAACGGCGTGAAGAGCTGCTGCTGCACCTCGGACGTGATGCCGATGCCGGTGTCGGTGACCAGGAAGCGCAGCGTGACGCGCGACTCGCGCAGCTCCGGCTGCATGACCGTGACCACGATCTCGCCGCGGTCGGTGAACTTCACGGCGTTGCCGACGAGGTTCAGCAGCACCTGCCGGATGCGATTGAGGTCGCCGCGCAGCAGGCGCGTGACGTCGGGCACGACGAAGGTGCGGAACTTGAGCCGCTTCGCCGCCGCCCGCGCCGCGTAGTCCTCGGTCACGTGATCGATGAGGTCATCGAGGTGGAAGTCGACCGATTCGATGACCAGCTTGCCGGCCTCGATGCGGGCCAGGTCGAGCACGTCGTTGACGATGGTCAGCAGCGCCTCGCCCGACTTCCGGATCATCTCCGCGTACTCGCGCTGCTCCGGCGTGAGCGGCGTGCCGAGGAGCAGCCCCGCGGTGCCGAGGACGCCGTTGAGCGGCGTGCGGATCTCGTGGCTCATGTTGGCCAGGAACTCCGACTTCGCGCGCGCCGACTGCAGCGCCGCGTCGCGCGCGCGGGCCAGATCTTCCTCGACCCCTTTGCGTTCCGTGATGTCGCGCGCGATGGCCTCGTAGCCGGCCACGCGGTCGCCGTCCATGACCGTGAGCACGTTCTGCCCGACCCAGATGCGCACGCCGGCGCGCGTGATCATCGGAAACTCGAAGTACGACGCGCGCTGATGCGTGCGGAACTGATGCTCGTAAAAGTGCTGCGCGGCCTCGCGGAAGTCGGGATCGATGAGGTCGAGGTAATGGCGCCCGATCAGCTCTTCTTCCTCGTAGCCGGTGATGCGCACGGAGGCGGGGTTCACGTAGGTGAAGAGGCCGCGATGGTCGGCGCGGTAGATGATCTCGTTGGCGTTATCGATGATATGGCGATAGCGCTCGAGCCACGCGAGGGAATCGTCGCTGTGCATGAAAGGACCGCCTGATTGTAGTGGAGGACAGGCAATCCTGCCTGTCGTGCCCGTGGACAGGCAGGATTGCCTGTCCTCCACTTGCACGTTTACGCGGAGGCGTCGCGGAGCCACGTGCCGGTGGTCGACTCGTCCGCCACGCGCACGCAGTTGCGACCCGAGTGCTTGGCCGCGTACAGCGCGCGGTCCGCGCTGGCCACGAGCTGCTCCGGCGTCGCGTCGGATGACGGTGTCACCGCGGCCACACCGCAGCTCGCGGTCATGCGCTTGCCGTTGCCGTACGGGATGGTCAGCCGCTCGATCCCTTCGCGCAGCGTCTCCGCCACGCGGATGGCGCCGTCGGCGTCGGTGCCGGGCAGCAGGATCGCGAACTCCTCGCCGCCGTAGCGCGCCACCACTTCGCCGCTGCGGCGGATGGTTTCGCTGAGGAACGCGCCGACGCGGCGCAGGCAGTCGTCGCCGGCCGGATGTCCGCGGCGGTCGTTGAGCTCTTTGAAATGATCGAGGTCGAGGAGCACCAGCGCCAGCGGCAGCTCGTGGCGGCGCGCGCGGTTCCATTCGTCGCCGAGGCTGCGCTCGAAGAAGCGGCGGTTGGCGATGCCGGTCAGGTCGTCCTCGTTCGACAGCGCCTCGAGCTGCCTGATGACGTGCTGCAGCTCCGCGGTCTGCTCCTCGACGCGCGCGCGCAGCGTCTCGGCCTGCCGCTGCAGCGCGCCGGTGCGCGCGCGGATGACCAGCAGCACGATCACGACGGCGAGGAGGATCCACAGCCCGATCGCCCACCGCGTCGCGTACCACGGCGGCAGGACGGAGAACGTCCACCGCGCCTCTTCGCTCGGCGCCGACCCCGCGCCGCGCGCGCGGATGCGGAACGTGTAGTCGTTCGCGGAGAGCGTGGTGTAGTCGATGAACGGCTCGCCGGTCCACTTGCTCCAGGCCGTGTCGATCGGATCGAGGCGGTACTGATACTCGACGCCGGGACGGTACGACGCCGGCGCGAACTCGACGCGGATGCGGCCGAAGTCGTGGCGCAACTGCACGGCGTCGGACGGTGAGGCCACCCCGCCGAAGAGCAGGCGATCCTCGCCGGCCACGACGCGGCGGATGATCGGCCGCGGCTGCGGCGCGAAGACCGCGGACGCGGTCGCGGGATCGAAGCGGAACAGCCCCTTGTCCGCCGCGAACCAGATCGCGCCGTTCTCGGTCACACGGATGTTCTGAATGTCCGCCGCCGTGACCTGCACGAGCGGCCGTCCCTCGCGCGCGAAGCTGCCGTCCGGCTGGCGCTCGTACACGCGCGGCGGCGTGGAGTTGATCCAGACGTTGCCGCGGCGGTCCTGGGCGATGACGAAGAAGCCGCGCGGCGCGCTGAGGTGCCCGAGACGCGCGTCGGGAGTGGCCTTGCCGTCGCGGCCGAACTGCACGACCTGGCCGCTGGCGCGCACGAAGACGGCGCGGCCGTCGACGTCGAAGACGTTCATCTCGCCCGAGCCGAACTGCCGCACGCGCGGCTTCGCGCCGCGCGGATCGAGCACCTGCACGACGCCGTGGAACACGGTCCCGCACCAGAGCGCGCCATCGCGCTCGACGACCGAGGCCGTCTCGTGATCGACGCCGGGCACGAGCCCTTCGTACGTCCACGCGCCGTTCACCTTGCGGATGCTGCCGACGCCGTCGCCGTGCGCGAGCCAGACGCGCGATGGATCGCTCGGCGAGCGGTACATGTCGTACAGCTCGCGCTCGATCGGCACGATGTGCTGCAGCCGCTGGCCGGGGACGACTCTGTAGATCCCTTTCGACGTGCCGGCCAGCAGCTCGCCGTCGATCTCGAGCACGCGCCACGCGCTCTCCTGCATCGGCTCCATGCGCGTGGCGCGGCCGCGCGCGTCGATCTCGAAGAGGCCGTGCGAGGTGGCGGTGTAGCGCAGTCCCGCGTACTGCGCGACGTCGCCCGCCGCGCCGCGCACGCCGGTGCGCGCGTCGAAGACGGTGACCGGGGAGGCGAGGTCGATGCGCGCGATCGGCCCTTCCATCGCCACCCACAGCGAGCCGTCGCGGTCGACGAAGGCCTTGCGCAGGACGGCGTCGGGCAGTCCGGCCTCGGCGCCCAGAGTCTGCTCGATGCGGCCGTCGCGATCGAAGAGCACCAGGCCGTGATGACGAGTGAGGAGGACCATGCGGCCGTCGCGCAGGCGCGCGCCGCCGGTGACCGATTTCTCTTTCAGCCATTCACCGACTTCCGGCGCGAACGGCGCGGCCTGTCCGTTCTGCACCGCGAAGAGGCCGTGGTCGCGCGTGGCCACGATCAGGCGTCCGTCGGCGTGACGGAGGATCTGCACGACACGCTCGGCGACACCGGCCGGCGCGATGCGCAGCGTCTGCATGTCGAGCTGCTGCAGCCCCTGCGGGCCGCGCAGGAAGACGCCGCCTTCGTCGGAGTGGCAGCCGCGCGGCGCGGTCTCGGGAGTGAAGCGCGCGATCTGTTTCGCGCTGCCGCCGTTCCAGAGGATGAGGCTCTGCTCGGCGACGTAGAGGAAGCCCGCCGGCGTGACGCACAGCTCGCGGATGTCGCCCACGCCGCGCTGCTCCTCGGCCAGCGTGTTGCGGAGCGAGTGGTATTCGTACGCGCCGGTGACGTTGCGGGCCAGGAAGCCGAAATCGTCGACCAGGCCGAGGGCCACGCGGCCGCGCGCGTCGACGGCGATGGAGAGCGGCGCCTGATCGTCGGGAAGCGTGTGCAGCTCCCACCACGCCCCGTCGTAGGTGACCAGGCCGTGCAGGTTGCCGAAGAGCAGCACGCCGCGCGCGTCCTGGGCCACGTCGAAGGTCTGCGGACCGGCTTTGTGCGTCTCGGCGGAGAAGACCGTGATCAGCGGCAGGCCGCGCTCCGCCGCACCGGCGCGGAAGGCCAGCAGCAGCAGAACGCAAAGCGCCCGTCGGTGAATCGTCGACATCGGAGGGACCCGGAGGACATTAACACCTCGACGGCTCGTCTGTCAGCCCGCCGGGCGTACGAAGACTGTCCGCCGTCCGATCGCTCTCCGCTCGTAGCGCTGCCGCTCGACGAACGCGTCCGGCCGCCGAGGCGAGCAGGCGGGCGAGAATCGTCAACGCAGTCCCTCGATCAGCGTCTCCATGGCCTGCCCGGCGAAGGCCAGGACGTCGGCGCGCGACTTCAGTTGAAACTGTCCGTTGCAGGCCAGCGTGGCGATGCCGTGCACCTGCGACCAGGTGATGCGCGCGACGGTGAGCCTGGGCAGGGCGCGGAGCTGTCTCGCCTCCTGACAGGCCACCACCAGCGACACCAGGCCGGCGAAGTCCTCGTCCGCGGCCTTGCGGGCGGCGGGGTGGCGCTCGGCGTCGAGGGGCGTGGCGAACATGACCTTGAAGTGCTCGGGGCGACGGAGGGCGAAGGCGACGTAGGCGCGGCCGGCGCGGACGAGGCGCTGCCGCGGCGTCCCCTTCGCCGCGGCGGCGCGGCGCATCTCTTTCGCCAGGATCGTGAACCCCTCCTCGGCGATGGCCGCGGTGAGCTCCGACTTGTCGCGGAAGTGGCGGTAGGGGGCGGCGTGGGAGACGTTCGAGCGGCGGGCCACCTCGCGCAGGGTGAAGCCTTCCGCGCCGACCTCGCGGATCAGCTCCAGTCCGGCCCGGACCAGGGCCGCGCGGAGGTCGCCGTGGTGGTAAGAGTCGTGCGCCATGTTGACAATGGTAACATCGCGACCTATGTTTACGTCGTAAACATCGGAGGAAGCATGTTGCCCCTGGTCGTTCTCGTTTCCGTCTTCGCCCTCCTTCGCCTGGCCGGCGCCCTCGGCGTGACCGCCCTGAAGGAGTGGCGGCTCTGCCTGCGCTGGGCCCTGGCCGTGATGCTGCTCGTGACCGCCTCCGGCCACTGGGGCCTGCGCCGTCCCGACCTCGTGGCCATGGTCCCGCCGGCGTTCCCGAACCCGGAGCTGCTGGTGACGCTGACCGGCATCCTGGAGATCGCCGGCGCGGCGGGACTGGTCTGGACGCGCACGTCGCGCCTGGCCGCGGTCTGCCTGGCCATCCTGTTCGTGGCCATGTTTCCCGCGAACGTCTACGCCGCCCGGCACGGCCTCACCATCGCCGGCGCGCCGGTGACCGCGCTCCCGCTGCGCACGTTCGTGCAACTCGTGCTGATCGCGTCGGCACTGGGGAGCGCCGGCGTCCCGCCGGCTGCCATGGCGGCGTCCCGCCGCCATGGGAGCGCGCAGGCGTGACGCCTGCGCGGC
>DASUSL010000143.1:0-6206 GCA_036375135.1 Thermoanaerobaculia bacterium | reverse complement strand
AGACGGCAGCGCTCCGCTGAACCGCCGGGACGCCGCCACGACAGCCGCCGGGACGGCGGCGCTCCGCTGAGCCGCCGGGACGGCGGCGCTGCGCTGCGACTGGCGTATGCTGTCCCCCCACAACAGGACACCTAAGGGAGGTTTCATGCGCCGGGCATTGCTGGTTCTCCTCGTCTCCCTCTTCACCATACCTCTGGCTGCACAGACCGGGTGGGTTCGCCATCCGGGGATGCGGCTCCCCGGGCAGGTCACGCGCGACGCCAACGGCATCGCGCACATCCGTGCCTTCACCGACTACGACGCGGTCTTTCTCAACGGCTGGATGCACGCGGAGGATCGCCTCTTCCAGATGGATGAGAACCGGCGCACCGCCAGCGGCACGCTGGCCGAGCTGCTGGGCACCGCCGCGCTGCCGTCGGACATCCAGTTGCGCACGCTCGGCCTGCGCCGCGCGGCGCAGCTCTCGCAGCTCGAGTACTCGCCGCGCGTGACCGAGCTGCTCAACGCGTACGCCGCGGGCGTGAACGCGTGGGTGGCCTCGCATCCGCTGCCGCCCGAGTACGGCGCGATCGAGATCACGCAGTTCGAGCCGTGGACGCCGCTCGACTCGATCGCCGTCGCCAAGCTGCTCGCGTTCGGTCTGTCGTTCGAGCTCGACGTCGACCCGACCGTCGCGCTGCTGACGTATCAGGGCGCCGGACAGGTCCTCGGCGTCAACGGCACGGCGCTCTTCTTCGAAGACCTCTGGCGTTCGCAGCCCTTCAATCCCGCCTCCACGGTTCCCGACGCCACGTCGACGGCGGCCGCCGGCGGTGAAGAGAACCTGAAGGCCAACGAAGAGCTGTGGAAGTCGATCGAGGCCGGCGCGAAGTCGCTCGATCCGAACGCCGTCGCGGTTGCGGTGAAGTGGGTCGAGCAGCTGAAGGAGATCCCCTTCTTCCAGAAGATCCTCGATCCGGAGCTCAAAGGCGCCTCGAACGAGTGGGCCATCGCCGCCTCGCTCAGCGCGACCGGACAGCCGCTCGTCGCCAACGACCCGCACCTCGCGCTGCGCATGCCGTCGACGTTCTATCCGATCGTCATCACCGGGCAGCGTCTGAACGCGGCGGGCGTCGGCTTCCCCGGCGCGCCGCTCGTCGTGCAGGGCCACAACGAGCGCTTCGCCTGGGGCAGCACCGTGAACCCGATGGACGTCACCGACACGTACCAGGAGCAGGTGGTCCCGGACGCCACGTCGGCGTCCGGCTACTCCTCGATCTACAAAGGGGCGCGCGAGCCGCTGGCGCCCATCCCGCAGACCTTCCGCGCGAACCAGGTCGGCAACAGCACGCCGAACGACCTGGTGGTGATTCCCTCCAGCGCCACCGTGCCCGCGGCGACGCTGATCGTCAGCCGCCGCAACGCGCCGGTCGTCTCGCTCGACTTCAACACGGGTGCGGCGGTCAGCGTGCAGTGGGTCGGCCACGGCCCGACGCGCGAGCTGGAGACGTTCGCCATCTGGAACGAGGGGCGCACGCTCGACGACTTCAAGCGCGGCCTGCAGTACTTCGACGTCGGCTCCCAGAACTGGATCTACGCCGACGCCGACAACAACATCGCCTACTTCACCAGCGGCGAGATGCCGATCCGCGAAGACCTGCAGGCCGGCGCGGTGTCGGGCCTGCCGCCCTTCTTCCTCCGCAACGGCTCGGCCGGCGGCAATGACTGGATCCGACTGACCACGCCGCGTCCCGCGACGCAGGCGTCGTCCTATCAGATCCTGTCGGCCGCGGAAATGCCGCAGGTGGTCAATCCCGCGCGCGGCTGGATCGTCAACGCCAACAACGACCCGGCCGGCACGACGCTGGACAACAACCCGCTCAATCAGCTCCGCACCGGCGGCGGCATCTTCTATCTCAATGCCGGCTATTCGGGATTCCGCGCCGGACGCATTACGCAACTGATTCGCGAGCAGGTCGCGCGCAATCAGAAATTCACCGTGGCCGACATGCAGCGCATTCAGGCGGACGTGGTCCTGCTCGACGCGCAGTATTTCGTCCCGTTCATTTTGCGCGCGCTCGAAAACGCCCAGGCCAGCAGCGTCCCCGCATTACAGGCCCTCGGTGCCAATCCGGCCGTGGCCGGCGCGGTCAATCGCCTGCGCACCTGGGATTTCTCCACGCCGACCGGCATTCCGGAAGGCTATGACGCGGCCGACGTCAACGGACAGCTCTCCCCGCCGTCGTCCGCGGAGATCCAGAACAGCATCGCCGCGACGCTCTACAGCGTCTGGCGCGGCCAGTTCATCAAGAACACCATCGACGCGGTGCTCGGCGCCGGCAACCTGCCGCGTCCGAGCAGCGCCAATACGGTCACCGCACTGAAGAATCTCCTCGACAATTTCGACACGCGCGGCGGCGCCGGCGCCTCGGGCGTGCAGTTCTTCAATGTACCGGGCGTTCCCAACAACGCGCAGACGGCGCCCACGCGCCGCGACATCCTCATGCTCGTCAGCATGGCCGACACGCTGACGCTGCTCTCCAGCGAAGCGTTCGCGCCGGCGTTCAATCGCTCGGTCGACCAGAACGACTATCGCTGGGGCAAGCTGCACCGCATCGTCTTCAATCATCCCCTCGGCGGCCCGTACAACACGCCGCCCGCGGGCGGTCAGTTCCCCGCGCCGCTGCCCGGTCTGACCGGCATTCCGGTGGACGGCGGCTTCGAGGTGGTCGACGCGTCGAGCCACAACTCGCGCGCGAATACGCTCAATGGATTCATGTTCGGCAGCGGTCCGGTGCGGCGCATGGTCTCCGAGGCGGCGGATGACGGGATCAATGCCGTCACCAGCCTGCCGGGCGGACCGAGCGGACTGGTGGCCAGTCCGCTGTACGTCAATCTGCTCCGGCCGTGGCTGACCAATGAGGCATTCCCGATCGACATCGGCACGCGCATTCTGCTGCCGTGGGGGGCGCGATGAAGAATATGAAGTGGTTGTTCGCAGTATTGCTGTTCGCGGCCCTGCCGCTCGTTGCGCAACAGGACCGCGATGTGACGCTGTCGGTGTTCGCCTCTCAGGTGAGCCTGGACGGCGGCGAGCTCGACGACGCATTCGAGACCGAGTTCGAGGACGGCAACGGCTTCGGCCTGGCGGGTTACATGCCGTTCAATCGCTGGCTCGGCGTCGAGGCGTCGATCTTCAGCCTGCGCAACGAGTCGCGGCTGCTGTTCGAAGGGGCCGCGCCGTTCGAGCTCGGACGCGTCGATCTCGTTCCGGTCAGCATCGGCGCGCAGGCGCACCTCACGGGCGGCATGCGCTTCGACCCGTACATCGGCGCCGGCGCGACGTACATGATGGCCAGTGATCTCTACAGCGAAGACCTCGACGTCGTCGGCATCGGCCGCATCGAGGTCGACAGCGAGTTCACGTATTTCCTCAACGCCGGCATCGCCTTCGACTTCAACGACCACTTCGGCATCGCCCTCGACGGGAGATACATCCCGTACGAGCCGTCGACGCAGGCCGCCGCCGGAGACGAAGTCGAGCTCGATCTCTCGCCGACCATCCTCTCCGCCGCCCTACGCTTCCGCTTCTAATCACCCTCGAATCCCTCTCCCCGCCCCGCGGGGAGAGGGAAAATGTAGGGCAGGCTTCAGCCTGCCCCCCCCGGCGGGACAGGCTGAAGCCTGTCCTACGTTTGCCGCTTCCACGCCGCCTCCGGCAACCCGATCCGGCGCGCCAGCGCCGCAAACCGCGGATCGTCGCGCAACCCGTCCAGCGCCGGCGACACATGAAACGACGTAATGCGCGTCGACCGCCGCCGCGCCCCGCGCTCCAGCCAGTCGAACGCCGCGTCCTTCTGCCCGAGGAGCGCGTACGTCTCCGCGATCTCCACGGGGACGGCAGACTCGGGATCCTTCTGCGAGAGCAGCAATTGCAGCCGCCGCTCGAGGGGCTCGCGCGGGCCGCCCTGCAGCAGGATCGTCGCCGCTCCCATGCAATGCGACATGGAGCGCTTCTGTAATTGCTCGTACCGCCGCCCGAACGCCAGCGCCTCCTCGTAACGCCGCTCGTGCACGAGGCTGTGGCATTTCGCGGCATTGATGGCCGGCGACAGTGGATCGAGGCGCAATGCCGTGTCGACTTCACGCCGCGCCTCGGCGGCACGTCCCATCGCGCGGAGATAATCGGAGAACCACTGATGCCCTGTCGCGTAATTGGGATTGAGCGCGAGGGAGCGGCGATAGTCGCGCTCCGCATTCTCGAAATCCCACAATGAGCGGAACGAGGTCGTGGCGATGCTGGTGTACGCCTCGGCATTCTCCGGATCGAGCGCCAGCGCCTTGCGCGCCGCGGAGAGCACCTTCACCGCCGCCTCCTCGGGAGGAATCAGTCCGTTGCCGGCCATGACGCCGTACGCATTGGCCAGTCCCGACCACGCCGCGGCGAAATTCGGGTCCAGTGCGATGGCGCGATTGAAATGCTCGACGGAGCGCGGCAGATCGTCTTTCCCCCGTCCGTGCCAGAGCTGCAGGCCGAGGAGGTACTGCTCGTACGCCTCGGCATTGCTCGTATACGCCCGCGCGGCGAAGCGGCGTCCCTCGGTGTCGGCGTCGCGCCGCAATTGCGAGGAGAGATCGTCCGCGATGCGGCTCTGCACGAGCGGCAATTCGTCGGGCGAGACCTCGTAACGCTCGCCCCACAATTGCGCGCCATCGCGCACGTCGATCATCTCGACGTGGATGTCGTACTGGTTCCCCTCGCGGCGCAGGTGCCCCGTAATGACCGCGCCGACGTCGAGCTCTTTCCCCGCGTCCGCCGGCGGCAGCTTCTTTCCCTTGTAGCTGAAGACCGTGCTGCGAGCCATCACGCGCAGCTCGGGCAGGCGCGACAGCTTGTCGATGAGCAGCTCCGTCAGTCCGTCGCTCACATGCTCGCTGCGCGGGTCGCTGTTCGTGAAGGGCAGCACGGCGATGGCGGAGATGGGCCGAGCCGCCGAAGGCCACCGCCAGAGGATGACCGCAGTCACGACCAGAATGACCAGCACCCCCAGCGCCCAGTGGAAGACAGGCAATCCTGCCTGTCCGGTCTTCTCCGGGACCGGCAATCCTGCCTGTCCCGCCTCCTCCCCGACAGGCAGGATTGCCTGTCCTCCACCTGCCCACGCCACGGGCGCGAGGAAGCGATACCCGCGCCTGGGCAGCGTCTCCAGATAGCGCGGCTCGTCGGCCGAGTCGTCGAGCGCCGTGCGCAGCTTGCGGATGGCGGTGTTCAGGCTGTGGTCGAAGTCGACGAACTCCGCGGGCCAGAGGTGCTCGCGCAGCTCCTCGCGCGTGACGATCTCCCCGGCGCGCTCGACGAAGTAGGTCAGCAGCCGGAAGGGCTGGTCCTGGAGGCGGACGGCCACGCCGTCGCGGCGCAGCTCGGCGCGCTTCAGGTCGAGCTCGAAGGTGCCGAACCGCGCCCGTTCACGCGTCTGACCCGGATGATCACCCGCCGTAACACCTGAAGTCGCAGTCATTTACGAGATTACCCGGAGATTACCGCCGGTCCATCGACTGGCGGCGCCGCGCGGCCGAGATTCGCCGTCATGCGCCGCCTCCTGCCGCTCATCCTACTCCACTGCCTGGCCGCCTCCGGTGGAGAGCGCGTCAACGTCGAGCAACCGATCATGACGCTCGCGCCGACCCACGAGCGCCTCCGCGAATGGTGCGGCGCCGACGGACACTACGACGCCTGCACCCGCTTCGTCGGCTTCCGCCTGGAAGCGTCCTGCGCCCCCGACGGCCGCATCATCGCCACGGCCAGGTTCCGCCCCTGGATCATCCTCCGCAACCGCCACTCCCTCGCCCACGAGCACGACCACATCGCCGACGTCCGCCGCGCGGTGGAGGTGTTCCTGACCGGCCTCGAGTCCCTCGACCCCGCGTCGCCCGAACAGTGCCGCGCCAGGGTCCTCGAGGAGACGACCACCTTCGGCAACACCATGCGCGCCTACGCCCTGGCCTCCAACCTCGAACGCCACCCCATCCTCCGCAAAGCCCGCAAGTAAAGCGGACCGCCGGCGTCCCCGCCGGCTGCCCCGCAAGTAAGCGGAACGCCGGCGTCCTCGCCGGCTGCCCCGCAGGCGTCCCGCCTGCGGCCCGGGCGGCGGTCCACTGCGCAGCAATGCATCCGGTGCTGCGGCGGGCGCGCAGGTCAAGCGGACCGCCGGCGTCCCCGCCGGCTG
>DASUSL010000142.1:0-25529 GCA_036375135.1 Thermoanaerobaculia bacterium | reverse complement strand
CCGCGCCGGCCCGCCGGAGGCCTCTGCGTCGTTCCCTCGTGCAATCAACCCTTGTGCAGGTGCCGCGAGATGTAGGCGGTCATCTCGAACATCGTCAGGGAGTCGTTGCCGTCGAAGACCGGGCGCAGGTTGTCGTCGGCGATGATGCGGCGTTTGTTCTTCGGGTCCTGCAGGTCGTGTTTCTTGATGTAGTCCCACACGCGCTTCATGGCGTCGCCGCGGGTGAGCGGCTGGCTTCCGACGACGTGGGCGAGCTCGGGCGAGGGCGTGACCAGAGCGCCCAGCGCGCCGCGGGCGGCGGTGTTGCCGGACGTCTGCGGAGACTTGATGGCGCGCTGCTTACTTTCTTTCTTTCCCTGAATCGGCATGAAGGAGCGCCTCATCCAATGTGCGTGCCCGGTTGGCGAAGAGCTCCGCGTTGCGCGTGCGCTCCAGCGCCGAGCGCGGCTGCTCCGTCACCTCGGAGAGGATCAGCGGAATCCCCTGCTTGCGGCACTTCAGCGCCAGCTGCTCCAGCGCGTGAATGCCGGTCGCGTCGATGGCCGGCACGTTGCGCATGCGCAGGATGAACGCCTTCGGCTTCTTGTCGATCTCGCCGAGGACGTCCTTGAGCTTGTCGGCGGCCCCGAAGAAGAACGGCCCGTTCACTTCGTAGATGGCCACGCCGCGCGGCACCCGCGGCACGAGCTCTTCGGGCTGATCGTCCTCGTTCATCCCGGCGACGTTCGTGACCTCCGCCATCCGCCGCATGAACAGCAGCGACGCCAGCACGACGCCCACCTGCACCGCCACCGTGAGGTCGACGAACACCGTCAGCGCGAAGGTGATGATCAGCACGAAGATGTCGCTCTTCGGCGCGCGCAGCAGTCCCGCGAACGAGCGCCACTCGCTCATGTGATACGAGACCACCACCAGGATCGCCGCCAGCGCGGCGAGCGGCACCTTCGCCGCCCACTGACCCGCGAAGACCAGGATCAGCATCAGCGTGACGGCGTGGGTCATGCCGGCCAGCGGCGTGCGTCCGCCGGTGCGCACGTTCGTGGCCGTGCGCGCGATCGCGCCCGTGGCGGGGATGCCGCCGAACAGCGGCGAGGCGATGTTGGCCACGCCCTGCGCCACGAGCTCCACGTTCGACTTGTGCCGCGAGCCGATCATCCCGTCGGCCACGACGGCGGAGAGGAGCGACTCGATCGCCGCGAGCAATGCCACCGTGATCGACGGCGAGATCAGCTCGCGCAAGCGATGCCACGGCACGTCGGGCCAGTGCGGCGCGGGAAGCGTCGACGGCACGCTGCCGAAGCGCGAGCCGATCGTCTCCACCGGCAGATCGAAGAGCTGCACCGCGAGCGTGGCCAGCACCATGGCCACGAACGGCGCCGGGACCATGCGCGAAACGCGCGGCCAGACCAGCAGCACGAGGAGTGAGCCCGCGGCGATGCCGGTGGTGTACGGATCGATGGTCGCGAAGTGGCCCGCGTACGCCATCCACTTGTCGAGGAACTCCGGCGGGACGGCGCCCATCTTCAGGCCGAGGAGATCCTTCAGCTGGCCGGAGAAGATGATCACGGCGATGCCGGCGGTGAAGCCGGTGACCACGGGGTACGGGATGAACTTGATGAGCGCGCCCATGCGCAGCACGCCGAGGGCAACGAGGATGATGCCCGCCAGCACGGTGCAGATGACCAGGCCTTCGTAGCCGTACTTCGAGACGATGCCGTAGACGATGACCACGAAGGCGCCGGTGGGGCCGCCGATCTGCACGCGGCTGCCGCCGAGGGCGGAGATGAGAAAGCCGGCCACGATGGCGGTGTAGAGACCGCGCTCGGGCGGCACTCCCGAGGCGATGGCGAATGCCAGCGCCAGCGGGAGTGCCACGATGCCCACCACGATGCCGGCGATGACGTCACGCGTCACCGTCTCACGGGTATAGCCTTCTTTGAAACAGACGACGGACTTCGGGACGAACACTCGGCGGCGATTCTATCGCCGTGCTGTCATCCTGAGTCGCGCAGACGGCGAAGGATCCCCTGCGGTCAGGCGCGAGCCGTTCGTTTCAGCAGGGGATCCTTCGGCCGTCCTCCGGCGGCTCAGGATGACAGGCTGCCTGAGCTAGCGCCGCACCTGGAACGACACCGTGAGATTGAGGTACGAGTCGACCGCGCGGCCGTTGTGCGTCGCGGGCTTGTACCTCCACTGCGGCAGCACGCGCAGCACTTCGGCGCCGAACGGCGGCATGGTGGCCATCAGAATCTCCGGGTTGCGGAGGTTGCCGTTCTTGTCGATGACGCAGCGGACGACGACGGTGCCCGGCACGGCGCTCTTCATCAGCATCTGCGGATAGCGCGGTTCGACGCGCGCCACGAGCACGGGCGCCTTCACTTCGTGCGCCTCGTAGATCTTCTCCTCCGGCTGCGCGACCGGCACGTCGGCCGGAACGGGCGGCGCGTCGAGGTCGCCGAGGGAGTCCTTCACGCCCCAGGGAACGCCGATCGGGCCGGGCTCGGTGCCGGTGCCCGGTCCCGCCTCGGCAACCGAGGACTCACTGGTGCCGTTCGTCGCCACCTCGGGGATGGTCTCCGGAACCGTGGACGGCGCGGTCGGCTGCGTCGGCAGCGGCGCCGGTTTGACCGCGGGAGTCTGGGGTTTCGGCGCCGCGCCTCCGTTCGGATTGCCGAGGGGCGGCGGGATGCGCACGGGCAGGAACACCGGGGCGCGCGAGTATTCATTCGGCGATTGCGTCGGGAAGTCGATGGAGGCGATGCTCATCCCCAGCACACCGACGATGACCGCCGAATGCGCCATGATCGACGCGCTGAGCAGACTGAGACGGCCGCGCGCCGCCTGGGCCTGGGCTTGAACCACGGAAGTCTCGAACATTGCAGTGATCTCCTTCAGTCACGTTCGATGAAGGAGGAGACGGGAACGAAACCGGCTCACGTGACGGAGAGGTGAACAACATGCGGGTGACCATCACCACCGACGGCGGCTTCACCGGCCGGGGGATCGGCAGCAGGAGCGCGGACGTCGACGTCGACGACGTGCGGCCGGAGGAGTGGAAGGACGAGTACCGCGGGCGGGGCAACGATCTGGTGCGCTACACGCTCGTGTTCGGAGATCGCGCGGTGTCGTGGAACGAAACGGCGGAGATCCCGGAGGACCTCCGCCGCTTGTTCGAACGCGTGTGGGCGGGCTGAAGCCCGCGTTTGGGCGGGCTGAAGCCCGCGTTGGGCGGGCTGAAGCCCGCCCCACATTGTTACGGCTTGGTGGTGCAGAGCGTGAAGCTGCCGCTGCCGCTGTACGAGTAGACGCGCCAGCGGTAGGAGCCGGACGTGCCGCTGTAGGTCACGTTCTCGGTCGAGGTGGACGACTCGCCGCGAGCGACGATGGCCCACGAGGAGCCGTTCCACTTCTGCAGGTAGAGGTCGAAGTCGGCGGTGCTCGGGCCGGTGAGCTTGCCGGTGTGCGTGCCGCTCACGCTGGCCGTGTAGGACGTCGTGTAGTAGTTCGCTCCGGTGCCGGAGAGCGAGCCGCTGACGCTGGTGCAGGCCGGCGGCGTGACGGTGCCGGTGTACGTCGCCTTGAGCGTGACGCCCGAGTAGGTCGAGTAGGCGTAGATGCTGATGTACCAGTCGCCCGCGACGGGATTCGTCACGTTCACCGACTCCGCGTTGCCGTTCAGGTACGGACGGTAGTCGTAGCTCGACGACGTCGGCTGCGAGCCGCGCTTGACGTACAGGTCGGCGTCGCCCGTGCCGCCGGACATCACGATGGCGAGGCTGGTCTGGCCGGTCGGGACGCTGATCTTGTAGTGCTTCCAGGCGCCCGTCGAGGCGGAGATGCTGGAGACGGCGACGCCGTTGGTCAGCGTGATGACGCCGGCCGGAGGCGTGGTGCCGCCCGGAACGCCGACGGCGTCCCACGCGAGGTGCACGCGCGCCGCGGCGGTGGCGCCGTAGAGGTCCGTGGCCGCCTGCGCGGTGGCCGTGCGGGCGCCCGCGAAGTTGGTGCTGGAGGTCATGTAGGTGGTCAGCGCGCGATACCAGATCTTCGCGGCCATGTTCAGCGACGTCATCGGGGTGACGTCGAGCGCCGTCACGGCGACGGAGGTCTTGCCGCGCGGGTGCGTGCCGCCGACCGTCATCAGGTACACCGCCAGGTTGGCGATGCCGCTGTTGAGGTGCACACCGCCGTAGTCACCGGTGCCGGTGTAGCGGGTCGGATAGTAGTCGTAGGAGCTGCCGTCGGCGATCGGATCGTTCATGTAGCGGAGCGCGTCGCCGGCGGTGGCCGGCGTGTAGCAGTCCTCGCCGATCTTCCACGTACGCGCGTCGATGACGCCGTACTTCCACGCCTCGGCGGCGGCGCCGAGGATGTCCGAGGTGGCCTCGTTCAGCGCGCCCGGCTCGTTCTGGTAGACGAGGTTGGCGCTGTACTCGGTGACGGCGTGGGTGAGCTCGTGCGAGACGACGTCGAGCGCGCGCGCGAACGGTCCGAACTGCGAGCCGTCGCCGTCGCCGTACACCATCTGCGAGCCGTTCCAGAACGCGTTGTTGTAGCCGACGCGGTGGTGCGTGGTCGAGTTCAGCGTCGCGCCCGCGTTGTTGTACGAGTCGCGGCCGTGGATGGCCGAGTAGTAGTCGTACGTGGTGCCGGCGTACTCGTGCGCCTTCTGGATGGTCACGTCGGTGGTCGAGCCGCTGGTCTCCTGCAGGATCAGCGTGCCCGGGAGCGTCGACGTGTTGTTGCCGTTGTACGTGCGGCGGTTGCGCGCGTGCTGGATGACCGCGTCCTGCATCACCAGATCGCCGTTGGTGGCGTCGGCGTAGAGGATGTCGAGGTGCTCCTGGCCGTCGTTGTACGAGACGGTGGTGGTCCAGGCGAGGAACGCGTTGCTGCGGTCGTTGATGACGTAGACCAGCGTCGGGTTGTCGCCGAACGTGCCGTCCACGATGCCGGCCTGCGACGCGGCGCGCTCGATGGCGGACCAGCCGTTGAGCGTCGGATTGCGCGGCAGATTGCGATCGAGCGCCACGCGGCCGTTCATCGCGATGACCTTGCCGGAGCGGTCGCTGTGCACGATGTACTCAGCGCCGACGACGGTCAGGCCGCGCAGCTTCTGCTGGAGCTTGACGTGCTTCTGTCCGAGCTCGTCGGTTGTCTCGCTGACGGGCTCGAAATCTTCGGAACCGGTCAGTCCGAGGAGGGCCTTCTGCGCCTTGAGGAACTCCTGGGAGGCCTTCTTCGCGCTGCCGGGGCCGAGCTGCCCGAGCTCGCCGGTCACGAAGGTCGGCGCACCCTGCGAGTCGACGTCTTTGATGTGCACCTTGGATTCCTGGGACGGGTTCTTTGCGAACGCCACCGTGGCGCTCAGGAGGAGGATCGCGGCCAGTTTCTTCATCCGTATTCCTTTCGTCTTTGCTCCCGGGGAAGCGGGCCGCTGAAAAGCAAGGCCACTGCCAGCACCTAAGTCATTGATTCCATTGAAGAATGCGCATTCAATGCGCAAAAACTGACCCTTTCGCTTGTCACAAATGGGTCAATTTGTGGCCGAGGTGGGTCCGTTACTGATGGCACACTTCGTTCGTAGAAGACGCGACATGAAGAAATTGACGCCCGACCCCCAACTGGAGGCCCTCGTTCGCGAATTGAATGACAGCGAGGCGGCGGCAAACGAGGAGCGGGCGGTCTCGATGGCGTGGGCGCCGGCCAGCGTGGCGGAAGGAAATCCGCTCGAGAAGCTGCTGATCGAGGCGGCCCAGCGCGGCGCGAGCGACCTGCTGCTGGTCGCGGGCGTGCCGCCGGTGTTCCGCATCGGCGGACGCCTGACGCGCACGGCCGAGGGAGCGCTGACGAACGACGAGATCCACGCGCTGCTCGCGGGAGTGCTGACGGGAAAGGTGCGGGAGAAGATCGAGGCCGACGGCGCCGCGGACTTTTCGCTGCGCCTCTCCCGCGCGGCCGGCGACGACGACCGCCGCGCGTGGCGCTTCCGCGTGAACGTGCATCGCCAGCGCGGCACGCTTGCGGCCGCGATCCGCGCGCTGCCGACGGAGATCCCGACGCTCACGCAACTGCGGCTGCCGCCGACGCTGGCGGAGCTGGTGAAGCCGACGCGCGGGCTGGTGCTGGTCTGCGGCCCGACGGGCTCGGGCAAGTCGACGACGCTGGCGGCGCTGGTGGGCGAGCTGAATCGCGCCGAGGCGCGGCACATCATCACCATCGAAGACCCGATCGAGTACGAGCACCGCAACGGGAAGGCCATCGTCGAGCAGATCGAGGTGGGGCGCGATGCGCCGTCGTTCGCCGCGGCGCTCCGCGCGTCGCTGCGCCAGGATCCGGACGTGATCCTGGTCGGCGAGATGCGCGACCTGGAGACGGTGGCCACCGCGCTCACGGCCGCCGAGACCGGACATCTCATTCTGTCGACGCTGCACACGAGCGACGCGGCGCAGGCGATCCATCGCATCATCGACGTCTTCCCGCCGGCGCAGCAGACGCAGATCAAGCTGCAGCTCGCGATCAGCCTGAACGCGATCGTGGTGCAGCACCTCCTCCCCCGCCAGGACAATCAGGGCCGCGCGGTGGCGGTGGAGGTGCTGCTGAACAACAACGCGATCCGCAATCACATCCGCAACGACAAGCTGCAGCAGCTCCCGACGGAGATCACCCTCGGACGGCGCCAGGGGATGATCTCGCTCGAGGACTCGCTCGCGAAGCTCGTGCAGGACGGGCTGATCACCGCGGACGACGCGCGCATGCGATCGGCCCGCCCCGACGAGTTGGAGTCGTTGTTGATGCGACGGTGACGGCTACACCCAATCCATGCAGATGGCCAGTTTCACGACGGCGATGCCGATCGTGATGCCCCACGCCACGCGCCGGCCCAGCGTCTTCACCGCGCTCATGACGGTGCGGGGCGAGACGCCGCGCGTGAAGTCGCGGTAGAGATTCTTGATGTCGTCCGTGCCGAGGAGGTCGTCGAGCGCCTCGGCGAAACATTCGACCGGACTGGCCAGGCGCGCGGTGGTCGACGACGGGCAATCGTTCTCGATGTCGTCGGCCGTGAAGCCGTTCTCGATGCCGTAGTAGAAGAAGGCCAGCACCACGGCGGACTCGGGATGGTCGGCGATGTCGGCGCGGATGTCTTCGCCGTATTTGTACAACACGTAGTCGGCAACCTGGTTCGCGATCGGGGTGAGGGCCGACGCGAGATCGGCGTCGCTGCCCCAGAGCGCGGTCTGACGAAGCGCATTCGCGTCGATGCCGCGCAGGATCTCCGCCGCCGACTGCGGCGTGCTGCCGCCCGACGAGTCCCACGGATTGGCCGGCTGGTCGTTGATGGCCGTCCAGAAGCGCGTGCCCCACGGCAGCGAGCCGGCGCCCCAGAACGACCAGCCGCCGGAGTACTCGAAGTTCGGACCGTAGTAGCCGTCATGGAACTCGGCCATGCGCCAGTTCCAGCCGAAGTTCTGCGCGCAGATCTCGTCGGCGCGCTGCCGCGAGGTGAGCGCGTAGCCCTGGACCGCGCCCGTGGCCGCGAGGTTGCCGCGCACCCAGCCGTTGTAGAAGTCGAACGGGATCCACGACGGCGCGGGCTGGAAGTCGACGTTGACGCACAGCAGCGGGAGGTACTGATCGGCGGTGGTGTCGCCCTGATACGCATCCGTCCATCCGTCGGCGCCCACGTGCACGTAGCCGCCCTGCTGATCGAGCACGGTCCAGGTCATGCCGCGCCGCGTCTGCGCCTCGGCACCGATCACCGCAAAGAGAACGAGGAAGAGGGAGAGAGAGAGGGAACGCTTGAACACACGGATCTCCTTGAAATGAGTTTTTTGTCCCGTGCGGCAGCGCCTGCAGCTACCGCTTCGGGCGTCGCGACGCGATGCTCATTTCATGCCTGCCTGACGGCTGTCAGTCCCTGACTTTATCCCGCGTCTGCGCGCGGGATAAACTCGAAAACCAGCGGAGACCAGCGGCTACCAGGCGATCCCGTAATCCTCACCGTGATTGGAGCTCCCGCCCCACATCGTGCCGTGCGCGCGGTCGAACCAGATCGCGTTGATCGGTCCCGACGTGCGCTCCTCGAACGTCATGTCGTAGCCCATCTTCCGCAGCTCGCTGCGCACCCAGGGCGGCGTCTGTTCGTGGAGCAGGATGCGTCCCGGCACCGACTGCCGGTCGCCGAGCCACTTGCGCACCTGGAACGTGTTGAAGTTCGCCGCTTCCGCGGCCTCCTGCGGCGTCATCCCGAACTCGACGACGTTGAGGAAGAACTGCAGGAGGTTCTGGTCCTGCGTGTCGCCTCCCTGCACGGCGAAGGCGAGATACGGCGCGCCGTCCTGGAGCGCGAGCGTCGGCGTGAGCGTGACGTGCGGACGCTTGCCCGGCTCGATGACGTTGTACGGATTCTGCGCGCGGTCGGTGTCGAAGCTCTGCGCGCGCTGACTGAGTCCGATGCCGGTCTTCCCCGCGATGACCGCCGGCATCCAGCCGCCGCTCGGCGTGATCGAGACCACCCATCCCTCCGCATCCGCCGCTTCGACCGAGGTCGTGCCGAGGCGGAACGACTCCTCGAACTGCGCCATCGCGGTCGCGCGCGGCTTCGTGGCGGTGGCGCTCCAGTTCTTCAGCAGGTCGAGGAAGGGATTCGTGTCGCGCTGGTACGGATAAGGATCGCCGGGGCCGATGTTCGGATCGTTGCGGTTCGGGTTGATCAGCTTCGCGCGCTCTTTCGCGTACTCCTTCGACAGCAGTCCGGCCACCGGCTCGGCGGGAGGAAAGTACGGGTCGCCGTAATAGAAGTCGCGGTCGGCGAAGGCGAGGCTCATCGCCTGATACACGGTGTGCACGTAGCGAGCGCTGTTGTAGCCCATCGACCTGAGGTCGAAGTTCTCGAGGATGTTCAGCATCTGCAGCATCGACGGCCCCTGCGTCCAGACCGTGAGCTTGTAGACGTCGATCCCTTTGTAGCTCGTCTTCACCGGCTCTTCGACGCGCACCTGCCACTTTGCGAGATCGTCCTTCGTGATGAGCCCACCCTGTTCCTGCGTGGAGCGCGCGATCTCCTCGGCGATGTCTCCTTTGTAGAAACGGTCGTACGCGGCCATGATCGCGTCCTTCCGCGACTTGCCGCGCTTCAGCGCCTGCTGTTCGGTCTCCACGAGCTTGCGCAGCGTCGCGGCGAGGTCGGGCTGGCGGAAGATGGATCCCGGCGCCGGACCTTCGCGACCGGACGTGCTGCTCGCCGCGCCCACGACATCATGCGCGGGCGTGACCGATGTGGCGCGGGCTTCAGCCCGCGTTTCGTCCGGACGGGCTGAAGCCCGTCCCACATTCGGCAACAGCACCGCCTTCGAATACGGCCACTGCTTGATCCACGACTTCTGCCGCTCGATCGTGTTCGCGAGCTGCGCCTCGATGGCGAAGCCGTCCGCCATCTCGATGGACGACGCGAGCACGTCCTTCAGCGACAGCTTCCCGTACTCGGCGAGCATGATCATCAGGCCGCCGGGCGTGCCGGGAGTGACCGCGGCGAGCGGCCCGTACTCGGGTGGATAGGCCATCCCTTTCGACTTGTAGTACTCCGGCGTGGCGCCGGTCGGGGCGACGCCGAGGGCGTTGATGCCGATGACCTTCTTCGTGCGCGGGTCGAAGATGAGTGCCTGCGTCTCGCCGCCCCAGCCGAGCGTGTCCCACATCGTGCAGGTCGCGGCCAGCATCGCCGCCGCGGCGTCGACCGCGTTGCCGCCTTTCTGGAACATCATCGCCCCCGCCGTCGCCGCGAGCGGCTTGCCGGTGATGGCCATCCAGTGCGAGCCGTGGAGCGGCGGTTTCTGGGTGCGGGTCTGGGCGGTGGCGGCGGTTGCGGCGAGCAGGACGAGCGCGGCGTAGACACGAAGGCTCATAGGCTCATAGTCTCACAGGCGCAGAGAGCGTTTTCCGCCATGAGACCATGCGACTCTGAGACTATGAGACTCGTCGTCACGGCCCTCGCCGTCGCCTTCGTCGCCTGCGCCAAGCCCGAGCCGCCCCCGCGCACCGAGACCTCCCCCATGCGCCACCACGAAGTGCGCGCGGACCAGCTCCCGGCGCCGTTCCACACCGCCAGCGCCTCGAACGCGCCGACGGTCGTGCCGCGGCCCGACGACGCGCGGCTCATCGTCCCGCCCGGCTTCCGCATCGACATCTGGGCGGACGACTTCGAGGACCCGCGCAACATGGCCCTCGCGCCGAACGGCGACGTGTTCGTCGTCGAGTCGGCGGCGGGACGCATCGTCCTGCTGCGCGACACGAACGGCGACACGCTCCCGGACATGCGCTCCATCTTCGCGTACGGCCTCAATCAGCCGTTCGGCCTCGCCTTCCGCGGCAACCATCTCTATGTCGGCAACACCGACGCGATCGTGCGCTTCGACTACACGCCGGGCCAGACCGAGGCGAAGGGAGAGCCGCTGCGCATCACGCCGCTGCCGGTGGGCGGACACAGCACGCGCAACGTGGTCTTCAACCGCGACGGCTCGAAGATGTACGTGGCCGTCGGCTCGGAGTCGAACGTGCGCGACGAGACGGCCGAGCCGCTGCGCGCCGCGATCACCGAGTACAACCCCGACGGCACGGGCAGGCGCACGTTCGCCTCGGGGCTGCGCAATCCGATCGGCCTGGCGTGGAAGGGCGACGCGCTCTGGACCGTCGTCAACGAGCGCGATGGCCTCGGCGACGATCTCGTTCCCGACTACGCGACCGAGGTCAAAGACGGCGCGTTCTACGGGTGGCCCTTTTCCTACATCGGCAAGTACGTCGATCCGCGGCGCAAGGGAGAGCGTCCCGAGCTCGTGGCGCGCGCCATCGAGCCGTCGCTGCTGCTGGAGGCGCACTCCGCGCCGATCACCCTCACCTTCTACGACGGTGCGATGTTCCCCGCGCAGTACCGCGGCGGCGCGTTCGTGGCGCTGCACGGCTCGTGGAACCGCACCGTGCGCAGCGGCTACAAGGTCGTGCACATCCCCTTCCGCGGGAATCAGCCCGCCGGCGGCTACGACGACTTCGTCCTCGGCTGGGCGCCCGATCCGGAGCGCGACCGCGTGTGGGGACGTCCCGCGGGGCTGCTCGTGCTGCGCGACGGATCGCTCTTAATTTCCGATGACGGAGCGGGAATGATCTGGAGAGTGGTCTACTCGCGGTAACGCGCACCCGACTTGCAATGTCTTCTATTCGTGCGACAGCACGGAAAGGAAGCTTGGCATGGGACGCAAAACAGAAACGAAGTCGAGGGGTCTCGGCCGTCTGCGTGAGGCTGCGGAGGCGGTGAAGCGCATGTTTGCGCGGGACCGCGAGGAAGCAGCAGAGAACGCTACGACGGTGGAGGCTGCCCCGGCTCCGGTGCAGCCGCGCAGCACGCGCCACGCTGCGGCGGGAACGGGCCGGCCGGTGCGCCGCGAGGCCGACATCCCGCTCGACGTCCTCGATCGTTCGTATACGCCCGCGCTGACGAGCTCGAAAGCAGGGTTCCGCAGCGACGGCGCGGATCATCAGCACGATCAGGAGTTCAGCCGCGGCGTCGCGGACGCCGACTGGAACGACGAAGATCACTTCACGAACAAGTCCGGCGATCCGCGGATCGGCACGAAACGCCGTACCTACGAGCCGAACGAGACCCGCGCGGAATCGCGCGACGAACAACGTTGACGTTTGAGGAGGAAAGAAACAGATGGACCAGCAAAATCCGGGAGACAAGTTCGGAACGGGCTCCACGGGGAGCATGGGCGGCGGTGGCAGCACGGGAACGGGCGGCGGCGGCACGATCGGCAGCGGCACGTCGTCGTACGGTAGCGGCACCGGCTCGGGCAGCGGTTACGGCACGGGCAGCGGCGGCACGGGCGGCTACGGCGCCTCGAGCGGCACGGACACGGGCACCTGCCCGACCTGCGGCCGCGCCAGCAGCGGTGGCCTCGAGCACTTCCTCAGCCGCCTCGGCATCACCGACGACATGGTCAGCAACCTGAAGGGGCAGTTCCAGAACGTCGACATCGACGAGTATCTGAACACCGCGCGTACGTACCTGAAGGACGGCAGCGGCAAGGCGACCACGTACGCCAAGGACAACCCTGGCAAGGTGGCGGCCGGCGTCGCGGCGCTCGCCCTCGGCGCGGGCCTCATCTACGCGGCCGTGAATCGCGACAAGGACTAGTGCAACTCCGTTACGACTCGGAGGGCGACGGGCCGCTCGTCGTCCTCCTTCACGGCTTCCCCGAATCGCGGCGGGCATGGAAGCGCCAGCTTCCCGCGCTCGCCCACGCCGGATACCGCGCCGTCGCTCCCGACCTCCGCGGATACGGAGACTCACCCAAACCGAAAGGCGCCGATGCGTACGTGATGACGGAAGTCGTCGGCGACGTCGTCGAGCTGATCGAGTCACTCAGCAGCGTTCCGGTGGTCGTGGTCGGCCACGACTGGGGCGCGATCACGGCGTGGAACCTGGCCATGATGCGGCCCGACCTCGTGCGCAAGCTGGTGATCATCAACGTGCCGCATCCCGCCGCCATCGCCCGCGAGCTGGCGCGCAGCACGAAACAGAAACTGAAGCTCCTCTATCAGCTCTTCTTCCAGTTGCCGCTGCTGCCGGAGCTGTTCATGCGTCTCTTCGGACGCATGCTGCTCAAGCGCGCCGGACGCTTCACGCCGGAGCAGATCGCGGAGTACCGCGAGCAATGGCGCACGTCATTGACGCCGATGCTGCACTACTACCGCGCCCTGAAGAAATCGCGCGGCCTGATGCGGAAGCTCTTCCGCCGCATCGACCTGCCGACGCTCATCATCTGGGGCGAGCGCGAGCCGGTCTTCAACCCCGCCACGCTGGAGAACCTGGAGGAATGGGTGACGAACGTGCGCATCGAGCGCATCCCGCGCGCCGGTCACTTCGCCCAGACCGACAAGCCGGACGAGGTCACCCGGTTGCTGATCGACTTCGCGGGCACCCCAGCCATTTAGGAGTGCGGCGGCGGCGAGCCGCCGCTTTGGTAAGCGTGCCACCTTCGCTGCGTCGCTCAAAAAGCGGCGGCTCGTCGCCGCCGCACTCCTGGAGACTCAGGAAACCGACGAGGCGCGCCGCCACTCCAGCCACTGCTCTTCCACCGACGACGTGAACGTGCGCCGCGGCGCCCAGCCGGTCTTCGCACGCGTCTCTCTGCTGTCGATGATCTGATCGACGGCCAGCGCGTCCGCGAACGGACCCATGCTGCCGCGCGCGGTCTCGAGCGGGACGTGCTCGAACGTGCCGTTCGGCGCGACGGCGCGCGCGCATTCGTCGAGCGTGGCGCGCGTGTCGTCGATGCCGTGCAGCACGCCCTTCGAACGCTGCTCGACGGCGCGGACGTAGAGGTCCGTGAGGTCGTTGAGATCGACCATGGCCCAGTGATTCGTGCCGTCGCCGACGATCTGCAGCGGACGGCTCTGCGTCGCCGCGGCGAACCAGTCTGCGAGCAGCGACTGCTTGCCGCCGTACACGCATCCGGGACGGAGCACCGCGCCGCCCGCGCCGAGGACCAGTTCCTCGTGCGACGGGCGCCAGGCGACGAGCGGCAGCGGATTCACGTCCGAGGCTTCGTCGGCCCCGGTGGTGTTGCCGAGGACCCAGACGCCGGAGGTGTAGACGAAGTGGCCGCCGAGCGCGGTGAAGGTGTCGACCGCGGCGCGGTCGGCTTCGACCGTGTTCTGCCGCGACTGCGCCGTGTGCACGAACGCGTCGTAGCCCCCGAGCTGCTCGCGCAGGGAAGGCAGCGTGTCGAGCTCGCCCGTGATGAGAAACGCGCCGAGGTCGCGGAGATGCCCGGAATCCGCATCCGCGCGCACGAGCGCGCCCACGTCATGACCCGCGTTGCGCAACGCGGAGGCGACTGCACTGCCGATGTAACCGGTGGCTCCGGTGAGAAAGACTCGCATGGTGCGTTAGGGTAAAAGGGAAAAGGTCAAAGATGAAAGAGATGTCGCTCGCACGAACCTCCATTGCACGATGCGTACTCGCCGCGAGCGTTTTTTCCGTTTGCGCGGCGGCGGCGCCCGTACCGCGCCCGGTGTTCATCTACGCGTCACGCAGCGGCCGGCCTACGCTCGACCGCGATGCGGCGGGCGGGAACCCGTTCGCGACTGCTCTGGTTCATCTGCTGTCCGGTGGGCAGACGCACTTCGCACAATTTGCCCGCGATCTGGTGACGCTCACCCGGCGCCACAGCGCTGGGTTGCAGCAGCCGGAAATCGTGTCGGGAGAACAGCTGAGGGAATGGCAGGTTCTGCCCCGGCCGCAGCACGAGCGCCGGGTCGCACTCGTCGTCGTGTTCTCGAATTACCCGGACTCCGCGCTCGGACCGTCTCTGCCCGGCGCAAGACACGATTTCCGCCGAATCGTCGACGCGCTTGCGAAAGGGGGCTTCGCAGTGACTGCGGCTCACGACCCGGATCCCGCAACGCTCGCGCGAGCGCTGGAGGAGTTCCGCAGGCACAGCGCCGATGCCGACGTCGCGCTGATCTACACGACCGGACACGGAATCGAAGTCGCTGGCGAAGCCCGCGTGCTGCTGCCTCGCCCCCCGGGTGGCGCACTTCGGGTCTCGGAGCTCGCAGGAGCGGCCCGAGCGCGAAAAGTGAATCTCGTCTTCTACGCCGCGTGCCGCAGCCGCAGCCGGTAACACCGGTTGTGATCCAGCGTACAGCCGCTGCTCCGCTTCCGACCGAAGTTGAAACACATGCAAGCCGCCCAGGCGCTCCCGGAGCTCTCCGGCCTCGCCACGCTCGAAGACGTCTTCCGCCGCCTCGTGCGGCGCCAGCCCGCGTTCGTCCCGGCGGACGTGATCGTCCAGGACGAGTTCACGCACGACGTCATCTTCCGCGCTCCCGACGGCTCGGCGCTCGTCGTCGACGCGACGTGACTCGGCGCGGTGCAGGGGGTCTCGGTCTGGGACCACGAACCAGGCGCCGATGAGTTGCTCGACGCGCGCGTGGCGGCGGGATGGCGTCCGACGCCGAGCGCGCTGCAGAGCGGCGACGCGGTGCTCGGCCACGCGGCGTGTCTGGTCACGCGGTGAGTGGACCGCCGTCGTCCTCGCCGGCTGTCTGCGCGGGCGTCTCGCCTGCGCTCCCGCGTACCGGCGGCGGGACGCCGCCGGAGACAGCCGGCGGGACGCCGGCGGTCCACTGTCGCGAGACGGTGCTCACAACAAAAAGGCCGCCCGAAGGCGGCCTTTCCATCAAACGTTTGCTGAGTGAGATTACCGCTTCTTCTCCATCGCCCGGCGGAAGGCCAGGGCCATGGCGGACTCGCTCGAGTTCTCGTCGTTGCGCTCGTCCATGAACTTCGTGTACTCCTCGCGCTCCGCGGCGGCCTTTGCGGCCTCGTGGCTGAGCGAGATGCGCTTGCGGCTCGGGTCGATGCTCATGATGCGCACCATCAGCTTCTCGCCCGGCTGGTGCACGCTCGACGCGTCCTGTCCCGGCGCGACGCCGATCTCCGAATTCGGGATGAGGCCCGTCAGGCCCGGCTCGATCTCGACGAAGACACCCGGCGCCGCGGCGTGATCCACGGTCCCCTCGACCACGCGGCCGATGCCGTAGCGCTGCGAGGCGGTCTCCCACGGATCGTTCACGGCCACCGCGCGGAGCGACAGCGAGAGGCGCTTCTTCGACGGATCGACTTCGCGCACCCAACCCTGCACGTTCGACCCGATGGCCACTTCCGCGTCGCCCGGCTTGATGCCGTGCGGGAGCTGCGAGACGTGCACGAGACCGTCCACGCCCGGCTCCACTTCGACGAAGTAGCCGAAGTCGGTGGAGCGGACGATGCGGCCCGTGAACTCGGTGCCCGGCGCGAAGCGCTCGGCCACGTCATGCCACGGATCCGGCTCCTGATCCTTCATCGAGAGCGAGATGCGCTTGCCGTCATTCTCGACCTTGATGACCTTCACGCGGACTTCCTGGCCGATGGCCACGACGTCCTTCGGATCGGTGACGCGGCGGCGGCTCATCTCGGAGACGTGCAGCAGGCCGTCGACGCCGCCCAGGTCGACGAACGCGCCGAAGGGCGTGAGCGTCTTGACCCGGCCGGTCAGCTCGGCGCCCGGCACGATGCGCTCGCGCGTCTCGGCGGCGCGGCTCGCGGCTTCTTCCTTCAGCAGCGCGGCGCGCGAGACGACGATGCGGCGGCCGTCATCGGAGAGCTCGGTCACGCGGAACTCGATGTTCTGTCCGACGAACGAGTCCGGATTCTCGATCTTGCCGAGGGCGATCTGCGAGAGGGGGCAGAAGGCGCGCAGGCCGGCCACGTTCACTTCGAAGCCGCCCTTGTTGCGGCCCGTGACCCGTCCTTCGACCGGCAGGCGGTTCTCGTACGCGCCGCGCAGCGAGTCGAGCGATGCTTTTCCCTTGATCAGCTTGCGGCTGACCCGGATCTCCGCGCCGGTCTTGACGACCGTCGCCTCGATCGGATCACCGACGTCGAGACCCTCCAGCTCCGCGGTATCGATCACGGCTTCGGACGGACCGCCGTAAGAGATGTAGGCGTCCTCGCCTGAAATCGACACGATCGTGCCGCGAAGCAGCTCACCCTGCTGCGGGGTTTTGAGGTCAAAATTCTCCATCGCCTCGGCGAACGACGTAGCCTCGGCGCTATCTCTCGACTGACTCATGGGAGTGTGCGTTACCTTTCAGTGATTGGTTCTCGGTCCTGAGAACGGTTGGGACGCGCATGTTACTCGAAAGTGCGCGCAAGTGTCACGACCGAGCTAGACGGACAACGAGGGGTTGACGGAAAAAATTTTCAGCGTCATTCGACCCGGAACGTCACCCTCGAAATCACCGGATCGTTGGCCGAGTACGCCTGCAGGTTGTGCCCCTTGTCGAGCGCCTGAATCCAGCCGATCGCCCACACGCCCTTCGCCGCATGCTTCGGCACGATGATCTTGCCGGAGAAGTTCTGCCCGTCCGGCGAAGGATCGAACGAGAAGTAGATGCGCTGCGCTCCCGCCGCGGCCGACGGCACGGCCTGCCCGCTCAGGCTGGCCACGCCGCAGGCATCATCCGACACCAGCGCGCGGATCATGATCACGCCCCCTTCGGCATTTGAGACCACCGGCGGCTCGAGCGAGAGATTGGTCAGCACCGGCGGACCGGCGTCGCACTTGTCGCCCGTGATCTCGAGCGTGGTCTGCTGCACGTGCGGGTTGTCGGCGCGGAAGGTGGCCATGTTGTTGGCCTTGTCCTGCACCTGAACCTGCTCGAGCTGCCAGGCGCCGCAGTCGAGACACGCCGGCGGCGCGACGACGCACTCCCACGCACCGCCGCCTCCCTGCTTGCAGCCGAAGCCGATGCGCGCCTTCTTCGACGGACTGACGAAGACGCCGCTGACGAGCGACACGCCCGACTTGTCGTCATCCGCCTGCACGAAGATCGTGTTGCGCTCGCCCGCGTTCATCGCGCGGCGCTCCAGGTAAACCGACTTCAGCGTCGGCGCAGCCGAGTCCGAGCCGCTCGACGTGACGCGGAAGCTCGCGCTCGGCGGCAGCGCGCCGGTGTTCTGGTTGAGGTTGACGCTGTTGTTCGCGTGATCGCTCAGCGTCAGATAGCGGACGCTCCACAGCCCCTCGGCCGCATCGCGCGGGATCTTGATCCGCGACACCCACCGGTCCGTCTGCCCTTCCCGCTGGCAGGCGAAGCCCTGCAGCGCGCCGCTCGGACTGGCGATGACGCCCGAGACGCTGCGCACGCCGGAGAGGTTGTCGGTGACGAAGGCGGCGAACATGGTCTCGCCGTCGTCCTGCACCTGCGCCGGGACGAACTCCGCGCTGCCGAGCTGCGGCGGCGTGGTGTCGGTCTCCGGATCGTCGTCGGGCTTCGGCTCGCGATCGACCGGCTCGTTGCGCGGCGTCTCCTCGGCGTTGCGCGGCTGCGGCTGCGGACGCGGCTGCGGCGGCGCGGCCACGACCTGCGGACGCTGCGGCTGCGCGGGGCGATTCATGCCGAGGGCGTTGGCGATCGGATTGACGACGCGGTCGAGGAGCGACGGCTCCTTCGCCGGGATCGGCTGCGCCGTGGTGCCGGCCGGAGCGGGCGGATTGCGGAGCAGCTCGTTGTAGCGCTGCTGACGCGCGCTCGCCGCGGCGCGACGCTGCTCCGGCGTCTCCTCGGCCAGCACGACGTCGTCGTTCAACGCGTAGCGCGCTTCACTCCGCGGCTCGACCGTTTCCATCGGAGGGGCTGCAGCCCGTTCCACGTTCGGCTCCGCGATCGGGGGCGCCTCGTACGCGCTCAACCGCATCCACACCGCAATGCCGAAGACCACGGTCAGGGCCGCGAAGAATACCGGCAGGAATGCGGAGCGTTTCGACTCGGGCATGATCTCTCGGTGTGTAGCACGCGGCGCGCGCGCGTTGTTCCCGCTGCTGTGCATTGTTGCATGGAGCGGGGAGGCTCAGCCGTTGCCGGCCGAGGTCTCCACGATCACCATCCCCATTCGTACGGACCTCGGGCCGATCTCGTCGGAGATCGAGAAGCGCGTCGAGCGCACGTTCGCCGGCAAGACCACCGAGCGCGGCATCGACATCCGCTACGACGTCGCGCGCGACCCGATCCGCCTGCGCATGATCGGCGCGGGACTGCACTCGCTGACCACCATCAAATATGCGATGGAGGCGTGCCGCGGACGCTTCCCGTGCATCTCCTGCGGCTTCGGCGAGTCGCGCCGCCTGGCCGACGTGACGCTGCACACCGCGCTGGCGTGGGATCCGGCGTGGCGCCTCCGCTCGACCACGCGCCTCCTGCCGGTGCACTACGCGAAGCCGTGCGAGGTGACGTGGCTCGGCATCGACATCACCCGCCGCTTCGTCGCGCCGGTGGTCGAACAGCAGCTCGGCGCCGCCGCGAAGATCATCGACCAGAACGTCCCCGCACTGACCAACATCCGCCCGCAGGCGGAGCAGATCTGGACCGCGCTGCAGACGCCCACCGAGCTCGCGCCGCGCACGTGGCTGGTGATGGAGCCGGCCGACGTCGCGCTCTCGCCGATCACCGGCGCGAGCTCCACGGTGACGACCACGCTGGCGCTGCGCGCGCTGACGCGCGTCGTGGTCGGCGACAAACCGGTGGCCACACGCAAGCCGCTGCCTGCGCTGAAGAGCGCGCAGCCTGCCGCGCCGGCGTTCGTGCGGGTGCCGTTCGACCTGGAGCTGCCGTACGCGGAGGCGAGCAAGCTCGCCACGCGCGACTACGCCGGCCGCACGTATCAGGTGAACGGAAAGCCACTCACCCTCTCCTCGATCCGCCTCGCACCGGCGGCGAACAACCGCGTGCTGGTCGAGGCGATGATCGACTACCGCGGCGGCGCGCTGCGCAACTATCGCGGTCTCATTTTTCTGGAGGGCACACCACGTTTCGATGCGGCGACGCAGACGATCGTCGTCCCCGACCTCGAATACTCGCTCGACCCGAAACGCCGCGGCCTCTTCGCCCGCATCGCCGAGCGCGCGGCGCACGAGTCGATCCGCGCCCGGCTCCGCGAGTCCGCCCGCTTCCCCCTCGGCCCGCGCATCACCGGGATCCGCGCGGAGCTGACGCGCGCATTGAACCGGCCGCTCGCCGCGGGCGTGATGCTGCGCGGGCGGGCGGACGCGATCGAGCCGCAGGCGGTCACGCCGCGCGCGGACGTGATCGCGGTGAGGGTGGTGGCACGCGGCATCGCCGAAATCACCATCCGCTGAGGAGCGCCGCCGTCCCGGCGGCTGCCGTGCGGGCGTCCCGCCCGCGCCCCCGGGGTGGCGGCGGGACGCCGCCACGGCAGCCGGCGGGACGCCGGCGCTGCGCTACGACGGCGTGAACACTTCTTCGATTTTCATTTCGAACAACCGCGCGATCGAGAACGCCAGCGGCAGCGAGGGGTCGTACTTGCCGGTCTCGATCGCGTTCACCGTCTGCCTCGACACGCCAAGGCGTTCGGCGAGGTCGGCTTGCGACCAGCGGCGTTCGGCGCGCAGGACGCGGAGGCGGTTCTCCATCACTCCTCCTCGCCCGCGTAGCGGCGCGCGCCGAGCCACTGGCCGCCGATCCAGCAGAGCAGCATCACCAGCGCGGCGTCGTTCACGTCGAGCTTCGGCGCGCCGAGGCGCTCGCAGAGGCGGTAGGTCATCATCGCCACGATCCCCGCGCCGAACGCGAACGCCAGCGCCTCGAGATGGATCTTGCGCAGCAGCTCGTCCGCGTGGCGGATGAAGCCGATGTAGCTGCGCATCGCCATCACCATCAGAATCGCGGAGACCGCGGTGAGCGCCCAGCCCGCCGCGCGCGGGACCCAGCCGCCGTCGATGAGCAGCGTCGCCGTGATGAACGACAGGACCGCGCCCATCATCCAGATCGTGAAGTTCCTGTGGTTCTGCGCATCCCGTGGGGTGAAGAGGGACTGACTGCTGACTGCCATGTGCTGCCTCCTGCGTCAAGTTTGCTTGACACAAGGTAGGTCGGGGGCGGCAGTTTGTCAAGTGTGCTTTACACGGAGAGTCTCAAAGTCGCAAAGTCGCAAAGTCGCAGAGTCGCAGAGTCGCAGAGGCTAGGCTCAGAGAGAGATGAGCAGCCTTTGAGACTTTGAGCCTTTGAGACTTTGAGCCTTTGAGACTTTGAGACTTTGAGCCTTTGAGACTCCAGGCACGGCCGCCCCGACTCTAGTCCCCCCGGATGTGCTCGAAAAACGCGTCGCTGGCGACGGGACGGCCGAGGAAGCGCTCCACGAGGTCGCGGGCCGGTTCCTCGCTGCCGCGGCTGAGGATCATCTCGCGGAAGCGGCGGCCGGTCTCGCTGTTCATCAGGTCCGCGCCGAAGGCGGCGACGAGATCGAGCGCGATGACCTTCGCCCACATGTAGCCGTAGTAGCCGGCGGCGTAGCCGGAGGCGATGTGCTCGAAGGTGCCGGGGAACTGGGTGCCGTCGACGTAGCCCATCGGCGTCGCGCCTTCCATCTCCGCCCACGTCTGCAGCGAGCCGCGCGGCGTCTCGCTGGAGAGCGCCATGTCGTACGACGCGTAGAGGAGCTGGCGGCCGTAGTCGATGCCGGCGCCGAACTTCTTCGCGGAGTTGAGGCGCTCGACGAGCGATTCGTCGACGGCCGGACCGTCGCCGCAGTGATCCCGCAGCAGGGCGAGGGACTCCATGCGGCTGGCCCACTCCTCGTACATCTGCGACGGCGCCTCGACGAAGTCGCGCTGCACGCTCGTGCCGGCGTGTCCGAGGTAGTAGGTATTCGAGAGCACGCCGTGAAGGACGTGCCCGAACTCGTGCAGCAGTGTCTCCAGCTCGTCGTGCGTCAGTCCCTTGCGGTCGAAGTTCGTCACCAGCACGCTGATCGGCTTGCGTCCGCCGCGACGGCTCACGCCGCGCACGGGCCACGCCGCGGCGTGCTTGTACTTGCCTTCGCGCGGATAGAGGTCGAGGTAGATGCCGCCGATGTGTGCGCCGCTGGCGGCATCGAGGACGTCGAGATAGATCACGTCGTCGTCCCACACCGGCACGTCGGCGCGCTCGAAGCGCACGCCGTAGAGCCGCTCGCTGATGTCGAGCATCCAGCGCACGGTCGGCTCGGAGGGGAAGAACTTGCGCAGCTCTTCCTGGTCGATGGCGTAGCGCTGCTCGCGCAGGCGCTCGCGGTAGTACGACACGTCCCAGCGGTTGATGCGCGTCTCTTCGACGGGCGTGCCGGCCATCGCGCTCTTCGTCTCCGCGAGCTCGGAGAGATCGCGCAGCTCGGCCTCGGTGACGACGCTGCGCACTTCCTCGAGGAACTGCGTGACCTGCCCGGGATTCTCGGCCATGCGCCGCTTGGTCACGTAATGCGCGAAGCTCGGCACCTCGTACAGGTCGGCGATCTCCTTGCGCAGTGCCACGATCTCGTCGAGCACGTCGAGGTTGCGCGCGGTGCCGCGGGTCGTATTGGCGTGCCAGTAGCGGCGGCGCGCGTCTTCGTCCTGCGCGTTCATGAGGAACGGCACGTAGTCGGGATAGTCGAAGCCGACGACCACGTTCCCCTGCTCGTCGCGCGGCACGCGGTCGAGCCACGACTGCGGCAGTCCGCGGCACTCCTCGGGCGTGAAGGTCAGGCGCGTGGCGTTCTCGCGGATGTTCTTCGCGAACTCCTGCCCGAGCTCCGTGAGCCGGTCGGAGATCTCCTTGAAGCGCTGGCGCTTTTCCGGCGGCAGCGAGACGCCGCTGTCCTCGAACGACTCGAGCAGGTGCTTGTGCATCTCGCGCGCGGCGATGCTGTGCGGCACGACGCGCTGCACGCGCTCGTAGAAGCGCTCGTTCTGAAAGACGTCGGTGAGGAAGCTCGACTCCTGGATCAGCGCGAGGTCGGCGGCGTCGCGCACCTGCGAGTCGGGATGGACGCTGTTGAGCAGAGAGATGGGGCCGAACGCGTCTTCGAGCACGGTGGCCGTCTCGTCCCACAGATCGAGGACGTTCTCGACGGTGACGGCATCCAGCGGGACGGACTCGATGCGGGCCAGCAGCTCTCTGGCGCGTGCAAGCGCGGTCTCGCAGGCGCGAGTCACTGCGGCGGCATCGAAGATCGGGATCGTGGCACGTTCTGCAGCCTGAAACTGCGGGAGGGTCTCAGTGGTCATAATAAAGAAAAGGGCGCGCCATTCTATGGCGAAACCAGTGAACAGCAAATTGCGTACATGGAGATATGCGCAAAGCAGCCCTCCTGTCCCTCGTCTGTCTTTTCGTTTCCCTTCCCCTTTGCGCTGCCACCGCGGCCGAGCACGCCGCACAGGGACGCCTCGCACTGTCGCGTGACGAGCACGAGAAAGCGGTCGAGCTCTACACGAAAGCAGTCGCCCTCGAGCCGCGGAACGCCGACCACCACTACTTCCTCGGCGTCGCCTACGGCGAGCTCGCGCAGGCGGCCAACGTCCTCAAGCAGGCCTCACTGGCGAAGAAGACGAAGGCCGCGTTCGAAAAGGCCGTGGCGCTCGAGCCGAAACACACCGACGCGCGACTGGCACTGATCAGCTATTACTTACTGGCGCCGGGGTTCATGGGCGGCGGCGACGACAAGGCCGTCGCGATGGCCGCGGCCATCAAGGCGTACGACGCGATCGAAGGGCACCGCGCGCATGCGCGCATCCATATCCATCACAAGAAGCCGGACCTCGCGCGCAAGGAGTTCGTGGAGGCGGTGCGCGCCCATCCGAAGAGCGCGAAGGCGCACACCTATCTCGGCAACCACTACCTCTTCAATGAGAAGAACTGGAGCGCGGCGCTGCACGAGTTCGAGTCGGCGGTGCAGCTCGAGCCGGCGTACATGCTGGCGTGGTTCCGCATCGGGCAGCACGCCGCGGCTTCGGGCAGCAACTACGCCCGCGGCGAGGAAGCGCTGCGCAGGTACCTCGCCTACACGCCGTCGCAGAACGAGCCGGGTCACGCCGGCGCCTGGATGACCCTCGGCTCGATCCAGGAGAAGCAGGGAAAGAAAGCGGAAGCGAAGACGAGCTACACGAATGCGCTGAAGCTCGTGCCGAACGACAAGGGCGTCAGGGAAGCACTGAAGCGCGTGTCGTGAGCAGCGGGTAAGGATTCACCGGCTCCCCCTTCCACCATTCTTTCGTCGGCGGAAGGTCTTCGATCGAGAAGTGCAGGTGCGGCGTGCCGCGCGCGTTGCCGGTGATGCCGACGTAGCCGATGACGGTGCCCTGCTTCACGAAGGCGTTCTCGGCGAGACCGTCGGCGTAGGCGTCGAGATGCGCGTAGTAGTAGACGCGATTCTCCTCGCGGTCGAACTGATAGATGGTGAGGCCGCCCGCCTTGCTCGTGAAGAGCTTGCGGATCGTGCCGTCCACCGCCGCCACGACCGGCGTGCCGTGCGGCGCGAGGATGTCGATGGCGCGATGAATGCGCCCGCCGCCGCGCGGCTGCAGGAAGTTGTCGTGCAACTGGTCGATGCGGATGCCCTTCACGGGGACGACGAGGAACGATGTGGAACGGGCTTCAGCCCGTCCGGGGAAGGCTTCGGGCCGTCCGGGGAGGGATTCGGTCCGACCCAGGTTCGTCGCGAGCGCGGGGCGGGCTGAAGCCCGCCCCACATCATTTCGGCGGCTTCCCGCGTATGCGAGGCCGACGATCATCAGGCCTCCGAGCAGCCAGCCCGTGACGAGCACCCTAACTGTACGCATGCAGTCGATAATGAAGGAGTCGTGCCTGAACTTCCCGACGTGACGATTTATCTCGAGGCGCTCCAGTCGCGTCTGCTGGGAAAGACACTGCACAAGGTCCGGCTCGCCAGCCCGTTCGTCCTGCGGACGGTCGAGCCGTCGCCTCGCGATCTGGAAGGGAAAACCGTCCGCGAGCTGCGCCGCCTCGGCAAGCGCATCGCCTTCGGATTCGAAGACGAGCTCTTCCTCGTCATCCATCTGATGATCGCGGGCCGCTTCAAGTGGCTGGAGCCGGGCGCGAAGCTGCCGGCGAAGCTCGGGCTGGCCGCCTTCGACTTCGACTCCGGCACGTTGCTGCTGACCGAGGCGGGGTCGAAGCGGCGCGCGTCGATCCACATCGTGCGCGGCGAGGCGGCGCTCGAGGAGCACGACCGCAAGGGACTGGAGCCGCTGACGATGTCGCTGGACGAGTTCCGCGCGGCGCTCACCCGCGAGCGCCACACGCTCAAGCGCACGCTCACCGACCCGCACACCTTCAGCGGCATCGGCAACGCCTACTCCGACGAGATCCTCCACCGCGCGCGACTCTCGCCCGTGCAGATGTCGACGAACCTCTCCCCCGAGGAGATCGAGCGGCTCTTCCACGCCACGCAGACGGTGCTGAATGAATGGATCGACCGCCTGCGCAAGGAAACGGGCAGCAAGTTCCCGGAGAAAGTGACGGCCTTTCGCAAGGAGATGGCCGTGCACGGCCGCTACAACCAGCCCTGCCCCGACTGCGGCGCGCCGGTGCAGCGCATCGTCTACGCGGAGAACGAGACCAACTACTGCGCCCGCTGCCAGACCGGCGGCCGCCTCCTCGCCGACCGCTCCCTCTCCCGTCTGCTGAACGTCGACTGGCCGAAGTCGATCGACGAGTTGTGAGTGCCGGGTGCTGAGTGCTGAGTGCTGCGTCCCGACCGCCCCTCTCAGCACTCAGCACCCAGCACTCAGCACTGCCTCTAACGTTTCCGGAATCCGCTCGTCTATGCCACCAGACGACATGCTCCAAGCGGTCATGACCACCAGCATGCCTCCAGCCGCCGCGGCGCCGAATGCCGACGACCGGCTGCTCGCCGCGCGCTGTGCCGCGGGCGACTCGCTGATCTTTGAAGAGATTTACCGCCGCTACGGCGACCGGATGAAGTCGATCGCCTGGAACCACCTCGGCACCCTGGCCGACGCCGAGGATGCAGTCCAGGAGACCTTCCTCAAGATCCATCGCGCCGCCGCGACGTACACGGGCGAGGCCTCCTTCTCCACGTGGGTGTTCCGGATTCTCGTCAACACCTGCTACGACGTCCTGCGCAAGCGCAA
>DASUSL010000141.1:0-3687 GCA_036375135.1 Thermoanaerobaculia bacterium | reverse complement strand
CCCCCCGGGTGGCGGCGGGACGCCGCCACGGCAGCCGGCCGGGAGGCCGGCGCTCCTACCCATGGCCAGTTTCGCGGGGCCCGCCTTGACCGGCGGCGAGACGCCGCCGCAGTGGAGCGCCGGCGTCCCGCCGGCTGCCGCGCGGGCGTCTCGCCCGCGCCCCCCGGGTGGCGGCGGGACGCCGCCACGGCAGCCGGCCGGGAGGCCGGCGCTCCTCAGGCCACCCATGGCCAGTTTCGCAGGCCGGCCTTGGCCGGGTTGTTCCGGATGTATGCCCGCGTGTCGCTGTACTCCTGCGGCGACCGGATCACCCGATCGAAGTACTCGCGCTGCCAGATCACGCCAAGCCCGATCTTGTGCGCCGTGTACGACTTCCACGCCTGCACGACCTTCGGCAGGTCCGCACCGCGCTCGAGATGCACGAGCACATGCACGTGATTGGGCATCACGCACCACGCGTGCAGCGTGTAGCGTTGTCCGTCGAAGTACCGCAGCGCATCCGCCACGATCTGCCCGTGCTCCCGTAGCAGACACGAACCGCGTACTTGATCGAGCTCGCGATCGATCCGGATCTGGAACAGCCGTTCGACCTGGGCCCGCTCGGCGACGGTGCGCGTCGCGCGTGTCGCTTGATCGCGTTCGCGGAAAAGCTCCGTGAGCACGTGAGCAGGCATCGCGTCGAACAGAGCGAAGGTGATGAAGTAAACCGCGTCGTCGACCTGCCAGTGGACGAGGCGACCACGCGTACGGATCTCGACGAATCGAGGCTGAGGAATGAAGTTGGTATGGCGCATTTCTCCGTGGTGCGAGGAGAAAGCGCGTGAAACGCGTGTGGAGCACCGAGGATACCACGCGGAGCGCCGGCGTCCCGCCGGCTGCCGCGCGGGCGTCCCGCCCGCGCCCCCCGTGGCGGCGGGACGCCGCCACGGCAGCCGGCCGGGAGGCCGGCGCTCCGGTATGGTGTGCGGATGCGGTTTGGGAGATGGGTCTCCGTCCTCGCGGTGCTCGTGGCGTATGCGTTTTATGGGAGCCATGGCACGTTCACGTGGCCGCTGGGGCCGTGGGGGCAGTCGTATTACGCCAATCTTGCCGAGGGGTTCCTCGCCGGGAAGTTGAGCATGGCGGCGGAACCGGCTGCGGAGCTCACGAAGCTCGCCGATCCGTATGACTTTGCGGCGCGCGGGGACATCCCGGTGCTCTGGGATGCGTCGTACTTCGAGGGTCGGTACTACCTTTACTTTTCGCCGGTGCCGGCGCTCCTCTTCTACATCCCGGTGCGGGTGATCACCGGGGCGTATCCGAACGACGATTGCGCGGCCACGTTCTTTGCGGCGATCAGTTTTCTCTTCTTCGCGGGAGTGGTGTGGCGGACCAGGTGGAGCTGGTTGTGGATCCTGGTGATCGGGGTCGGGAACGTCGTGCCGTACGTGATCGTGGGGGTGCTCTTCTACCAGGTGGCGGTGGCGTGTGCGATGGCGTTCACGGCCGCGTGGGCGTTCTCCGTCGTGCGCTTTCTCGACGGGAACGGGCGGTGGGCGATTCCGATGGGGATCTTTCTCGGGATGGCCATCGCCACGCGGCCGAATCTCATCGTGCTGCTGCTCGTGCAGGGACTCATCCTCGTCAAACATCGCAACGCGATCCTGAAAGTGCTCGCGCCGCTGGCCGTCATCGCGTGCGCGCTCATGGCGTACAACTACGCGCGCTTCCGCGACCCGCTCGAATTCGGCGTGACCTATCAGATGGCGCGCGTGCCGATGCAGGGGCGCGCCATCTGCGGCGTGTGCGGGCCGGGGGAAGTGCCGCGGCTGATCAACCACGCCTCGCACTACGTCTTCTGGCCGCTGCTCTTCCATGGAGAGTTTCCGTGGGTCTGGGTGCAGAACAACCGGCTCGATCCGGCGGTCACGTATCCGGGAAGTCCCGAGCCGATCGCCGGGATGGCGCCCGTCACGCCGCTGGCCATCGTCGGCACCGGCTTCGCGCTCCTGCTGACGCGCGAGCGCCGCGGGCGTTCCCTCGTGCTGGCGGGATGGATCGTGCTGCTCGCGCTGTCGAGCTGCTGGTGGGTGACGGCGCGCTACACGCTCGACTTTCTCGGACTGATCCTGAGCGGCGCCATCCTCTGCATCGACGACGCGCTGATCTTCTTCAACGAGAGGCGGGCATTGCGCTGGGCGTGCGCCCTGCTCGCGCTCTACTCCATCGTCCTCGGGCTGCTGCTGCCGTGGAGCCTCGGCGCGCGTTTCATGCCGTGACCTCCGCGCTGATCTCTCTCGCCTCCGCCTCGATCTTCGTCAGCTTCGTGGCGAACGTCTCGATCTTCTCCGACTCGATCGCGTAGAAGCGCTGGTACGGCTCGAAGGCGGCGGTGATGCCGCGCAGCATGCGCTCGATCTCGGTCGTCGACTCGCGGTCCAGCGCTTCCTTGAGGTTCGTGCGCAGCTCTTCGATGCGGCGCTTGAACTCCTCCTTCGCCTTGGTGCGCTTGTACGGGAGGATGAGGAAGCTGGTGACGAGGAGCATCGTCGCGGCGGTCAGTCCGGTGACGTCGACGGCCGTGCTGGAGACGGCGGTCGTGAGCAGGTAGCCGAGGCCGAGGGCGCCGGCGCCGAGTCCGAAGGAGTGCAGGACGGCGCGCATGGCATTGTCGATGATGCGGCGCGACTCCACGTTCACGTCGTAGTCGGAGAGGCGCTGCTCGGCGTTGCGGCGGATGCGCGAGTAGACCTCCTCGCGGTTGTAGGCGAAGTCGCGGCCGACGCGGCCGATCACTTCCTCGTTCTTCGCGTCGGCCTCGGCGCGGCGCTGGAACGCCTCCACGGTCGTGCTCCAGAGCTTCATGTTCTCCTTGACCAGCCAGTCCACCGCTTCCTGGATGGTCGCGTCGATGCTCCCCTTCCAACCCTGGAACACCTGGCGCTCGAACTCCTCGCGGAAGCGCGACGCGTCGCGCAGCATCATCACGTGCTGGATGCGCACGTAGCGGTCGAGGAAGTCGAGGCCGCGGCGCTCGAGGTCCATGAGCAGGTTGTCGATGCGCACGACGAACTGCCGGAAGTTCGAGACGAGATCGCCCTTGGCGCGATCGAGCTGCTCGGTGATCGAGTCGATGCGCGTCTTGTCCGCCACCAACAGCGCGCGGCGCGACTCGATCATGCGGAACTGCTTCCTGGCCAGGCTGAGGATCGTTTCCAGCGGCGCGTTCAGCTTGATGCGCACGCGCTCTTTCTCCGAGAGCACCTGGAAGATGTAGTCCTCCAGCGCCTCGAAGCGGCTGCGCGTCCACTCGCGCGGCGCCGCGTTGCCGGTCTTCGACTCCAGCGCCAGCTTGGCCGCGACGGGATGGATGACGGGATCGAAGCCGAAGATGGTGTGGACGTTCGACGTCAGATACGCCAGCACCTGCGCGATCTCGCTCTCGCTCTTCGTGTCGATCTTGTTCAGCACGAAGACGACCTTCTTCCCCCACTCGCGGATGTACTCGAGGAAGCGGCGCTCCGACTCCGACAGCGGGCGGTCGATGGAGGTGACGAAGAGGATCAGGTCCGCGCGCGGGATGTAGTCCTCGGTGATCTCCTGGTGCCGCTGCACGATCGAGTTCGTGCCGGGCGTGTCCACGAGCGTGATGTTGCGGAGGAATTCGACGGCGTAGAACTGCTCGATGACGTAGTCGGAGACTTTTCG
>DASUSL010000140.1:0-2850 GCA_036375135.1 Thermoanaerobaculia bacterium | reverse complement strand
TCCGCTGCCCACCGGGCGACACGCCGATCGCCACGCTCTCCGGCGGCGAGAAGCGCCGCGTGGCCCTCTGCCGGCTCCTGCTCCAGGCGCCGGACATCCTTCTTCTCGACGAGCCGACGAACCACCTCGATGCAGAAAGCGTCCAGTGGCTCGAGCAGCACCTCCAGCACTACGCCGGCACCGTCATCGCCGTCACGCACGACCGCTACTTCCTCGACAACGTGGCCGGCTGGATCCTCGAGCTCGACCGCGGCGAAGGGATCCCCTGGAAGGGCAACTACTCCTCCTGGCTCGAACAGAAGAAAGGCCGCCTGCAGCAGGAAGAGAAGGCGGAGTCGAACCGCCAGCGCACGCTCGAGCGCGAGCTCGAATGGATCAAGATGTCGCCCAAGGCGCGCCATGCGAAAGGAAAGGCGCGCATCAACGCGTACGAGAACCTCCTCAATCAGGAGACGAAGGAAAAGATCCAGGAGCTGGAGATCTACATCCCGCCCGGCCCGCGCCTCGGCAACGTGGTGGTCGAGGCGGAGGGCGTGTCGAAGGCGTACGGCGCGAACCTCCTCGTCGAGGACATGACCTTCCGCCTCCCGCCGGGCGGCATCGTCGGCGTGATCGGCCCGAACGGCGCCGGCAAGACGACGCTCTTCCGCATGATCATCGGCGCGGAGAAGCCGGACGCCGGCTCGATCCGCCTCGGCGAGACGGTGAAGCTCGGCTACGTCGACCAGAACCGCACCCTCGACGGCGAGAAGACCATCTTCGAGGAGATCACCGGCGGCGGCGACATCATCCAGCTCGGCCCGCGCGAGATGCAGTCGCGCGCCTACGTGGCCCGCTTCAACTTCTCCGGCAGCGACCAGCAGAAGAAGGTGGGCGTGCTCTCCGGCGGCGAGCGCAATCGCGTGCACCTGGCGAAGATGCTCAAGGAAGGGGCGAACGTGCTGCTCCTCGACGAGCCGACGAACGACCTCGACGTGAACACGATGCGCGCGCTGGAAGAGGCGCTGGAGAACTTCGCCGGCTGCGCGATCGTGATCTCGCACGACCGCTGGTTCCTCGACCGCGTGGCCACGCACATCCTCGCCTTCGAGGGCGACAGCCGCGTCACGTTCTTCGACGGCAACTTCACCGAGTACGAGGAAGACAAGAAGAAGCGCCTCGGCGCGGAGGCGACGCAACCTCACCGCATCCGCTACCGTCAACTCTCGCGATGAGACTTCTGCTCGCTCTTCTCGTTTTCGCTTTTCCTCTCCACGCCACTCTCACCTCGTCGGCGATCACGGGACGCGTGATCGCCGGCGACGCTCCCGCCGCCGGCGTGACCGTCACGGTCTCCTCGAGCGCGCTGCAGCATCCGCGTACGACGGTCACCGGCCCGCGGGGCACGTACTTTTTGAACGCGCTGCCGCCGGGGACGTATGACGTGACGTTCTCGCAAGCGGGGATGACCACGCTCACCCGCCGCGCGATCGTGGAGCTGGGACGCGTGGCGCGCGCGGACGCGCGTCTCGAGCCGAGCGAGGACGAGGAGAGCGTGACCTCGACCGCCACGCAGACCAGCGTCGCCGACACGACCGCCATCACCTCGCACTTCGACGACGCGACGCTGGACCGCCTCCCCGGACGCGACTACGCCGTCATCATCGCGCCCGACTCCTTCTTCCCCACCGTCACCGAGATCGACGGCACGCGGCCGTTCATCGCCGGCGTGGCGTTGCCCGAGGATCAGATCGAGCAGGTCACGGTCGTGCGGGCAGCGGCGCCGGTGGAGTGGGAGTCGTACGGCGGACGGCTGCTGGCCATGCGCACGCGCTCGGGCGCGGAGCAGTTCTTCCTCTCGCTGCGCGACACGGTCTCGAACGGCGCATGGAACGATGACGCTCCAGGTCCGCTGGCCACGGATGACGGACTGCAGAATCTCCTCGAAGCGCACGGCGGCGGACGGATCGTGCCGCAGCGGCTCTGGTTCTTCGCCGCGCTGTGGGACGGCGATGATGCGACGCGCTACACCCGCGGCCAGCGCGGCGGACAGGTCAAGCTGAACGCGCAGCCCGGCGCCGCGCATCACCTCGATGCGATCTATCTGACCGGAGAGAACGGCTCCGGACAGGTCCTGCGCGCCGACACGTGGACCGCGTCGCTGCGCTACACCGGCGCGTTCGGCCCGCGCTACACGACCGAGACGATGGTCACCCGCCACTCCTCGGCGCTGTCGTTCCAGCCGCAGCCCGGATTCCCGCCCACCCCCGTTTCGCGGGAGCGCGCCGACACCCTCTCCAGCCGCGCCTCGTACGTGCTGGGCGACCACCTGCTGACCGCCGGTCTCAGCGCGGTGAGCTCGCGGTCCTTCGACGGGCACTCGTTCTACGCCAGCGACCGCTGGTCCGCCGCGCGCTGGGTGGTGAACGCCGGCCTGCGCTACGACGACGCACCGTTCAGCGACGGCGATTTTCAGCCGCGCATCGCCGCGACGTACGACCTCCGCGGCGACGGCACGCGCGCGATCTCCGCGAGCTGGGGCGAGTACGCGTTCGGCTACTCCTCCGCGGCGCCCATCCACATCGCCACGCTCGGCTATGCCATGGCCATCGGCAACTCCGGCAGCGCGCGCATCGACTACCTCCGCCGCGGAGCGTCGTTCGCCTCGGGCGAGAGCTCGCTGCAGCTCGACACGCGCTACCGCCTCTTCGACCGCTTCGAGGCCGGCGCGACGTACACGTACGCGCGCAACGGCGACTCCTCGCAGCACGCCAACGCGTGGATCGGCGCGCAGCTCCCCGTCGGCGCGCACGAATTCGGCGTGACGCTGCTCCAGCGCTACTACGACGCCGGCACCGTCGCGCCGACGGA
>DASUSL010000139.1:0-23768 GCA_036375135.1 Thermoanaerobaculia bacterium | reverse complement strand
TCGGCCGCCCCGTGACGTTCTCCGTCGCGCCGCTGCAGACCGAACCGGACACCATCGAGCGCCGCTGGCTCGTCAACGGCAGCGTCGTGGCCACCGGCGGCGAGACCTTCACCTTCACGCCGGACATAGCGGGTGCCTACGAAATCCGACTGGAAGTGACGGACAAAACGGCGTTCGTCCGGCCGTCGAGAACGTCGATGGCGGCCACGCACACGTGGCAGCTCACGGCGGGCAATTTCCCGAAGCGCCGCGCCGCGCGTCAGTGAGAAGCGGGCGGCATCGGCCGGCCGAACAGATAGCCCTGCACTTCCTCGCAGCGCTGCTCGCGCAGAAAGTCCACCTGCGTCTCCGTCTCCACCCCTTCCGCCGTCACCGCCAGGTCGAGACCGTGCGCCATGGCCACGACCGCGGAGACGATGGCGCGGTTGCTGCGGCTCGTCTCGATCTCCGCCACGAACTCGCGGTCGATCTTCACGCGATCGATCGGAAAGCGGCGCAGGTAGCTGAGCGATGAATGCCCCGTGCCGAAGTCGTCCAGCGCGATGCGCACGCCGAGGGCGCGCAGCTCCGCGAGCATGGCAATGGTGCGGTCCGTGTTGCGCATGGCCGTGCTCTCGGTGATCTCCAGCTCGAGCAGGCGCGGATCGAGTCCGCTCTCGTCCAGCGCGCGAGCCACCACGTCGCGCAGGTCGCTCTGCTGGAACTGGCGCGGGGAGAGGTTCACCGCCATGCGCCGGTCCGGCCACTGGCGCGCCTGCCGGCAGGCCTCGCGCAGCACCCACTCCCCGATCGGCACGATCATGCGCGTCTCCTCGGCGATGCCGATGAACGTCGCCGGCGGCACGATGCCGTAGCCGGGGCGGTTCCAGCGCAGCAGCGCCTCCATCCCCTCCACCTCGCGCGTCGCCAGCCGCACCAGCGGCTGGTAGTGCAGCACCAGCTCCTGGCGATCGATGGCGCGGCGCAGCGCATTCTCCAGCGACAGCCGCTCCGCCGCCCGCGAGTTCATCGCCTGCGTGCAGAGGCGGTACGAATTGCGCCCCGCCTCCTTCGCCTGATACATCGCGCTGTCCGCGTTCTTGAGCAGCAGCTCCGCGGTGTCGCCGTCGTTCGGGAAGATGGCGATGCCGATGCTGGTCGTGACGTACAACTCGTGCCCTTCGACGCGCATCGGCTCGGACACGGTCTCGAGCAGCTTCTGCGCGATGCGCGCCGCGTCGCGCACGTCCTTGAGATCGGTGAGGAGGATGGTGAACTCGTCGCCGCCCATGCGCGCGATCGTGTCGCCCTCGCGCAGCACCGAGCGCAATCGCGCCGCGACGGCGCGCAGCAGCTCGTCGCCGAGGGAGTGGCCGAGCGTGTCGTTCACGATCTTGAAGCGGTCGAGGTCGAGGAACATCAGCACGAGCGGCGACTGCTGCCGCTTCGCGTGCGCCAGCGCGATGGTCAGGCGGTCGCGGAACAGCAGGCGGTTCGGCAGGCCCGTGAGTCCGTCGTGGTACGCCTGATACTCGATCTGCTCCTCGGCGCGACGGCGCTCGCTGATGTCGCGCGACACGGAGATGATCTCGGTCATCGTGCCGGTCGAGTCGAACAGCGCGCGCGACGTCGACTCGAACCAGATCACCGTCCCGTCCTTGCGCAGCGCGCGATAGCTGAACGTGCGGCCGGTGGCGTCGGGGACGATCTCCCGCAGCGCGGGGCGATCGTCGGGATGGATGATGTTGCGGATCGGCGTGCCGATCACCTCGGACGGCTCGTAGCGCAGCAGATTGCGGATCGCGTCCGAGGCGTAGACGAACTGGCCGTCGGGCGTCGTGCGCGCGATGAGGTCCGTCGAGTTCTCCGCCATGAGGCGATAGCGCGCCTCGCTGTCGCGCAGCGCGGTCTCGGCGCGCTTGCGGTCGGTGATGTCGATGACGGTCCCCTCGAGCACGTTGCCGAGGAGATGCACGCTCTCCAGCACCCACACCGCGGCGCCGTCCTTGCGGCGGAGACAGACCTCCATGCCGCGGATGCTCCCCTGCTCGCGCACGGCGTTCACGAACCGCTCGCGCTCCTCGGCGGAGAAGTAGAGCTCCCGCGCCGGGACGCCCAGCAGCTCCTCGCGCGAGGCGTAGCCGAGGATGCTGGCGAAGGCGTCGTTGCACTCCAGCATGCGGCCGTCGACCGTGTTGCGGTAGACGCCGGCCAGGTTGCGCTCGAACAGCAGGCGGTGACGGCGCTCGCTCTGTTTCAGCGCCGAGAACGCGCGCCGCCGCTCCATCGCGCTGACGAGGATCTCGCCGGCGATGCGCATCAGCGCCAGCGTCTCCTCCGACCACTCCATCGGCCGGTCCATCACGCTGCAGCCGACGCTGCCGATGAAGCGCTTCTCGAGCATCATCGGCACGAAGGCCGCGCCGCGCAGTCCCTGGCGCTCCAGCATGCGCCGCTCGTTCACCGCCGCGGGCGGAAGGTCGTCGAGCGTGCGCAGGGCGATGGCCTCGCCGCGCTGCATCCTGTCGATCCACCACGGGAACGCGGAGGTCGACAGCTCGCCGTACGTCTGCGCGCGGTGGTCCGTGCCGGACGCGCTCCACTCGTGCGTCATGCGGCCGGAGAGTCCATCGTCGTCGAGGATGAGGATGTGGCAGCGGTCGACGCCGATGAACATGCCGACGTCGGCCAGCGCGTGCACGATGGCCACGTCGATCTCCTCGTCCGCGGCGTTGGCGAAGCGCGTGGAGATGCCGGCGATGAGCTTCTCGAACTCGACGCGGTGGCGCAGCGCCTCCTGCGCCTCGCGGCGGTCGTGCGCGTCCATGGCCATGGCCACGAGGTCGGCGATGGAGCTGGCGAAGTGCTCTTCCTCGGCCGTCCAGGTCCGCATGCTGCCGGTGTGCTCGAAGCAGACGATGCCGGCCATCTGGCCGAGGCGGCGGACGGGGGCGTCGAGCATCGAGTTCACGCCGTGCGGATCGAGATAGCTCTGCGTGAACGCGCTCGTGCGCGGGTCGAGCCGCGCGTCGGCGGCGGCGATCGTGCGCTCCGACTCGAGCGCCTTGAAGTACGCCGGATAGCGGATCGCGGTCAGCTCCCCACCCTCGGAATGAACGTCGGGAGTGCGCTCATAGAGCTCGACGCACTGGATGCTCTGGCGGTCCGTCGTGAAGAACCACACACCGACGCGCTCGACGCCGAGCGTCTCCGCGGCGACGGAGGTGATCTCACTCAACGCCGCGTCGAGACGTCCGCTTTGAATGGACGGACGCCTGGCGAGGTCGACCAGCACGTTCTGCTGGCGGCGCACGGAGGTGAGACGATCTCGGACGAGCAGCAACCAGCGCCTTCAAAAAGGCACGAAATCGAAAAATTTCGCTGGAGCCGCGATATCGTGCGGCGAGGCCGCATGTTCACCCGCCGCCACATCGGAACGATCCTGTTGCTCGCCACCTTCGTGTCCTGCTCCCGCGAATCGCCTGAACGCCCCCAGGACTCCGAATCGTGGTCGCCTGGTGGTCCGGTCGCACCGCCGCGGGACATGCTCGCGATTCTCGAAGGAAGCGACCATGTGACGCTGTACCGGGTGACCGGTGAATTCAGCGCCGAATTCAACGAGCACAAGACGAATCCGAAAATCGCCGGCTATCCGAAGCTGGCCGAGAAACCCGTTCCGCCGGCGGTCCGAGTCGAACTTGCACAGATCCTCGCCGAGAGTCGCAACTTTCTGCGCGAGAACGAAACATGGACATGTCTGCCACAGCCGTTCTACGTCATCCGCGGCATCCGCGGTAATGACACGATCGACGTGATCGTCCACGAGTGCGGCGACGTCGAGATCCACGGGATGATTGCCGGTAAGGCTCGTGACTGGCACCACGGGTTACGACCCTCTTCCGCCGAAAGCCGGCTCTGGTCGTTGATGCGCGGACTCATTCCAGCGCGAGCAAACTGTTGTGGCTGATCCGTTCAGCTACACCTTCTCGAGCGGGTAAACCTTCACGTTCACCTCGCGCGCGTAATGCCGCAGTCCGGCCCCTTCGGCGCGACGGATTCCCGCCGCCCACACCAGCGTCTCATCGAGCCCGACCACCTCGGCACGCTGCAGCGGATACGGCTGATGGTGGACGCGGGCGCGGTACAGCTGCCGCTCCTCGTCCTGCGCGTAGAGGATGTAGCGCTCGCAGAGAAAGTGGTCGAGCGTGCCGGGGACGGCGGGCGCGACCGGCCCTTCGAGGGGGCGATAGCGGACGTGCGCGTTGGCGGGCATCGCGCCGCGAGCGTCGGTGCGGCGGGAGTCGAACTCGATCAGCGGCATCGGCTCGTCGCCGGCTTTGAAAACGATCTCCGATTCAAAGTACGGCAGCTTGTAGGCCGCGCGCGCGGCGGCGACGGCGATCGTGCTCGACGCGTCGAGGCTGAAGAACCAGACGCCGGGATGCGCGCCGTCGAGATGCACGTACGAGCGCACGTTGATCTCGTGAAAACTCGAGATCCACGGCAGCGGCGGCGTGAGGATCGGCCGCACGCCGCTGAGGGTGAACGGGATCAGCCCGACGTACGCTTTCCCGTCGAACGTGTCGAGCGTCAGCCGCGGCGGCAGCAGCGCCTGCAGATCGGCGGGCGGAATCTCCCAGTGCAGGAAGAGCAGGTGATGCCAGTTCTGATGCATCAGCACCTGCTGATCGGGCTCGAGAGTGGGGGTGACGCGGTCGATGGAGTCGTGTGGGTGCATTGCGACTTCATCAGATCATGTACCGTGCCCGTCCTGCGCCTCGGCCAACGCGCGAGGGAACGACCGGAGGCCTCCGGCGGGCCGGCGCGTGTTACTCGAAGAGGTCGTACTCCGCCACGGGCAGTTCGGCGGGCTCGGTCCAGCGCCAGGTCTCGAACACGTACAGGTCGAAGAGCAGCAGGAACACTTCGCGCGACATGTGCCAGCGCGAGGCGAGCCCGTCGCGCAGTCCGCGCTTGCTCTCCTTGATCACGTGGTTCAGTCCCTTGATGATCGTCTGCTGCTGGCGATAGCCGGCCTGGGCGCAGAAACAGTTCAGCGCCGCCTCGATCTTGTAGTGCGACTGATACTGCACCGGCACGGTCTCGAACACGTCACGCCGCATGACGCGGATGCCCGACAGCACCGGCCCGAACTTCAATTTGAGGTGCAGGAAGTTCTTGATCTCGCCACGGTCGCGGACACCGATGTTCATGTCGCTCTCGCCGCTGAGGACCGGGAGGATCAGCGCGGCGATGTGCTCGTCGGTGACGTTGTACATGTCGCCGTCGCAGAAGAAGAGGGTGTCGTTCGACGCGTTGGCGACGCCGACGGCCATGGCGAACCCTTTGCCGTGGTTCTCCTTGAGGGCCACCGTGCGCACGCCCTCGAAGCTGCGGGCGATCTCCACGGTGCGATCCTCCGAGCCGTCACTGACGACGATGACCTCGTCGATCAGAGGGCTCCTGGTCAGGGCGGCGAGGACATCCGCGATGGTGTTCTCCTCGTTGTAAGCCGCCACGATTGCGGTCGTCCTCAAGTGTTTCTCCTCGCCACGCGACATTCAACCGGGGAAATTAGTGCAACGGGTGGACCACGGCGGATTCTACTGCACCATCCTCGCTCCGGAGCTGACACGTCCTTTGCAAACTCGCGTCGTCATGATGAAACGGACCCTCCCTCTCGGTGCGCTGCTGGCCGGCTTGAGCATTGTCTCGGGTATCGCCGTTCTCCTGCTCTCGGGCTGCGCCGCCGTCGGAAGGGCACTGAACATCGAGAATCCGCGGTACTCGATCCGCGACATCCGTCCGCGCGTCGACATCGCCATCCCCCTCTCCGCGTCCTCGATCGATATCGACTTCAACCTCGAAGTGGACAATCCGAACTCGGTCGGCCTCGACCTCGACCAGCTCGACTTCAACCTCTTCATCAACGACACGCGCGTCCTGGACAGCGTGAGCCGCGAACAGTTCCGCATCCCGGCCAAAGGCGTCGGCGAGGTGCAGCTCCGCACCCGCATCGGATACCAGAACGTCCGGAGTCTCTGGAACGAGATCGTCGACATCGTGCGCGGCCAGCGCGCCCGTTACGAGCTGCGCGGTACTGCTCATTACGCCACGCCCGTGGGAAGGTTGCGCTTCCCCGTGACCGTCTACACGACACGATAAAAACGTAGGGCAGGCTTCAGCCTGCCCCGGACAGGCTGAAGCCTGTCCTGCGTTTTTATCGCGTTACGTCGCGCGTGACCGTAATCACGTCCGCCACGTACCGACCGTTCTCGTTCACGCCGCGCACTTCGATCTCGTCGCCGCGCTCGAGGTCCGTGACCGCGTAGTCGCGTCCCTCGAACTGCACCTTCGTGTCGTTGTCGTAATAGATCGCGCCGCGCTGGTCCGAGCCGCTGCTGCGCAGGTTGTTCACGTACGACACATTCAGATCGATGCGCCGCGCATTCGTATCCACGTAGTCCACCGAGCCGCGCACGTCCGACGGCTGCGTCGATGACGGGCTCCCGAGAATGATGCTGCCGAGGTCGCCGAGCGTGCCACCGGTCGACCCGCAGGCCGTCACCAGAATGGCCGCCAGGGCCAGAGTTGCTATACGCATGAGTCCTCCTTCAGCCACAATGAAGAGCAAGGACTACGCCGATTGACTTCAAATAATTCGCGCTGGCACCTCCCCTCCCTCGTCGCCATCCTCTATTTCAGTCAGGGATTTCCCTTCGGCATCTACGACCGGACGATGGGCATCTACCTGCGCTCGGCCAACGTCTCCCTCGGCGAGATCGGCCTCGTCAGCAGCGTCGGGCTCGCCTGGACGCTGAAGCCGCTCTGGGCGCCGCTCGTCGACACCCGCGGCAATTACCGCGGCTGGATCCTCGGCTCGCTGGCCGTCCTCGCCGGCGCCTGCGCGATGTTCGCCGCGACGCCCGCCGCCAGCACGATGTTCTGGATCGCCGCCGCGCTGCTCGCGTTCGCCTCGGCCACGCAGGACATCGCCATCGACGCGCTGACGATCCGCATCACGCCCGACGACCAGATCGGCAAGATCAACTCGATCCGCGTCACCGCGGCGCGCATCGCCTTCATCGCCATGGGCGGCGGACTGGCCACGCTCTCCGATCACGTGGGCTGGGACGGCGCGTTTCTCTTCGCGGCCGGGCTCGCGGTCGCCGTGCTCGTGGTCGTGGCGTTCTTCGTCCCGCGCGACGCGGGCCGCATGGAGCGCAAAGAACACTTCTGGAAGGCGCTCGTGGAGTGGTTCAAGCGCAACGGCATCATCCTCTTCGTGATCGTGCTGATCTTCCGCCTCGGCGACTCCGCGCTGCGGCCGATGATCGGCCCGTACTGGATCGACCGCGGCTACAGCTCCACCGAGGCCGGCAACGTGACTACGACCATCGGCATGGTCTGCGTCATCCTCGGCGCGATCAGCGGCGGCTGGTTCGTCTCGAAGTTCGGCATCTTCCGCGCGCTGGTCTGGCTCGGCACGGTGCAGATGCTGTCGAACCTCGGCTACGCGATCGTCGCCGCGACGAACGCCGGCCGCCCCGGCATGTACGGCGCCGCGATCGCGGAATCGTTCTGCGACGGCCTCGGCACGGCCGCGTTCCTGTCGTTCCTGATGTCGGTCTGCGACCGCGAGAACGCGGCCACCGAGTACGCGGTGCTGAGTGCGATCTTCGCGCTGCCGCGCACGTTCATCGCCTCGACGAGCGGCTATCTCGCGGAGTCGATGGGCTACGCCAACTACTTCTGGCTCACGGCTGCGCTGGCTCTGCCGGCGCTGCTGCTGCTGCCTCTGATCCGCGGACGCGTCGCCACAGCTTCAACAGCCGCAGGCTAGGCGACTCGCCGGCGGCGCGCAGTTCGGTCTCGGGATGCGACTCGCCGAGGAGCACCTCGCGCGCGCGCAGGTCGCCGACGTACATCAGGTGCGAGAGCACTTCCCAGCGCCGCTCGGTGAAGCTGACCGGGAGGCGATGCCGCGGACGGATGACCACCACGCGGTCGCGATACGCCATCGGGATGACGTGATCGACGTCGCGCACGCTCTTGTAGATGCCGCCCTCCGACTCCCCTTTCAGCGGCATCATCACCACCGCGTCGCAGCCGTGCTCGAACGCGAGCTCGTACGGCGCGTTGTCGGTCACGCCGCCGTCGCCGTAGCGCTCGCCCTTCACGAGCGGTGTGCGGGTGTAGAAGGGCGGGAGGTAGTTCGCCGCCAGCAGCAGGTCGACCGGATGCTCGACCTCGTGCACGCCGAGGAGCACGCTGGTGCGGTCGCGGAGCCGCGTCACGGAGATGTAGCACGGCAGCGCCTCGGCTGCCGTGAGCCGGTGGCCGATGAAGCGGGCGAAGTTGCGGCGATGCAGATGCGCGTAGCGCCACGGTGAATGCTCGATGACGAGGTTGCGCAGGTCGAGGTCCGGCATGCGCATGTACGACTTCCAGTAGTAGCGCAGGCGGTGCTCGATCCCCGCCGCGACCGCCGCCGCGTTCCACACACCGGCCGAGACGCCGATGGTCATCGCGGGGCGGATGCCGAGGGAGAGCAGCCGCTCCACCACGCCGATCTGAAACGCGCAGCGGGAGGAGCCGCCCGGGAAGACGAAGGCGACTTTTTGCGCCTGCCGCAACTGCTCCAGGCTCATACCGGGATAATCAGCGTCGTGAGACATCGCATTTTCGTCGAATTGCTCGAACCGTCCGTCACCGTAACCGGCGACGAGTTTCACCATTCCATCCGCGTCGTCCGCGCGCGCGCTGGAGAGGAAGTGGAGCTCTTCGACCGCGCCGGCAACGCCGCGCGCGGCATCGTCGAGTCGATCGGCCGCGACTCCGCGGTGATCGCCGTGAAGGAGCCCGTCCCCTCGCGCGAGTCGCCGCTGGCCATCCATCTGGCGATGGCCGTCATCCAGCTCGAAAAGTTCGAGCTCGTCCTGCAGAAAGGGACCGAGCTCGGCGTGAAGACGTTCATCCCGCTCGTCACCGAGCGCGTCGAGCTGCGACCCGAACGCTACGCGAACAAGACGGAGCGCTGGAACAAGATCGTCTTCGAAGCCGTGAAGCAATGCGGCAGAGCAGTCGTCCCGAAAATCGAAGCCCCGGCAACCTTCGAGGACATCCTCGAGCAGAACGGAGAAAAGCTCCTGTTCGACGCCGATGCCGGCCCGCCAACCGCCAACAGACAACCGCCGACCGACCTCACCATCCTGATCGGCCCCGAAGGCGGCTGGAGCGAGGACGAGCTGCGCAGTGCGCGCGATCACGGAGTCGTGTTCGAGCGCCTCGGCCCGCGCCGGCTGCGTGCCGAAACGGCGGCCATTGCCGCGGTGTCGGTCATCGCCGCCCGCTTCGGGGACTTGTAGTAGATTACGCGTCCGAATTCGAGAGGAGCCTTCTGTCGTGGCCGATACCCTCAGCATCACGGACAACCGCACCGGACAAACCTACGAAGTTCCCATCACCGAAGGCACCATCAAAGCCATCGACCTCCGCAAGATCAAGACGGGCGACGACGACTTCGGACTGATGACGTACGACCCCGCGTTCATGAACACGGCCTCGTGCCGCAGCTCCATCACGTTCATCGACGGCGACAAGGGCATCCTCGAATACCGCGGTTATCCGATCGAGCAGCTCGCCGAGAAGAGCACCTACCTCGAGACGGCGTACCTGCTCCTCAACGGCGAGCTTCCGACCGCCGATGAGCTGAAGCAGTGGCAGCACACCATCACTCACCACACGATCCTCAACGAGAACTTCCGCCACCTCATCGACTCGTTCCGCTACAACGCGCATCCGATGGGGCGGCTCATCTCCTCGATGGCGGCGCTGGGGACGTTCTATCCCGAGGCCAAGGAGATCTTCGACGAGGGCGTGCGCTGCAAGCAGATCGAGCGGATCATCGCCAAGATCATCACCATCGCCGCGTTCAACTACCGCGCGACGGTGGGGATGCCCTACGCGTATCCGGACAACGACCTCTCGTACACCGGCAACTTCCTGAACATGATGTACAAGATGACGGAGACGAAGTACACGCCGAACCCGGTGCTCGAGCGTGCGCTGGACGTCCTGTTCATCCTGCACGCCGACCACGAGCAGAACTGCTCGACCAACGCCATGCGCGCGGTCGGCAGCTCGCACGTCGATCCGTACTCCGCCGTCGCCGCCGCCGCGGCCGCGCTCTTCGGACCGCTGCACGGCGGCGCGAACGAGGCCGTGCTGCAGATGCTCAGCGAGATCGGCAGCGTGAAGAACGTCCCCGAGTTCATCAATCGCGTGAAGAGCGGTGAAGGCGGCCGCCTGATGGGCTTCGGCCACCGCGTCTATAAGAACTACGACCCGCGCGCGAAGATCATCAAGCAGGTGGCCGACGAGGTGTTCGAGGTCACGGGCCGCAATCCGCTGCTCGACATCGCCCTGGAGCTGGAGCGCATCGCCCTCGAGGACGACTACTTCGTGAAGCGCAAGCTCTACCCGAACGTCGACTTCTACTCGGGTCTCATCTATCAGGCCATGCGCTTCCCGACGGCGATGTTCACGGTGCTTTTCGCGATCCCGCGCGTCTCCGGCTGGCTGGCGCAGTGGCAGGAGATGCTGGGCGACGCCGACCAGAAGATCGCCCGCCCGCGCCAGATCTTCACCGGCCCGCAGCGCCGCGACTATCCGGCCAGCCGGGGATGATCGCGCGGGCTCTGCTCGCCGTTCTGCTGTTCGCGCTCTCCGCCGACGCGGCGCAACGCCGCGTCGCCTTCACCTTCGACGACATCCCCGGCGTGCAGCACGGCGGCGACCGCTGCGATCTCGTGCCGCTGAACAAGAAGCTCGTCTCCGCGATCGTCCGCAACCGCCTCCCCGCCCTCGGCCTGGTAGTCGAGTCGCGCGGCTGCCGCGAGCAGCTCGCGCCGATCTTCGAAATCTGGCTCGACGCCGGCCTGGAGCTCGGCAACCACACCGCCTCGCATCGCGACTTCAACGTCACGCCGCTCGAGGAGTTCCAGCAGGACACGATCGCCGGCGAGGCCACGCTGAAGCAGCTCGGCCGCAAGATCCGCTACTTCCGCTATCCCTTCCTCCGCAGCGGCACGGAGCTGACGAAGAAGCGCGCCTTCGAGGACTTTCTTGCGAAGCGCGGCTACCGCAATGCGCCGGTGACCATCGACAACGACGAATACATCTACGCCGACACCTACGCCCGCGCTTCCGGGGAAACCCGCGGGAAGATCGCCGCGGATTACATCCGCTACATGGACTCGGTGTTTGCGTTCTACGAAAAGCTCTCCCGCGACACCCTCGGCTACGAGCCGCCGCAGATCCTCCTCCTCCACGACAACACACTCAACGCCGACCACCTCGACGCGCTCGTGGCGATGGTGCGCCGCCGCGGCTACAAGGCGGTCTCCATCGACGAAGCGCTGCGCGACCCCGCCTACGCCCGCCGCGACGCCTACGTCGGCCGCCGCGGCCTCTCCTGGCTCCACCGCTGGGCCCTCGACGCCGGCAAACCCGCACCGATGCAGCCGGACGTCCCGGCCTGGGTAATGGAGCTCTACCGGGCGCGCTGAAAGACGCTACTGCGGCAACGACACCGTTTCGCCGCTGATCGCGACTTCGCGATACGAAGCGCGGAATGCGGGGATGGCGAAGGGATCCGCTCCGGGCGCGAGATTCGGCGGCGGATTGAACGGATCGTGGCCCACCACGAGCGACAACGGTCCGATCGCCGCGATGTCGCGCACGGGTACCGGCGCTCTGCGCACCACCATGAACGGCGCGCCGCGGAAGTTCTGGTGCATCAGGAACGCATTGACCGGCACGAGCCGGTCCCCGACCTCGATCGCCACCATCGCACTTTCCTGCGCCGATTCCGGTGTGGCCACGATGGTGAAGGCGCGGCTCGGAACCGATGGCGACACGAATGACAGCGACTCCCCTTCCTTCAACGCCGGTTGCGGCAGCACGAGCAGCGGCAGGGTGCGACTGACCAGCACCACATGCTCGGGAGGCGCATGCGGTGTCTTGTACGAGAAGCTGCCAGTTTCGGGATGGATGGCCGTGTCTTCGGTGGTCCGGCCGTCGGGCATGACCCAGAAGATCCGCTCGTATCCCGCCGGCGCGCGGCCGGTCCCGGCGGGGCGCTTGAGCCGCAGGTCGACGGACGTGTGCTCCTCGCGGATCTTCACGAGGTCCGTGCACGTCGATACGTAATCGGCAACCGACGCACAGACCATGACTTCGCTGCCGGGCATCACCGGGCCGATGGTCGACTTTCCCTCCGCGTTGGTCTCCGCCCGCAGTGAGTAGGCCGACGTGCCGGGTTGCCGTGGATCGCTGACGGAGAGAGACGCGATCACGCCCGCTCCGACTGCGCCGGCGTCGCCGAGGATGTGCACGGTGACGTCGTTCGTCGGTACCTCGATGTCGAAACGCGTGTTCGGCTGGAGGTCGCCGTCCGGAATGACCGTGTGCACGAACGAGTCATCGCACGCCTTCACACGCACGGTCCGCCGCCCCGGCGCTTTCCCGAGGAGCGCGTAGTACTCGCCGGTGGCCGCGTCGGAGACACCGGTGCCGGAGGAGAACGTCACGGTCGCGGCCACGGGAGCGCCGGCCCGCGTCACGCGGCCGTACATCCCCAGCGGTTGCGCCGACACCGTGGTCTCTACCGTTTCTCCGAGCGGCGCGGTCACGATGCTCTGCGCCATCGGCAACGCGCCGTAGCGCAGCCGCGCGAGGTAAGTACCGCGCGCGACGCCGGCAAACGTCTCGACACCATTCCGTTCCGCGGGAAGCGCTCGCCTGCCGATCACTTCGCAGGCATCGTCGGGAATCGTGGCCGGGTCTTTTGCCGCGCTCACGGCCGCACAACGGAGCAGCAGCAACTCGCGTGACTCTTGCGCGGAAGAGATCTCCGCACAGGAAGCCCGCAGCGGACGGAGGTCGCCCGGAACGTCCCAGCGAACCGTGACCATTGCCGCCGGCTCGGTTCGCAAAGGCCGCGTCACCGTGACCACGCGCTGACCGGCGGGAACGTCGACCGGTCGCGTCACCGCCACCCAGCGGTCGCCGCGAATGCGCAGTTCGCCCTCGCCGGCGGGCACGCCGCGGAAAAGGAGCGGAGCCACGTTCAGCTGCCCTGCTTCTTCCACCGGGAAGAGCGGGCGCAATTCAGTCTTTCCGTTGACGAACACGACGCCGGGCTTCTCGATCGCGTTCATCAGTTCCACGAACGGATTCGAGAACAGCAGCCGGCAATTCGGGTCGGGCGGAGAGACTCCCTCGGGCTGAATCACCTGCGCCGTGGTCAGGAGGAAATTCACGTCGCGCGGGAAAGCAGGGAGCTTCGCGCGCGAGCGCTCCGCGACCTTCGCGACGTCGCTCACCGCGATCGCGCTCCCTTGCTTGACGCGGATGGCGACGAACGGTGTCTCGGGCGGCACCATGACCGTCGTCTCTTCAGCGGTGAGGGGATGGAGGTAGGGCCTCGTGCGTTTCGTCGCTCCGAACAGCAGCACGAGATGCTCGCCGGGCCCGAGCGTCCGCAGGACGTCGGTGGCGTCGAGGAACGCCGCCGGCACCATCGGGATGCTCGCCGACTGGTAGCGCTCTTCCGCTGTCGGCTCGTGCAGGGCGATGAAGGCCGGAGTCTGGGCCACGAGTCCCTGCGCCACGTTTCTGGCCAGCACGGTGAACGCGCCCGCCGGGACGTCCAGGTGCAGGTCGGCCGAGTAGCAGCGCACCGCCGTCACCGCGAGATCGGCGCTCGCATCATCGAAGACGTTCGAGCGGTAGAAACAGACTTCGCTGCCGGTGACCCGCTTCCCGTTCGCCGTGGTGACGTACTCGATCCGCGCCAGCGCGGGCAACGCCAGCAGGACCAGGAGGAGTGCCGCCGCGGCACGAGGACCGGACATCAGCAGTTCGCGCAGGCACATGCGCCGTTCGCCGGCATTTACGCGCGCATCCGGGAGCGAGTCAAGCGCCGGCGAACACACCCGCCCACCACTCCCCCTTCGTCCGCTCGTTCACCAGTTTCAGCCCGTGCGTCGCCGCCGCGGCGACGACGTCGTCGCGCTTGATGACGAGGATGCCGCTGAGGATCAGGCGCGCGTCTCTCGCCATGCGTGAGACCACGTCTCCCAGCAGCGGCAAGATGACCTCGGGGATGATGTTCATGGTGATGACGTCGAACGCGCCGCCGCGGAGGGCTTCCACGCTGCCGATGAACAGCGGCATCGCGGCGTCGGGGACGCCGTTGCGGATGCGGTTGTCGCGCAGCGCGCCGTAGGCGTCGGTGTCGTTGTCGAAGGCGATCGCTTTCGCCGCGCCGAGGCGGTGCATGGCCAGCGCGAGGATGCCGCTGCCGGCGCCGACGTCGAGGCCGCGTTTGCCGCGCAGTTCCAGCGTCTCCAGGCTCTCGATGCAGAGCGACGTCGTCTCGTGCGAGCCGGTGCCGAAGGCCTGCTCCTGCGGCACGATGATGGTCAACGGAGCCATCTCCGGATCGGGGACGATCACGAAGCGTTTCCCGATGTGCAGCGGCTCGAGGGACTGCTGGTACTTCGCCAGCCAGTCTTCGCGCTCGCGCTCGAACGCGTGCAACTCGAAGCCGTGCAGCATTTCCACCGCGGCCGCGCGATCTTCCGCCGAATCAAAGTAAGCGTGGATCACGCCGTCCACCGGCGTCGTGCTGCCGGTCGACGCGGTCAGGAAGAGCCGCGACTGCACCAGCTCTTCATCGGAGGAGTTGATGGCCAGGATGTAGTCGATCACGCGTGGCGAATCCTACCGCGCGGCTTCGCCTTCGCACGTCGCGCAGACGAAGCCGTCGTCCAGGATGCGCCCGCATGCGTCGCAGGCCAGTCCGGTGAGCTCGACCGCGGGCTCCTCTTGCTCCTCCTCGGGCTCGACCTCATCCACTTGTTCGGCAGGAGGAGGCAGCGCATCGATGAAGGACTGGCAGAGGGCCAGGGAACGCTCGAAGTAGCTGAGCCCATCCGTGCGGACCACAGACAACACCTTCGACAGCGCGGAGAACATCCGCTGCGGTTGGGCGATCGGTAGCGGCGCGATCAGCAGGTCCACGCGCTCGTCGCCATCGAGCGTGTACATCGCGCCGCCGGCGGCGCCCGCCTCGGCCAGTCTGGCCGCGCCGACTCCTCGCAGGATTTCGGCCCCATTTTCACCATATTGCGCGGCAACGCTGTCGAAGGCACCGGGCCAGACGAACACGCACTTGTTCAGCCATCCGCGATCGCGAAGCCAATCGATCTCGAACCGCGTTCCGGCCCGATTCGACGGAATGACGAAAATCGCATCGGCAAGCGTGGCCAGACGAATGAACTTCTCTCGCCATTCCCTCTCGGAAGTGGAGATCCGCCCGGCTCCCACGGCCTCCTCCGGGCGCCCCAGGGCGACGAACCGCCCGAATCGCTCCACCTGTTCTGCAAAGAGCGTTTCCCAGTCCACGACGTCGGGCGCGTAATACGCCGGCGACAGAACGAGCGAGCTCTTTCGAGGATTGGCGACGCCGAGTTTCCCCGTGACATAGAACGGACGCAGGAACAGAAAGAAACGCTCGGTTCGCCGGCCGGCGGCGAGCTCCCGCTCGATCGACGCTGCCCGATCGGAATCGACCTCCATCGTTTTGCGCGCGGCGATGCCATGGGCCAGATTGCCCAGACTTCCGACGAAAAGAATGAGCGGAATCATGAGCAACGCCAGTATCAGATGGATGGTGGTGCTGTAGATGAGGAGCCCGATCGCTCCCGCGTAGAACAGCCACGACGACAATCCCGACCGGTACTTGCCCGATTTCAGAAGCCTGGCTGCACCGATGGTGCCGGCGATCAGAAGCACGCCGGCGCTGAGCATCTCCAGTTGCGTGCTGTCGGCATCCCGGAACACCATGCCGGTGCTGACGACCCCCGCCAGCAGCGCGACCGCCGCGAAGAATATCTCCCGCGGTCCCGGACCTGCTGTTGGGGTTCTACCAATGCTGAACGTGCCGATGATCAGCCAGAGAGCGATCAGGAGATCGATCGGAGTATTCCGGTGAGCGCCTACTTCATTGCGGACAACGACAAAGGCATACAACAGAGACACTGTGATGACGGCCCCCGCGAACAACCGGGCGGCCGCCATTCTCTCGATCACGCTTCGCCGCTTCCGAAGTGCGCGCGGTAATCCTCCATCGCCGCCTGCACCACCGCCGCGGCGTGGTCGTAGCCGTACGTCCCCGCCACGCGGATGCGCTGTCCCTCGCCCGGCACGAGCTTGTACGTGGAGAAGTAATGCTCCAGCCGCTCGACGAGCACGGGAGGGACGTCCGCGATGTCCTGCGCCTCGCCCCAGACGTAATCGCCCTGCAGCACGGCGATGATTTTGTCGTCCGCCTCGCCGCGGTCGATGAGTTGCAGCCCGCCGATCACGCGCGCCGCGACGAGGATCTCCGACTTCGTGATCGGACGCTCGCTCAGCACGCAGATGTCGAGCGGATCGCCGTCCCCTTTCGCCGCGACCGGCGAAAGCCGCGTGACCCGCTCCGCGCAGTACGTCTGCGGCACGAACCCGTACAGCGCCGGCGGCTGCGACGACGTCCGCTGCGGCCGGTCCACCTTCAGGTAGCCGCTGGCCTTGTCCACCTCGTACTTGATCAGGTCGAACGGCGTGATCTCGACGAAGACGTTGACCACGCGCGGCGCATCGTCGCCGGCGGTGAGCCCGTGCCACGGGTGGGGGCGGTATCGCGAAAACGAATCAGGCATCGCGCGGCGCATTCTATGCGCGTTGCGGCTTCGCGAGGAGGAGCCACACCAGCGCCGCCAGCGCGATTCCGACCGAGGCCAGCGCGGCGGCGACGGCACCGTACACGAACGCGCGCGTCAGCTCCGCAACGGCCACGTAGACGCGGATGCTGATGGCTCCCGCCAGCACCAGCGCGCTGAGCGCGATCGCTCCCGCGTCCGGCACCGGCCGATGTTTGCGGATCAGCGCCATGACGGCGATCCAGAACGCGGTCCACAACAACACCCACGCGCTTTCGGTCAGCGCGGGGAGATTCCAGGGAATGACCTTCGTGGTCAGCGGCATGTACCCGAGGAAGTTCGCGATCGTCCACCAGATCGCCGCCTCGACCAGCGCGATGGGCAGCACCATCGCACTGATCGGCGCGGAGCTGCTGCTTCGCGGGAAGAAGAACCGCCGCGCCACGAACGGCCACAGCACGCAGAAAAGCATGGTCAGCTCTTCGGCGGTGGAGAAGCGGTGAGCGGTGGTCAGCGTCAGGTCCATGCACGTGAGACACGCGACGGACCTAATTCGAGAAAAAGTCCTTCACCTTTTCGAAGACGCCCTTCTCCTGCGACACCGTGTCGCCGTGCATGCCGGCCAGTTGCTCGAGCAGATCGCGTTGCTCGTCGGTGAGTGAGGTCGGGATGCGCACGACGATGTGCACGTAGTGGTCGCCGCGGCCGCTGCCGTCGAGGAACGGGACGCCTTTGTTGCGCAGGCGGAAGACCTGGTTCGGCTGCGTGCCGGCGGGGATCTTCAGCAGGTCGTGGCCGTCGATGGTCTCGACATTGAGGTCGCCGCCGAGGGCCGCCTGCGTGTAGTTCACGGCGTGCTCGGAGTGGATGTCGTAGTCGCGGCGGGTGAACTTCGGGTGATCGCTCACGCCGATGAAGACGTACAGGTCGCCCGCGGGGCCGCCGTTGAAGCCCGCCTCCCCTTCGCCCGCGACGCGCAGGCGCGAGCCGTCGTCGACGCCGGGCGGGATCTTCACCTGGATCTTCTTCTCCTCGCGGATCCGTCCCGCGCCGCCGCACGACGTGCACGGATCCTTGATCACCTTTCCCTGCCCGCCGCACTGCGGGCAGGTGCGGGCCACGGCGAAGAAGCCCTGCGAGTAGCGGATCTGGCCGCGGCCGCCGCAGCCCGTGCACGTCACCGGCTGCGTGCCCGGCTTCGCGCCCGTGCCCGTGCAGGTCGTGCAGGTGATCGTGCGGGGCACGACCAGCGTCACTTCCTTGCCGAACACCGCCTCCATGAAGTCGAGCGTCAGGTCGTAGCGGAGGTCGTTGCCGCGCGCGGGACGCGAGCCGCGCCGGCCGCCGCGCGAGCCGAAAAAGTCGCCGAAGCCGAACAGGTCGCCGAGGATGTCGCCGAAGTCGGCGAACTGATTCGGGTCGAAGCCGCCCATGCCGGACATCCCCTGATGTCCGTAGCGGTCGTAGCGCGCGCGCTTCTCGTCGTCCGAGAGCACGCCGTACGCCTCGGCCGCCTCCTTGAACTTCTCCTCCGCCTGGTGGTCGCCGGGATTCTTGTCGGGATGGAACTTCACCGCCAGCTTGCGGTAGGCCTTCTTGATCTCGTCGACCGAGGCGGTGCGCTGGATGCCCAGCACCTCGTAGTAATCGCGTTTTTCCGTGGTTGCCATTGTTTATGTGTCCGTCGACGGCGCCGACGCTTTGAGCGGGTTGTAGAGCATGACCGTGGTCAGGATGCGCGACGCGGCCTGCAGCTCGAAGATGGCGTCGTTGATGCGCTGCTTTTCGTCCGCGCCGACCGCCTCTTTCGCGCGCGTGATGATCTTCTGCACGCGGTCCCGCTCGTCGTCCTTGAGGAGCTTGCCGAACTCACGGAAAACCTTCTCGTTCGTGTAGATCATTCCGTCGAGCTTATTGGCCAGCATGCGCAGCTCGCGGCGCGACGCGTCGGCGCGCTGGTGCGCGGAGGCGTCGTTGATGATGCGGTCGATCTCGTCCTTCGACAGGCCGCCCGCGGGGTTGATCTGCACGCCCTGCGACTGCCCCGTGGCCTGGTCGCGCGCGGTGACGTTGACGATGCCGTTGGAGTCGATCGAGAACGTGACCTCGATCTGCGGCAGGCCGCGCGGCGCCGGCGCGATGCCGACCAGGTCGAACTTGCCGAGCGACTTGTTCTCATTCGCGAACTCGCGCTCGCCCTGCAGCACGTGCACGGTGACGCGGGTCTGGTTGTCGGCGACGGTGGTGAAGATGAGCGCGTTCTTCGTCGGAATGGTCGAGTTGCGCTCGATGAGCTTCTGAAAGAGGCCGCCGCGCGTCTCGACGCCGAGGGAGAGCGGCGTGACGTCGAGCAGGACCATGTCCTTGATGTCGCCGCGCAGGATGCCGCCCTGAATGGCCGCGCCGACGGCGACCACTTCGTCGGGATTGATGTTGCGGTTCGGATCCTTGCCGAAGACCTGCCTGACCGCGTCGATGACCTTCGGCGTGCGCGTCTGCCCGCCGACGAGCACGACTTCGTCGATGTCTTTCGGCTTCACGCCGGCGGCGCGCATCGCGTCGTTGACCGGCTCGATGGTGCGCTGGATGAGGTCTTCGACGAGCCCCTCGAACTCGCGCCGCGTGAGCACGTAGTTGAGGTGCTTCGGCGCGCCCCCCTCACCCTGCGAGATGAACGGCAGCGTGAGGCGCGTCTCGCTCTCCATCGACAGCTCGCACTTCGCCTTTTCCGCGGCTTCCTTGAGACGCTGCAGCGCCATGCGGTCGTCGCGCAGGTCGATGCCCGTCTCTTTCTGGAAGAACTCGATCAGGCGGTCCATGATCCGCTTGTCGAAGTCCTCGCCGCCGAGGTACGTGTCGCCCGAGGTGGAGAGCACCTCGAAGAGGCCGTCCTCGAGCTTGAGGATGCTGACGTCGAACGTGCCGCCGCCGAGGTCGTACACGGCGATGGTCTGGTTCTGGCGGTTGTCGAGGCCGTACGCGAGCGCCGCCGCCGTCGGCTCGTTGATGATGCGCAGCACTTCGAGCCCGGCGATCTTCCCCGCGTCGCGCGTGGCCTGCCGCTGCGAGTCGTTGAAGTACGCCGGCACGGTGATGATCGCTTCCGTGATCGTCTCGCCGAGAAAGTCCTCGGCGAAGGCCTTGATCTCCATCAGCACGAACGCGGAGATCTCCTCGGGGGAGTAATCGCGGTCGCGGATCTTCACCTTCACGTCGCCGTTGGCCGCGGCCACGATGTTGTAGGGCAGCACCTTCTTCGCGTGCGCGACTTCTTCCGACTCGAACTTGCGCCCGATCAGGCGCTTGATGGCGAAGACGGTGTTGAACGGATTGGTGATGGCCTGGCGCTTGGCGATCTGCCCGACCAGCCGCTCGCCGTCCTCGGTGAAGCCGACCACGGACGGCGTGGTGCGGCTTCCCTCGCGGTTCGAGATCACCTGCGGGGTCGTCACGTCGACGACCGCGACGCACGAGTTCGTCGTCCCGAGGTCGATGCCCAGAATTTTTGCCATCGAAGTGACAGCCTACCGTTCCGCTCCGCCCACCGCCACCTTGACCATGGCCGGGCGCAGCAGACGGTCGTGCAGGAAATAGCCTTTCTGCAGCACGGCCACGACGGTGTGGCTCGGCACGGACGGATCTTCCTCGCGCATGACGCCCTCGTGGATGTTCGGGTCGAAATGCACGCCGGTCTCGTCGATGACTTTCAGGCCGTGCTTCTGCAGCACGTCGAAGAGCTGCTTGTAGATCATCAAGACGCCTTTGTGAAAGTCGTCCCCTTCCTCCGCGTGCTCGAGCGCGCGGTCGAAGTTGTCGAGCACGGGGAGCATCTCGCGCAGGACGCCTGCCGTGGCGTAGCGCGCGAAGTCGGCCCGCTCACGCTCGCTGCGCTTGCGGAAGTTGTCGAAGTCGGCGACGGCGCGGATGTAGCGGTTCCTGTAGTCGTCCTGCGGCTCCGCGGGAGCGTCCGCGGGAGGAGGCGCATCCGCCGCCGCTTCCTCGGCCGTCTCGCGCATCTCGCGCTCGATCTCTTCGACCGATCCTTCGGTGTCTTCGATGATGTAGGCGTCGTCGTTGACGCCGTTCGTATCGTCAGCCATTGGTGTGCTCCTCTTCCTCGATCTTCCGGCTCAGCGCCCGGCTCAGGTAGTCGACCAGAGGAGCCATGCGCGCGTACTCCATGCGCATGGGGCCGATGATCCCCACCATGCCGAGGGGCGCGGAGGTCGAGCCGTAACGCCGCGCGACGATACTGAAGTTGTTGATCTGTGTGAAGTCGCTCTCCGAGCCGATGAGGATCTGCAGCCCTTCCTCGGCCAGGCAGGTCTCCAGCAGCTCGACGAGCTTCTCCTTCTCCTGCAGCGCCAGAAAGGTCTTACGCAGCGACGCGGCGTCCGCGTATTCGGGCTTGTTCAGGATCGAGCTGGCGCCTTCGACGTAGAGGTCGTGCTCGTACGGCGCGTTCACCGCGTCGATGCCGAGGGAGATCGTCTTCTGCAGCATCGCGTCGTGCTGCGCGCGCTCCTGCTCGGTCATGCGGATCAGGCGGCGGCGGATGGCGTCCATCGTCAGCCCCGCGAACTCGGCGGTGATGTAGCGGCTGATCTTCTCCAGCTCGTCGCGGGTGAAGAGGAACCGCGTCTCGATGACTTTGTTCACCACGACGCCGTTCGCGCCGACGATGACGGTCATGATCTTGTTCTCCGCGACGGCGATGAAGTCCATCGACCGCACGGCGAACTGCAGCAGCGTGGGCATGAAGACGAGGCCGACCTGATCACTCAGCTTCGATAAAAGCGCGGAGGCGTGATGGAGCACGTCGTCGATCTCGCTGCCGACGCTCACTCCCTCGTCGATGGCCTCGCGCTCGCGCGAGCTGAGCGCGCGCGACGTCATCAGATGATTGATGAAGAAGCGGTAGCCGCGGTCGGTCGGGATGCGCCCGGCGCTCGTGTGCGGCTGCGCGAGGAAGCCGAGCTCCTCGAGGTCGGCCATGACGTTGCGCAGCGACGCCGGCGACAACTGGAACTTGCCGCACTTGGAGAGCGTGCGCGAACCGATGGGCTCGCCCGACGCGATGTGCTGCATGACGATCTCCCGCAGCACGTCGCGTGCGCGAGGATCGAGCTCGAAGTCCTGTCGCGTGGCCATGATCTGCTTAGCACTCAAGCGGAGAGAGTGCCAACCAGAGGGTAGGCCGAAGAGCGCGCTACGTCAATCCACCCGCTCGGCCTTGCCTGCATCGACCGCGCGGAAGACGATCTTCTCGAATTTCTTCTCGGCGATCGCCTCCAGGCGGTCGTGCTCGCGCTCCATGCGCTCGTTCTCGCGCTCGGCCGGGCGGTAGCTGCGCTCGAGCTCGTGGAGCTCGCGCTCGACCTCGGCGAGCTTGCGCTCGAGGCCGGCGCGGGTGGCCTCGTCGAGGTCTTCTTCGTCGCCGAGGCGGTCGCTGAGCTCGTCCATGCGCTCTTCGATGCGCTCCATCTTGCGCTCGAGGGGACGGAGGCGCTCCTCGGCGGCGCGCACTTTCGGCTCGTACGCGTGCAGGTCGGCGAAGGCGGCGCGCACCTCGGCCAGCACGGCGGCGTCGCGGATGAGGTACTGCCGCCCGTTGCGCTTCAGCCAGACGAACTCGCCGGTCCAGCGCTTCGAGAGGGAGACCATCTGCTCGATGCCCGAGTTGCTGCGGATGTGCGTGTGGTCGCCCTGCTTGTAGATGTAGCTGAACTGCTCGGCGCCGCTGAGGGACGTGGCCAGCATGACGAGAAGGAGAACGAGTGTGCGCATGACGGAAAGACGGGGTGGCACGCGAATGGTTAGTAGAATCGGACTCGTGCGGATTCTTCCTCTGCTTCTGGCGTTGCTCGCCATCCCCGCCTCGGCCGTGACGGTCGATCGCATCGCCGCGGTCATCGACGCGCAGGTGATCACCGTCAGCGAGATCGCGCAGATGGTGGAGATCCGCTTCTTCCCCCGCCTGGCCGCGAACGACGACGACTACCGCCGCGAGGTGCTCGAGGCGCTGATCGCGCAGGCGCTCCGCTACCGCGACGTGGAACGCTTCGGCGCGCAGGAGATCCCGCCCGACACGATCGAGGCGCGCGTGGTCGAGATCCGCAACCGCTTCCCGTCGGAGGCCGACTTCAACGCCGCCATGGCCCGCGCCGAGCTGACGCCCGACGAGGTGCGCGCGCTGGCCCGGCGCCAGTTACAGGTCGAGGCCTACATCCAGGAACGCTTCGCGCCCTTGGTGTTCGTGACGAACGAGGAGATCGCCGACTACCACGCCACCACCTGGACCCGCGCCCGCCGCGAGCGCGGCCTCCCCGTGCTCCCGCTCAGCGAGGTGCGCGAGGAAGTGCGCACCGCGGTGCGCTCCACGCGTTTGCAGGGCGAGATCGAAAAGTGGACGACGCAGTTGCGGGCCCGGGCAAACGTAGACGTCTACGCCTGGCGCTAGCCAGCGGACCGCCGGCGTCCCGCCGGCGGTCCCGAGGGCGTGGGGCGGCGGGACGCCGCCCCAGACAGCCGGCCGGGAGGCCGGCGGTCCACTACTAGGTGCAGCGCTTCCGTAAACCCATGTAATACCCCACCAACTGCCGCGTGAACGCGTGCTCGCTCTCGGGCACCAGATCCCCCACATCCGCAAGCCACCGCGCCTCGCACTCCTTCTCGCACGCCAGGAAGTTGGCGTACGCGGTGCGGTAGCGCTCGAACTGGGCGCGGGTGAGCACGGGGCCGTGTCCCGGCACGACGCGATCGAACTGCACCGTGGCGAGGCGGTCGAGTGCCGTTTTCCATTTAGCGGGACAGGCGGTGTCGAGGAACGGCACGGGCAGGGTGATGAGGTCTCCGGCGACGAGCGTCTTCGAGCGTGGGTCGTAGATCCACAGATCGCCGGCGGTGACGGCGTCTTTCACGAGATGGAGCTCCAGCGGGCCGAGCGAACGATCCGACGTTACGACCACGTCCGGCATCAACGCCTTGCCGTTGCGGATCAAGGCGAGCTCGGTGCGA
>DASUSL010000138.1:0-11578 GCA_036375135.1 Thermoanaerobaculia bacterium | reverse complement strand
TCCTAAAAGTTAGCGTCCTCTTAGGATCGTGCGCGGCGTGCGAGTCTCCGCGGCGCACCTTTTCCGATCCTTCTAGCATCTTCTTAGGAACCGCGTTTCCGGCGCGCGCCTACATTGCGGGCCAAGGAGAAACGCACTGTGACCACCACCATGATCGAGACACCTGTCGAGCGCAGCGCAGCCGCGGCGCTGGAGACGATGCTTCTGATCCGGACCTTCGAGGAGAAATCGGCCGAACTGCAGCGCACCGGCAAGTCGGGCAGCATGTGCACGTCGGTCGGGCAGGAAGCGTCGTCCGTCGGCGTCGTCAGCGCGCTCGCGAAGCACGACCTCATCCTCACCAACCACCGCAGCGCCGGACATCTGCTCGCGCGCGGCGCCGATCCGGGCCGCCTCTTCGCCGAGATCATGGGCAAGGCCACCGGCTACTGCAAAGGAAAGAGCGGCAGCCTGCACATCTCCGCGAAAGAGCTGGGCGTCGTGCTGACGTCGACCATCGTCGGCGGCGAGCTGTCGTTGTCGACCGGCGTCGGGCTCTCGCTGTCGATGCAGGAGACCGACGCCATCGCCGTGGTCTTCTTCGGCGACGGCGCGGCCACCGAGGGGATCTTTCACGAGGCGTTGAACCTCGCCGCGGTGTGGAACCTCCCGGTGCTCTTCGTCTGCGAGAACAACCAGTGGCAGGCGTACGTGCACCGCAAGGAGACGATGCTCGCCGAGCACGTGAGCGAGTGGGCGCCGAAGTACGGCATGCCCGCGCACACGGTCGACGGCAACGACGTCGAGGCGGTGCACGCCGCCGCGGAGCGCGCGGTACGTTACGTCCGCGAAAACCGCAAGCCGTACTTTCTCGAGACGTACACGTACCGCACGCGCGGCCACATGGAGCCGGACGACCAGGCGTACGTGAACAAGGACGAGCTGGCGGCGTGGAAGCGTCGCGATCCGATCGCCCTGCTGGAGTCGCGCTTCTCGTACGAGGAAGTCGCGGAGATGCACCAGCGCGTGCAGCGCACCATCGAGTCCGCGGCCGCCTTCGCCGAGGCCTCGCCCTATCCCTCCTTCGACGAAATGACCACCGACGTGTACGCGTGAGGATGACTTCAATGACGACCATGACGACCATGACAACCATGACTGCGGACCAGGCAATGACCGAGGCACTGGCCGAGGAGATGCGCCGCGACGCGAGCGTGATCGCGTTCGGCGAGGGTGTGGCCACGAAGAACTACAAGCTGGTCGAGGAGTTCGGCGGGAAGCGCGTGCGCAACACGCCGCTGGCCGAGGGGATCATCGCCGGCACGGCGGCGGGAGCGGCTGCCACGGGACTGCGTCCCGTGATCGACCTGCTCTTCGCTCCGTTCCTCACGTTCGCGATGGACGAGCTGGTGAACAGCGCCGGCAAGCTGCGTTACCTCTCCGGCGGCCAGTTCAAGTTCCCGCTCGTGGCCATCACGCGCACGGGCAGCGGCTGGGGCGTCGGCGCGCAGCACAACCACAACGTGGAGTCGTGGTTCGTGAACACGCCCGGCGTGAAAGTGGTGATGCCGTCCACCGCGGCGGATTTCAAGGGACTGCTGAAGAGCGCGATCCGCGACGACAACCCGGTCATGTTCTTCACCGACATCGGCCTGATCTACACGCCCGGCGAAGTGCCCGACGGCGACCACGTCGTGCCGATCGGCAAGGCCGCCGTGCGTCGCGAGGGAAGCGACGTGTCGCTGATCTCGTATGCCAAGACGGTGCACACCTGCCTCGCCGCCGCCGATGCTCTTGCGGAACAGGGTGTGTCCGCCGAGGTGATCGACCTCCGCTCGCTGAAGCCGCTCGATGAAGAGACGATCCTGGCCTCGGTGCGCAAGACCGGCCGCGCCGTGATCGTGCACGAGGCGGCGGCGCCGTGCGGGGTGGGGGCGGAAATCTCCGCGATCCTCGCGGAGAAGGCGTTCTCGTCGCTCAAGGCGCCGGTGGTGAGGCTCACGGGCCCGGACGCGCCGGCGGCGGCGTCGTTCCCGCTCGAAGCTGCATTCGCACCCAGCGTGGAGATGATTTTAGGAGTGCTGCGGCCTTAGCCGCAGCTTTCCGAGCCGGTCTCGCTGCGTGGCACGCTTACCAAAGCGGTGGCTTGGTCGCCACCGCACTCCTAAACGCCATTTCGCTCGAGCGGCGTTCGATGATTCTAGGAGTGCTGCGGCCTTAGCCGCAGCTTTCCGAGCTGGTCTCGCTGCGTGGCACGCTTACCAAAGCGGTGGCTTGGTCGCCACCGCACTCCTAAACGCCATTTCGATCGAGGCGGCATTCGATGATTTAGGAGTGCTGCGGCCTTAGCCGCAGCTTTCTGAGCCCGTCGCGCTGCGTGGCACGGTTACCAAAGCGGTGGCTTGGTCGCCGCCGCACTCCTAGATGCCATTTCGATGACGCCTTCGCGGGCGGTCTTCGTGGCGGGTGGCTCCATCGGCGGGAGGGTCCAGGCTTCGAGCCAGTCGCCGGGCGAGGAGGGGATGAGCAAACGGTTGCGCTTGCGATCGAAGCCGATGCCGCCGGGTGAGGGCTTGCGCGCGAACAGCGGCCGGAGCAAACCGGCGCGGCCGACGTGCAGTGCGTCGTCGTAGTGGCTGGAGACGATGACCGCGCCGTTCGGCAGCACGACGATGCCGTCGTAGGCGCCGGGGCCGCGGAGCACGGCCTTGGTGCCGCTGCCGCGCGTCCAGGCCAGCACTTCGTTGCCGTACGCCTGCGCGATGAGGAAGCGCGTGCCGTCCCAGGCGATGCCGCTCGGGGAGCGGAGCTCTTCGCCGGCGTAGGCCACTTCGACCATCCCTTCCGCCACGCGGAAGATCCGGCCGTCGCCCTGGCGCAAGCGCTCCTTGTCGCCGCGGATGCGCACGTCGGTGTCGGTCGCGTAGATCGCCTCGTCCGGTCCGACGGCTACCGACTCGAGATAGACGGCTCCGTGCGGCGCGAGGTCCACCTTCGCGATCTCCGCGCCGGTGGTGCGGTCGAACGCGCGCAGCACGTCGATGTCGGCGACCCACAGCTCGAGGCCGCGGATGGCCATTCCCTTCGGCGCATTCAGTCCGTCGATGAACGTGCGCTCCGCGACTTTGCCATCGGGCGTGACGCGTGAGATGAAACCGCGGCCGTCCTTGCCGGCGGCGGAGCCGTCGACGTTGGAGACGAAGTAGACGTCCTGTTCTTCGTCATGAATGACGGATGACGGCGCGCGCAGGTCGGAGACGCGGAACGCCTGCGACAGCACCGGCCGCGCCGCCAGCTCCGCCGCGGCACCCGAGGTCATGGGACGCGGGAGTGTGCCGTACGTGACGCGATAGATCGCGCCGCTCTCTTCATCGCTGAAGAAGAGCGCGCCGTCGCTGCCGGCGGTCAGGCCGCCGATCTTCTTGGCGCCGGAAACGAAGTCCTCCACGCCGACCGGCTGGTCGCCCTCGAAGCGGATGCGCACGAGCTTCGACCCCGTGGCGGAGAACGCATCGTTCCGCCAACCCTCGGGGAACTGCGCGCCGCGATAGAAGGCGAAGCCTCGCGCGTCGGCGGGAAGCTGCAGCGCCGCCGCCTCGCTCGACTGGCAGAACTTCTCCTTCGACAATCCCTCGGGTCTTGCATCGTTGGCCGCCGGCTGCTTGCCGCTGCAGAACGGCCAGCCGTAATTGAGGCCGTCGCCGATGCGATTCAGCTCGCCGCCGCCGGCGCTCCACAACTCGCCCGTCTTCGGACTCCAGTCGAGCGCCGCGGTCTGCCCGAGGCCGCGCGCGAAGATGCGGCGGTTCGAGCCGGTGGCGTCGATCTGCAGCAGCGTGGCGTGCTCGGGATGCGTGTCGACGCAGTCGCTGCACGAGCTGCCGATGCCGACGTAGAGCTTGCCGTCCTTGCCGAAGCCGAGGACGCGCTCGGGGTGGCGGCCGCCGTCGGGAAGATTCTCGACGAGGTCGCGCGGCTCGCCGAACGAGCCGTCGGGGAGGCGGTCCGCGGCGACGATGCGATTGACGCCGGCCACGTAGAGCGTGCGGCCGTGCATGGCCAGTCCGTGGGCGTGCTCGACCGAGGCCACGGCGGTGCGCATCTCGTCGGCGATCCCGTCGCGATCGGTGTCGCGCAGCGCGATGACGTCGTTCAGGGCCGGACGGCTGACCAGCAGCGTGCCGTCGTCGAGGGCGAGGATCGTCTGCGGACCGTCGATGCCGCGCGCAAAGAGGTCGACCTGGAATCCCTCCGGCGCCTGCACGGAGAGAAGGAGAGAGGTAAAGAGGGAGAGGAGCATGTCTATCGCTCGCTTTCGCGCTACGTCAGCACATCGACGAGGCATAAGCGCAAGAGGTGTGCCGTGGCAGCAACAAACGGGAGTACGCTGCGCTCATGAACATCGTGGCCGCTTTGCTCCTCCTCGCCGCCACCGGCGACGGCATCGAGGTGCCGCGGACGATGCCTCCGCTGGAGCCGGATTCACCCCGTCCCGTGCGCTCCTTCTTCATGAGAAAGATCACTTCGCCGGTGACGTTTCTCGTGAACGACAGCGAGATCACGCTGGCCGGCGTCGCGCCGCCGTCGGAGTGCGGCAAGGAAGAGTTCGACGCGGAGGCGGAACGCTTCCTGCGCTCGTTGATCGACGGCGAAGAGTTGCGGCTGGAGCGGAACGGCGCGACGACGGTCGTGCATCGCGTGCGCGACCAGCGCAACGTGAACCTCTCCATGCTCCGCAACGGCTACGGCTGCGCGGTGCGCGGAACGCTGCCGCTGCTGTGTCCGCAGATGTACGTCGCGCACGGCGAGAGCGCGCGCGAGAAGGGGCGCGGTATGTGGCGCGCCGGCGCGCCGCTGGCGGAGGGATACGTCTCCGAGTCCGCGCACGCGGCGGCGCTGATGCGGCGTCAGAGCCAGTAAAGCGTGGCCGGATCTTCTCCGAGCACGCGCCGCAGCACCCGGCTGTAGAGCGCCTGGCCGCGATCGCCGTTGGTGAGGAAGACCACGCCGGTCTTCGCGCGCGGACGGATCCAGGCGAGGTGCTTGAAGCCGGGGCCGTCGCCCCACTGGAAGAAAGCCGAGCCATCGACGCCGAGTCCCAGGGTCCAGCCGAGGGCGCGGTTGACCTCGACGCGCGGCCGGTAGTCGGCGGGATGCTCGAGCATGTCGGCCGCGAGGCGCGTCAGGAAGCGCGCGTAGTCGGCGGCGGTGGTCATCATCGAGCCGGCCACGTTCGGGGCGATCATCACGGGGAGGGGAGCGGCCGCCGACTTTGCGTACGCGGCCTCGATCTGCTCGTACGTGGCGGTCGCGGCGCGCAGCTCCGCTTTCTCGAGGATCTCGTGGTTGCGCTGCGCGTAGTAGCCGAGCGATTTCTCCAACGGCGCGCCGTTGCGGTCGTGTCCCGCCGCGGCGGTCGCTTCGAGCTCCGGCGTCCAGGCCAGCGTGCTGGAGGCCATGCCGAACGGCGCCAGGATGCTTTCCTGCAGATGGGTGGCGATCGGTTGCGCGGTGATCGACTCGACCACGCGCTGCAGCAGGACGTAGCCCTCGCCGGAGTACTGCCAGCGGCTGCCGGGGGCGAAGCCCGGCTCGAGTTTCAGCTCCGGCTGGAAGCGCCAGTTCGGCAGGCCGGTCGCGTGCGACAGCACGTGCGCCGCGGTGATGCGAGCCGCCTCGCCGGTCAGGCCGAGGTCGGTGATCTCTTGCAGCGGCGCGTCCCACGACAGTCTTCCCGCGCGCACGAGCTTCCGCACCGCCAGCGCGAAGACCGGCTTCGTCAGCGACGCCGCGGGAAACAGCGTGTCGACGCTGACGGGATCACTCTTCCGCGCGTCCTTCACGCCGGATGCGAGCGCGAGCGGAGCGCCGTCGACGAGACCGGCGACGACGATGGCCGGCACTCTGGTCACCTCGCGGAACAGCTCGAGGTCGGCGGCCGGCGGCTTCTTCGACGGCGCCGCGAAGAGAGGCGCCGTCATCGCGAGCGTGGAGGAGGTGAGAAAGCATCTGCGATTCATGCGGATGCGCACCACTCTACGCGCCGTCGCCTGGCGGCGTCGTGACAAAGCCGGGGCGTTACGGTTTCCGCAGCGGATCGCGGCGGCGGTCCGCCGGATCTTCTTCCTCCCAGGCGATCTCGAAGTCGCGGTCGGAGAGCTCCTTGAGGTCGTCTTCCACTTCGCGGTAGCCGGTGGGCGGGCGATCGTCGCGTCCGCCCAGCGGGATTCCGCGGCCCTCGCCGCCATCCACCTTGCCGCTGGTCGATCTCTTTCGTCCGAACATGCACAGACCCGGTTGCAAGAGCGGTGTCAGATCGCCCTCCCCGCGTGACGGGCATCACCTTTGATTGCCTCGTCAGCGGAGGTTACGTCCAATGCAAAAGAAAACAGTTGTTCCTTTGACAGTCCTGGCACTCTTCCTCGGCGCCTGCGCCAGCATGACCGGCGACGGTTCGGCCGCGCGGCCGAATTCCGATCCGCACATCGTCGGCATCGTCGCGGCCGCGAACCAGGGTGAGATCGACCAGGGGAACGCGGCCGCCTCGCGGGCCACGAGCTCCGACGTCCGCGCCTTCGCCCAGATGATGGTCGCCGACCACACCACCGCCCTCGGCGCGGTCCGCGACAGCAGCTCCCGCGCGGGCATCATGGCGGCCGACAACGACACCACCGCCGCGCTGCAGCGCACCTCGCGCGAGACCGTCACCAACCTCGCGACCTACAGCGGCGCCGAGTACGACCGGCAGTACATGGACACACAGATCAACCTGCATCAGTGGCTGCTCACCGCGCTCGACCAGCACCTCATTCCGCTGGCCACGAACCGCGACCTGCGCTCGCTGCTGGAGACGCAGCGGGTGAACGTGGCCGCGCATCTCGAGCAGGCGCGCGCCATCCGCGGAAGGTTGTGACCGGGCTTGCGGCACACGTAAGCGGTGTGCATACTGTTTGCAGTGGATGAAATTCGTCGGCGTTGCCATCCACCACCGGGCCGCCAAGCCGTAACGCCGATGCTTTCCCCCTTGTTGTCGGGCGACCAGTGGAACGGCGAAGCCACTGGTCGCCTTTTTCAATGGCCGAGGGAGTGCGCTGAACAGGCGTGGATCTGTTCCTCGAGCGCCCGGAGCTCGAACGGCTTCCGCATGACGTGCCACACCTTCCCGAGCTGCGCGCAGGTCCGCAGCCGCGCCTGCGCCACGGCCGTCACGACGATGACCCGCTCCAGGAGTCGGGGAGAGCGCGAGCCGAGTTGTTCCAGCACCGCGAAGCCGTCCAGCTCCGGCAGGCGAAGGTCGAGCAGGATGACGGCGAACTCGTTGCCGTCGAGATGATGGAGCGCGGCGCGGCCGTCGCCGCAGACGGTGGGCTGAAAACGATTCCGGCGCGCGACCGCTTCGAGCAGCGTGCGCGTGGAGAGATCGTCTTCGACGATGAGGAGAGCGAGAGTCTCGGACACGGGTGGCTGAGAGAGTCACACGAGTCTACACAGACTTGCAGCTGACGCAAAATGTTTTGCCGGCGATTTTCGGGCTATTCGCTGTTCTTCCGCTGGCGCATCCGCTTGCGCACGGTCTCCAGCTCTTCGCGCAGGAACTCGACCTGGGCCAGCACTTCCTCGACCTGCTGCGCCACGTCGCGGGCCGAGGGACGCATGCGTGTCCGCTGGGTGCGGCGCTCGGCGGCGAGGTCGCGCCACAGCTCGGCGCGCTTCTTCGTCTCCAGGGTGGCGATGCGCCGCGCCAGCGGTTCGCCCGTCTCTTCCTCGCCCGTCACGCCGTTCAGGAACTCGGCCGGAGCGATCTGGAGGATTTTCGCCAGCGTCACGAGCAGGTTCAGCTCGAGCGACTGCTTGTCGTTCTCGATGCGGGACAGCGTGGCCACGCTGACCTTGGCTTTGCCGGCGATGTCGGCGAGGGAGCGTCCCTGTGCCTGACGGAACTGCCGAAGTCTCTCTCCGATCATTGTCTATCGTCGCCTCGTCGACCGCCCGCGTCAATGGAATCGGCGGCAGATCCCTTCGCCGTCACCGGATTGTTGCGATTCCTGCAAAAGGCGCGCTGTCCCCTTGTGAACGTCGCCAGCGATCAGCGCGCCCGCTTCGGCGCCGCCTGCTCTTCGAAGAGCATCGGCGCCTTTTTTCCACGAACGCCGAACTCCTGCACGAAGTTTTCCAGCAGCGTGGCCAGCTCTTTCCGGTCGCGGGGAGGCATGGCCGCCACCGTGGCCAGGATCTTCTGCTGCGCGGGGGGCGGCGCCTTGCGGATGATGGCGCGGCCGCGCGGCGTGAGGCGGAGCTCGATGCGGCGCCGGTCGGAGGGGAGGGCGGTACGCAGCACGTAACCGGCCTCGACCAGCCGCTGCACGACGACCGAGGCCGAGCTCTGGTCGGTGGCCGTACGCGCGGCCAGCGCGTTCAGCGAGAGTCCTTCCTCCTGCTCGATGGCGTGCAGGACGAACATCTGCGCCGCGGTCACGCCGTACCTGGACTGCGCCTGGCGATCGAACAGGCGCAGCGCCCGCACGAGCTGCCGGATGGAGTTGAGGATCCGCATCCCTTCGTCGTCGGCCATGAGGCGCGGCATCGTATCGCGACTCACTTGCTACACTCCCGCCATGCGCATCCTGGCGGGCGACATCGGCGGCACGAAGACTCTGCTCCGCTGCGTCGATGACGGCGCGGAGACGCTCTCCGAACGCTACGAGAGCAACGAGTTCGAGACCTTCGACGACCTCCTGCGCGCGTTCGTGAAGCGCATCGGCGGCGAGGTGCACGCGGCCTGTTTCGCCGTGGCCGGGCCGGTCACCGCGGGCCGCGCGAAGGTGACGAACGTCGGGTGGGTGATGGAGGAAGCGGCGCTGTCGCGCGACTTCTCGATCCCGCACGTCATCCTCATCAACGACTTCACCGCCGTGGCCCTCGGCGTCCCGCTCGTCGAGGCGCGCGACCGCGTGTCGCTGCAGAAAGGGGAGCGCGACCCGCATGCACCCGTGGCCATCCTCGGCGCCGGCACGGGCCTCGGCGAGGCGTACCTGACCTGGCACCACGGCGTCCATCACGTCATTCCCAGCGAGGGCGGGCATCAGGACTTCGCGCCCCAGGACGAGGAGCAGACGCGCCTCTTTCTCCATCTGCACGAGCGCTACGGCCACGTGAGCTGGGAGCGCCTCGTCTCCGGCATGGGCCTCGTCAACATCTTTACCTTCCTCGGCGGGGAGGAGGAAGTCGACGCCGCGGAGATCGCGTCGCGGGCGAGCTCCGGCGACCAGCGCGCGCGCCGCGCCGCGGAGATCTTCGTCGACATCTACGGCGCCGAGGCGGGGAACATGGCGTTGCGCGTCCTGGCGCGCGGCGGCGTCTATCTGGCGGGCGGCATCGCCGCGAAGAACATCGACTGGTTCACCGACGGCCGCTTCGTCGAGGCCTTCTGCCGCAAGGGACGCTTCCGTGGTTTCAACGAGCGCATTCCGGTGGACGTGATCGTCGATCAGGAAGTGGGGCTGCGCGGCGCGTTGGACCTGGCGCGGCGGATCACGACGAGTGATGAGCGATGAGTGATGAGTGATGAGCGATGAACCGGGTGGCGGCACTCATCCCTCATCCCTCATCCCTCATCCCCTCATCCCTTGGAATCGCCCCGAACGCTCCGCCGTTGAGGGCGCGCGAGGAGTAACGCACACATGGGTTTATCTGTCGGTATCGTCGGTCTGCCGAACGTCGGCAAGTCGACGATCTTCAACGCGCTCACGGCCGCGGGCGCGCAGAGCGCGAACTATCCGTTCTGCACCATCGAGCCGAACGTCGGCATCGTTCCCGTCGTCGACAAACGGCTGACGCGGATCGCCGAGCTGGCGGCCAGCAAGCAGATCATCTTCACCGACCTCAAGGTCGTCGACATCGCCGGGCTCGTGCGCGGCGCGAGCAAGGGGGAAGGGCTCGGCAATCAGTTCCTGGCGAACATCCGCGAGACGGACGCCATCCTGCACGTCGTGCGCTGCTTCGAGGACCCGAACGTCGTGCACGTGGAGGGGAGCGTCGATCCGGAGCGCGACATCGAGGTCATCGAGACCGAGCTGCTGCTGGCGGACCTCGACGCGCTCAGCAAGCGCAACGACCGCGTCGGACGCCTGGCGCGCGTCGGACAGAAGGAGTACTTCGCGCAGGCGGAGGCGCTGACAAAGGCGATCGCCGCCGTGGAGAAAGGGACGCCGCTGCGCGCGGCCGGCCTCTCGGACGACGAGCAGGCCAACCTCGCGGAGCTGAACCTGATCACGCTCAAGCCGGTGCTCTATGTCGCCAACGTGGCCGAGGGCGACCTCGGCCGGGAAACGCCGCTGCTCGAGAAGGTGCGGCGCGTGGCGAAGGAGAAGAACGGCGAGGTGGTGGTCATCTGCGGCGAGCTCGAGGCGCAGATCTCGCAGCTCGCTCCCGAGGAGCGCGGGCCGTTCCTGCACGACATGGGGCTGGAAGAGCCGGGCCTGGACGTGCTGGTGCGCGCGGCATACAAACTGCTGGATCTCGAAACGTTCTTCACCGCCGGGCCGAAAGAGGCGCGTGCGTGGACGATCCATCGCGGGTCGAAGGCGCCGCAGGCGGCGGGGAAGATCCACAGCGACTTCGAGCGCGGCTTCATTCGCGCCGAGACGATCGGCTTCGACGATTACCTCGCCCACAAGGGCGAGCAGGGAGCCAAGGCGGCCGGAAAGATGCGCAGCGAAGGGAAGGAGTACGAGGTACAGGACGGTGACGTGATCCTGTTCCGCTTCAACGTTTGACGCACTTCACGCTGCAATCGGAGGAAGGACTGCCCATCCGCGGCGAATTCGAGGTCGCGGAGAGGCCGCGCGCGCTCGTCGTCGTGGTGCACGGCTTCAAGGGCTTCAAGGACTGGGGCTTCTTTCCCTGGATGGCGCAGCGGCTGATGCAGCACCGGCTGGTGGTGTGCCGCTTCAACATGTCGCGCAGCGGCATCGGCGACGATCCGGAGTCGTTCGACCGCCTCGATCTCTTCGAGCACGACACCTACTCGACGCAGCTCCGCGACCTGCGCGTGGTGGTGCAGCACGCGCAGTCGCAGTTCCCGGGCCTCCCCACGTTTCTCCTCGGCCATTCGCGCGGCGGCGGCATCGCCCTCCTCGGCGCGCAGGAGGTGGAGCGGCTGCGCGGCGTGGTGGTCTGGGCGCCGATCTCGCGCGTCGACCGCTGGGACGACGAGACGAAGCGCGCATGGCGCGAGCGCGGCGTGATGGAGGTCGAGAACGCGCGCACGAAGCAGATCATGCGCATGTCGCCGGTGATGCTCGACGACTACGAGGCCAACGCGTCGCGGCTGGACATTCTCGCGGCGGCGTCGCGTCTGGAGGTGCCGCTGCTGGTGATCCACGGAGGACGCGACGACAGCGTGCCGGCGGAGGAGGGACGCCTCATCGCCGCGACCGCGCCGCAGGGATCGATCGCGGTGCTCGACCGCGCCTCGCACACGTTCAACGCCATTCACCCGCTGATCCACGTGCCGTTCGAGCTCCTCACCGCCGCGGAGCTCAGCGCCCACTTCGTCAACGCCTACGTCTAGGAGTGCGGCAGCGGCGAGCTGCCGCTT
>DASUSL010000137.1:0-5401 GCA_036375135.1 Thermoanaerobaculia bacterium | reverse complement strand
ACTCTCCGCCTCGATCTACACGCGCGACGTGAACAAGGCCTTCGTGGCCATGCGCGACATGATCACCGGCATCTTCTACGTGAACGCGCCGACCATCGGCGCCGAGGTGCACCTGCCGTTCGGCGGCGTGAAGGAAACGGGTAACGGTCACCGCGAGGCTGGCGTGGCCGGCATCGACGTGTTCACCGAGTGGAAGTCGATCTACATCGACTACAGCGGAAACCTCCAGCGTGCGCAGATCGATACTGAGCTTTAGGAGTGCGGTGGCGGTAGCCGCCGCCTTGGTGTGCGGAGGCGCAGCCTCCGCACAGGAGCTCCTCATCGACCACATCCTGAAGAACTCGCGCGCGTACGATCACCTCGCGTACCTCAGCGACAGGATCGGCCCGCGCCTCTCCGGCTCCGCGAATGCGGAGAAGGCGGTGCGCTGGACGACCGGACAGTTCCGCGAGTGGGGCATCGACGTGCGCAACGAGCGGGTGATGGTGCCGCACTGGGTGCGCGGCCTCGAGCGCGGACGCCTGGTCTCGCACGACCAGCCGCTCGTGCTCACGGCCCTGGGCGGCAGCATCGCCACGCCGGCGAATGGCATCACCGCGGACGTGGTCGAGGTGACGTCGTACGAGGAGCTGGAGAAGCTCGGCCGCGCGAAGATCGCCGGCAAAATCGTTTACTACCACTCATCCTTCGACATGGCGCTGGTCGAGAGCGGCCGCGCGTTCGAGGCGTACGGGAAAGCGGTGCAGTTCCGCGGCGTCGGCGCGAGCCGCGCGGCGGAGTACGGCGCGGTGGCCGCGGTGATCCGCTCCGTGGCCACGGCCTCCTTGCGCTCGCCGCACACCGGCTCGATGCGCTACGAGGAGAACAAGCCGAAGATCCCCGCCGCGGCGCTGTCGACCGAGGATGGAGACCTGATCCATCGCCTCCTCGCGCGCGGGGAGCGCGTGCGCATGCAGCTCACGCTCACGCCGCGCACGCTGCCGGACGTGGCGTCGGCGAACGTGATCGCGGAGATCCGCGGCAGCGAGCGCCCCGAGGAGATCGTGCTGATCGGCGGTCACCTCGACTCGTGGGACCTCGGCACGGGCGCGATCGACAATGGCTCCGGCTGCGCGATGATCATGGAGACGATGCGCGCGCTCAAGGAGCTCGGCCTGAAGCCGAAGCGCACCATCCGCGCTGTGCTGTTCATGAACGAGGAGAACGGCCTGCGCGGCGGCCGCGCGTACTTTGCGGGCGCCGCGAAACGCGAGGAGCTGCATCGCCACGTCGCCGCCATCGAGACGGACGCCGGAGCCGCTCCGCCCACCGGTTTCATTACGACGTACGAGGGGAATTCACTCGCCGCCATCGAGCGCCGCGCGCGCGTGCTGCAGCGCATTGCGCCGATGAAGTTCACGAGCTCGAAGCACACGGGCGCCGATACGTCCCCGCTCATCGACGCCGGCGTCCCCGGCTTCGGCCTCGTCCCCGAGCCGCGCCACTATTTCGATTACCACCACAGCGCCGCCGACACGCTGGACAAGGTGGACCCGAAAGCGCTCGCCCAGAACACGGCCGCGGTCGCGGCACTGGCGTGGATTCTGGCGAACGAGTAATGGAGCCGTTCGACGTCAGGCGGAGCCGCATTCACGGTCAGGGATTATTCGCCCGCACACCATTGCCGCGGCGCCGCAAGATCGGCGAGCTGGCCGGCAAGCTCATTTCCGAGCGCGCGGCGCGTCGCAAAGCGCGCACGCTGCAGACGATCAAGATCGTGGAATTCGGTGATGGCTGGGCGCTCGATGCCACGACGGACAGCAATTGCTTTCAATACGTGAATCACTCCTGCAAGCCCAATACGTTCATCCGTCTGTACAGGCACAGAGTCGAGTTCTATACGTTGCGCGCCATCGCCGCCGGCGAGGAGTTGACGTGTAATTACGGGGAAACGCAGCACGCGGGAGCGCTGGCGTGCCGCTGCGGTGCAGAGGGATGTCGCGGCGCACTGTGACCGGTCTGATCGCCGCGGCAAACGCATTACGCCGCGGGCTCGATGCACCAGGCGGCCATGACGCCGAACAGCAGCTCGAGGCGCTCTTTACCACGAGCCACAGACTGGCCGTGTACGGCACCCTCGCTCCCGGCCAGCCCAATCATCACATCGTCGCGCCATTGGGCGGCGAATGGGTCCCGGGCCTGGTCGAAGGCGACCTGCATCCATCCGGCTGGGGCGCGGCGCTCGGCTATCCCGCGTTCTATCCTCGGGACGGCGGACCGATCGTGCCGGTACAGTTGCTCATTACGCCGCGGCTGGCCGCCGCCTGGCCCGACCTCGACGCCTTCGAAGGGCTCGAGTATCAGCGCGTCCTCGTGCCGGTCTTTCACGACGCCGAGGAGCGGCGCCTGTACACGGTGGCGAACCTCTACGCGGCCGCCGGTGCGCCTTCTATCGACGCGCCCACAAAGCTCCTCGACCGTCGTTCGTGTTGAGGAATCACTGCGACTCCCGGCGTGCGGGCGGGCTGAAGCCCGCCCCACATGGGCGGCGTTCTGTATTCACGCGTTGATCGCGATGCACCTGTGAACGCACTGTGGCCGCACCGTTACAGCTCGAAGAACCGCTGCGAACGGGCGAATCGAGCGATTGATCCACGCCCGCAAGCCACTCACCGCGTTGTACTTGGCAATTCATCCACGATTGATGCGCCATCCATGGAAACCGCGCCGCGGGGCGTCCACATTCGGCGCAAGGAGACCCTATGAACCGAATGATTCTGTTGTTCTCGATCGCATTGATTGCAGTCCCGCTGTGGGCGGGCGACGAGCAGGTGAGCCTGCGCTCGGTGGCCAACATTGCCCGTATGGCCATCGGCCCGACCTGCACCGACCCGGACACGTCGTCGGTCTGGACCTTCGGGCCGCCGCCGGCGTCGTTCCTCGAAGGCGGTACGCCGAATCAGAAGATCCTCGCTCGCGTGTGGCATTACGGCTGGGCACTGCGCACCCGCCCCGCCGATCTCGCCACCATCCGCGCCACGCTGGTCGATTTCATCGACAGACAGCAGCGGCCGACGAGCTCCGGCGGGCCGCTCGGCCACTACGCCACCACCCTCGGAGCGAACGAGGAGCTGACGTCGTCGCATTATCAGCTCTGGTCCGGCGCCCTGGCCGCGGCCTATCTGTACGCGATTGCGAACGGCGGGACGTTGACGACGACTTCCGAGACGTCGACGCCCGAGACGCAGGTTCGCGATGCAGTGCGCCGCTGGTGGTCCGACGAACAGGCGCTTTATGACCAGGTGTACACGAACAATCAGCTCGATGCTCCCGGAGCACGCTTCGCCACGGGGTTCCCGACGACCGGGGCGTTGCTCACCAACGCCCTGCGCGACGACGTGTACCGGCTGCTGCGCGGACTGTCGCCGGCGATCGTGCGCGGCTGCTCGTCCGAGCGGCAAGTCACGGCCTCGTTCGTGCTGCAGGCGCTGGCCGCCAAGGGCGTGCCGCGCCTCGGCCTGCAGCCGGCCGGCACACCTCCGGCGGGCTACGTCGCCGGCCCCAAGCTCTATGACACGCTCTGTGTCTATCGCATGGGTCAGGACTGGACGCTGTACTTTCCCACCATGCGCAGCGTCACGGGCGCTCTGTACTGGGTCGAGCTCCGCAACGGCGTGATCCGCCGCGCGACCGTCCCGTTCAACGGTGTGAAACCCCAGGCCTATCCGCCGGGCGTGGCCTCACGAGTGGTCATTCCGGGCGTAGTGGCAGGCGCCGCGGCCTGCCCGCAACCCGAGGCGATCAATCAGTAGTGAATGCAGGTCCGGACTGCGGCAGCGTGCGCTGCCGCAGTCCGGACTCTTCTCGTTACACCGTTATCATCCCCGTTCAATGCCGTCGCTGGAGCGGGATGGATACGTCATCACAGAGCTGGTGCTGACGGCGTCGGCGTGTGACACCGTGGCGCGGGAATTACCGTCCGCGGAGGGGCGTCGCGGCGGCGTACGCAATGTATTGACGGCGCCGGTCGTACAGCGATTGCTCGGCGATCCGCGCTTCATCGGCGAGATCGGACGTTTCGTCGACCTTCCTCTCGTCGCGGTCAAGGCGACGCTCTTCGACAAGACGCCCCAATCGAACTGGCGGGTGCAATGGCATCAGGATCGGGTCATTGCGGTCCATGAGCGGATCGACGTCGCGGGCTTCGACCATTGGAGCGTCAAGGATGGCGTTCCTCACGTGGAGCCGCCGGCGAGCATCCTCGAGCGGATGGTGGCGGTGCGGATTCACCTCGACGACAGCGGCGCGGACAACGGACCATTGCGCGTGATCCCCGGCTCGCATCGACAGGGAAAGCTCGGCGAGGATCAGATCCGCGATCTCGTGGCTGCGCGGCCGCAGGTCGGGCTCACTGTGCCGCAGGGGAGCATCCTGCTGATGCGGCCACTGTTGCTGCACGCCTCATCGCAAGCGCTTCATGCCGGGCATCGACGGGTGCTGCACGTCGAACTGGCGCCGGACGGGCTGGCCATGCCGCTGCGATGGCATACGGCGACACCCGTACGGCGCTGATGCTACAGGAGCACCCGGGCCGCCACGACGACGATGATGGCCACGACCACAATCAGGCCGATCCACAGCCATCTCGCGGAACTCTTTGCCCCGCGAGGAGCGGGAGTCGAAGCCGTTGCCTTGGCGACGAAATTCTGGAACAGCGGGAAAAGATCCTCGGCCGTGAACGCGGTGCCGTAGCCATCGGCCCGGAGCCGCTCGCGCAAGTCGTCCGTTCGCTCGACCCACGCGTGGAGCGCCTCCGGCGATGCGGCCACTTCTCCCGCATGGATCATTCGCAAGGCCATGGCGCGGGTCATCGAGCGCACTTCGTCCGAAAACCTGTAGCGGGGATCGCGCATCGGCTGCGACTTCCTGCAAGTGCCGATCCTGCACGCTGCGCCGGACGAGCACTCCTCGTCCGGCGCTTCTGCATTACGGGATGACCACCTGGAACGTGGCCGTCGACGTCTCCTGCTCCTGCAGGCCGCCCGAAGCCGCCGACACGTCGGCGATGAAGGAGGCGGGACCCGGAGGGGCGTCCGGCGGGATGATGAAGTAGATGCTCTGGATGTAGCCGCCGCCGGGAGCGAGCGTGCCCGGATCCGCGATTCCCGAAAGCTGCTGGACCGAGCCGTCGGCCCAGACCACGCGGCAGGTCATGCGTACGCGGACATTGCTGCTGGTGATGTTCTCGATCAGGACTTCGCCCTCATTCGCGCCGCCAGGACTGGCGCTCGGCTGGCTGACGTGAGTGGTGACGTGGACGAGATCGGCGGGGGCTCCGAAGGCCGGGGTGGTGGCGACCGCGAGCAGCGCAATGACTGCCCAGATTTTCATGATCTTCATGACGCTCCTCATTGAAAATACG
>DASUSL010000136.1:0-8328 GCA_036375135.1 Thermoanaerobaculia bacterium | reverse complement strand
ACTTCGTCGGCGGCTTCGGCGTGATGGGATGGGTGAGCGCCGCCGACTACGAGTCCGCCGAGCGCGATCCGCTCATGGACGCGGCCTCGCACATCCTCTCGCACATGAACGCCGATCACGCCGACGCCCTGCGCGCCATCGCGAAGCACTTCGGCGGCCTCGACGCCGAGGAGGCGACCATGGTCGCGGTGGACCGCCTCGGCTTCACGATCCGCGCGCGCACGGCCGAGGGGATGAAAGGCGCGCGCATCGCGTTCCCGGAGGAAGTGCGCACGCGCGACGACGCGCGGAGCGTGCTCGTGGCCATGACGCGAGAGGCGCGCGGCAAAACGTAGGACAGGCTTCAGCCTGTCCGGGGCAGGCTGAAGCCTGCCCTACGTTCTTTACCGCCGCCAGCTCAGCCGCACGAAATACGCGGCGCCGTTGATCCCCATCTGCACGTTTTCCCAGCGCGCGCCGTTCTCCGTCTCCGCGGGGTCCTGTTCCGTCGGCTGCACGTCGAAGATGTTCGTGCCGCCGATCGTCAGGGCCAGGTTGCGGGGGAGCTCGAGGCCGAAGTGCACGTCCGTCGAGACGGCGGGGTCGTAGTGCTGGCTCGGCGAGTCGGGGTCGTCGAGCTGAGTCCAGGTGCCGGCTTCCAGCTCGCCGAAGTAGTTCACGCGCGCCCCGGCGCTCCAGCGTCCGGGACGATAGTCGGCGCTGAACACCCCCTTCGTCTTCGGCGCCGAGCCTTCGACGAACAGTCTTTCGCGCTTGTTGAAGTAGACGTCTTCCTTGCCGGCCAGACCGGGCGCGGTGTTCACGCGCACCACGTCCGTCTCGTTCAGGTTCAGCGCGAACGCTCCCGACCACGGGCCGGTGGTGTAGGAGAGCGTGAAGTCGGCGCCCTGCGTTTTCGTGTCGATGGCATTCGTGAAGAAGCGCGCCTCGAGCAGGTTCTGCGCGGTGATGAGGTCATCCGTGAAGCCGCCGGTGAGCACGATGCGGTCGTCGATGTCGATGCGGTAGACGTCGACGGTGAGTGCCGTGTTCGCGCGCGCGTTCCACGTCAGTCCGACGGAGTAGTTGCGCGACTTTTCCTCTTTCAGCGCGGGGATGCCGACGAGCCGCGCCAGGTCGCTGTCGTTGCGCGCCAGCTTCACGTCCGCGGCCTCGCCGGCGATGAAGTCGGTGAACGTCGAGCTGAAGTAGCGCTGGTGCAGCGAAGGCGCGCGGAAGCCGGTGCTGGCCGAGCCGCGCAGGTTCAGCGTCTTCTTCGCCGCGTATGCGAACGACACCTTGCCGTCGACCGTGTTCCCGAAGTCCGAGTAATCCTCCGCGCGCAACGCGCCGGTGACGAGCAGCCGCGGCGTGGTCTTGAATTCCATGTCCACGTACGCGGCCTTGCTGTTGCGGTCCGCGTCGATCGTGTCGACCGGCTGGAAGCCGGGGAAGCCCTGCGAGCCGGCGTTGCCGCCGCCGGGGCCGTCGTAGTCGGCGTACGAGCCCGGCTCGCCGGCGAAGATCGAGTAGTCCTCCGTGCGGTACTCGAGTCCCGCCGCGAAGCTCACGCCGTGCAGCCATCCGCGGAAGAAGCGCGACACGTCGAAGTTCGTCGTCTGCTGGATGAACTCGAAACCGCCGGCGCGGAACGCGTCCGGCGAGATGCCGCCGTTGATCGCCGCGATCGACGCGTTGAGCGTGTTCGAGATGAAGTACTCCATCCGGTTCGAGCCGAACGTCGAGCTCGCGTCCAGCGACCAGTCGCGCACCACCGTGCGATAGCCGAAGCCGAACGAAAAATCCTCGATCTCCGTGCCGATGTCGGGGACGAAGCCGTTCGGATACATCGCCGCCGAGTTGCGCGACGGGATGTCGTCCGACCCGACGCCGTCGCGATACCACGCGCCGGCCAGCCCCTCGCGCTGATTGAGGCCGCCGTGTCCGTAGAGCGTCCCCGCGTCGCCGATGCGCGCGTCGAGGTTGTAGAAGAAGGTCAGGTTCTCCGTCGCCGAGTCGCCGATCACGCGCGGCTCGCCGGGACCGGCGCGGTTGGTCTGGTCGCGGTTCAGCAGCTCGCCGGTGAGGGAGAGCGTGCCGCGGCTGCCGAGGGGGATGCCGTAGTGCAGCGCGACCTGCTCGTTCCGGCCGTCGCCTTCCGCGTACTGACCTGCGGAGAGCAGCACGTCCATCCCCGCGCCTTTCTTCAGGACGATGTTGATCACGCCGGCGATCGCGTCGGAGCCGTACTGCGCGGTCGCGCCGTCGCGGAGGATCTCGATGCGCTCGATGGCGCTGACCGGAATCGTGTTCAGGTCGGTGCCGACGTTCCCGCGGCCGCGCGTGCCGAAGATGTAGACCAGCGACGACGAATGGCGCCGCTTGCCGTTGATCAGCACCAGCACCTGATCCGGCCCGAGGCCGCGCAGCGTTGCCGCGTCGATGTGATCGCTGCCGTCAGAGCCCGACTGCCGGTTCGAGTTGAACGACGGCGCGGTGAACTGGAGGAGCTGCCCGAGGTCGAGCTGGCCGCTCTCGTCGGCCACTTCTTCGACCGGGACCACGTCGACCGGCACCGGCGTGTCGGTGCGCGAGCGCTCCGCGCTGCGGCTGCCGACTTCGATCGTCATCGTGACCGGCGTGGGCGGCGGGGGCGGATCCTGAGGCGGGGCTTCCTGGGGCAGGAGAGCGAGCACGAGGGCGGCGAGCAGCATCCGGAACCTCCGACTGGACGATTGCCCGAATTGTAGCGACCGCCTGAATTTCCTCTTGCACAATTCTTGCGGTAGCGTTACTACTAGAGTTGGTAGTGTCGCTACCACCTAACAGCAGGAGAGAGCAATGAAGTGGATCATCGTACTGGTTCTGGCGCTCGCCGCGGAGGCGCAGGACGCACAGCTCACCCCCGGACTGACCCGTCTTCTCGCCGCGCACGAGCTCACCGCGACGCCCATCCGCGGCATCGCCACCTTCGACACGATCCCCACCGCTGACCGCGTGGCCGCGCTCCGCCAGCTCGGGCTTGCCGTGCAGCCGATGAAGCACGTGGCGCTGGCCAACGTGGCCGGATCCGTCAGCGCGATGCAGAGCGCCGTGGCGAGCGGCCTCGCCGTCGACGTCTATCCCGACGAGCGCATCGAGCTGTTCGACACGGCCTCCGCCGACGCGATGGGCGCCGCGACGACGCGCCTGGCCGGCCTGACCGGCAAAGGCGTCACCGTGGCCGTCGTCGACTCGGGCTGCGACGCCACGCATCCCGACCTCGCGAAGCGCGTCGTCCACAACGTGAAGCTCTACAGCGGCGAGTACGTCAACGTGCGTCCCGACGGCTCGAACGCGATCGTCGTCCCGGTCGAGCTGCTGCCGTACAACAACAGCGACATCGGCGGCGGCCACGGCACGCACGTCGCCGGCATCATCGCCGCCGACGGCACCTCGGGACTCACGAACAAAGGCGTCGCTCCCGACGCGAGCCTGGTCTGCTACTCGATCGGCGAGGTGCTCTTCACCACCGCCGTCGTCACGGCGTACGACCACATGCTCGACCAGCCCGGGCTCTGGAGCATCGACGTGGTCAACAACTCCTGGGGGAACTCGTTCCGCCTGTTCGACCCGCGCGATCCCGTGCACGTCGTGACGAAAGCCGTCGCCGACCTCGGCGTGACGGTCGTCTTCGCCGCCGGCAACAGCGGCCACGCCGAGACGCCGATGAGTCTCAATCCGTTCAGCAACGCGCCCTGGGTGATCTCCGTCGCCGCGGAGAGCCTCTCGCACCAGCGCGCGAACTTCAGCTCGAACGGCCTGGTCTTCGACAACTCCGATCCGCGCACGGTCGGCGCGGGCGGCTACACGCTCTTCACCGGCGACCGCCTCGGCGTCTATCACCCCGACGTCGCCGCGCCGGGCAACGCCATCTCCTCGAGCTGCGCGTCGCTCGGCACCGCCATCGGACCGTGTCCGCTGTACGGCAACACCACCGCGTCCGGCACGAGCATGGCCGCGCCGCACGTCGCGGGCGCCGCGGCGGTGCTGCTGCAGGCGAACCCGCTGCTGACGCCCGACCAGGTGCGCTCGGCGATGCAGGCCACCGCGAAGCCGGTGACGCGCACCGGCTCGAGCGAGACCGCGCCGTTCTGGCAGGTCGGCTACGGGCGCGTCGACCTCGCCGCCGCCGCGTCGCTCGTCCGCGCGAAGCACTGGACGCGCGACATCGCCAACGGGCAATCGCAGGCCGACACGCGTGCGCTCAACGACGGTTACCGCGTCAAACGCTCCGACTTCTGGACGTGGGACGCGCCGCGCGTCGCGGTCAACGGCCTCACCGATCACCGCACGCTGAGCGCGGCGGTGAGTGATGCGACGCATCTCTCCGTCTCACTCTCGCATCCGTCGGATGCCGTGGTCGGACGCAACGACGCCATGACGTACGTCGTGGTCGTGCGCGACGCCGCGGGCAACGAGCTCGGTCGCACCACCGAGGCGACGACGGGTGCGGGGACGGCGAGCGTGCTCGTCGACCTCGCCGGCGCGGCGCCCGGCACCTTCACGTTCGAAGTCATCGGACAGCTCGCTCTCTCCGACCCCGACACGCTCGACAGCGAGTCGCTCCTCGGCCGGATGGTGACGCTGCAAGTGGCCCAGGTTCAACAGCAGTAACGCAGAGGGAGAAGAAAAATGAAGGCAGGTTTACGGTTCACGGTACTCCTCGTCCTCGCGGCGCTCGCAGGCGCCGCCATCGCGGCCACGACGCCCGCCAGCGGCACGTTGTCGCCGGCCACTCCGTCGCTGACGTTCAGCGGCGGTCCGTACGCGGTCTCGAATCCGAGCAGTCCGCTCGGTGAGAATCCGCCTGTGTGCGTCGACGCGGCGTGCGGCATCTTCACGCTGACCGTCAACATCCCGGCCACCGACTTCAACTCGTACAAGGCCAGCGTCACCATCGACTGGACCAACGCCGGCATGACCACGCAGGGAGGCTCGGCGAGCGACTACGACGTCTACGTCTACGCATCCGACTTCACCGGCACGAAGGTCGCGCAGGGACCGGGCAACACGAATCCAGAGACCGCGGTGTGGGATGCGTCGAGCGGCAAGTACACGATCTACGTCGCGCCGTACGACGTCGCGCCGGAAGTACCGTTCACCGCGACGGTCAGGCTGACGCGCGTGAACTCGACGACGCGCTGGCCCGAGGCGTCGCCGAATCCGGCGCTGCCTCCGGGGACGCCGCGCTTCTTCAACTATCACGCGCCGGAAGGCGTGGCGGAAGACGCGGGCGAGCCGTCCATCGGTGTGAATCGGAAGACCGAAAAAGTCTTCGGCGGCATCGGCAACGGCGGCACCGTCAACTACTTCGGCGGCTTCCTCCCGTACATGCTCAGCATCACCTTCGACGACCGCACCCAGCCCGCCACCACCACGTGGAAGCAGGTGCCGCTCGTCGTCGCCAATGCGCCGCGCGCGTTCGGCGATCCGATCCTCTTCACCGACCGCGACACCGGCCGCACGTTCGTCTCGCAGGAGATGGGACTGACGCCGCTCGGCTCCACGATGGAGTTCACCGACACCGACGACGCCCCCTGGACGCCGAGCGAAGGCTCCGGCGCGCCCTCGGGCATCGATCACCAGACCGTCGGCGGCGGCCCGTTCGCCCCGCCGCTGCAGGGGATCAACCCGCTCTATCCGAACGGCGTCTGGTACTGCTCGCAGTCGATCGCCGACGCGGTCTGCTCCATCAGCCTGGACGGCGGTCTCACCTTCGGCCCGGCCATCCCGATGTACAGCATCGCCGACTGCTCCGGCCTGCACGGCCACATCAAGATCGGCCGCGACGGCACCGCGTACGTGCCGATCCGCGGCTGCGGCGGCGACCTGCCGTACCACACCGGCCCGAACGCGAAACAGGCCGTGGCCGTGTCGACCGACAACGGCATCACCTGGAGCATCCGTCCCGTCACGACGTCGACCACGCGCACCGATCGCGATCCGTCGATCGCCGTCGCTGACGACGGCACGCTCTACTTCGCCTATCAGGCCGCCGACGGCCATTCGCGCGTCGCGGTCTCGAAGGACAAAGGAGTCACCTGGATCCGCGACACCGACGTCGGCGCGATGGTGGGCGTGAAGAACTCGCTCTTCCACGCCGCGGTGGCCGGCGACGGCGATCGCGCCGCGGTGGCCTTCTTCGGCACGGAGCTCGGCGGCGAGACCTACGCCAATCCCGACTTCCCCGGCGTCTGGTATCTCTACATCGCCACGACCTTCGACGGCGGCCAGACCTGGGTGACGCAGAACGCCACGCCGGGCGATCCGGTGCAGCGCGGCGGCATCTGCGGCGACGGCGCCTGCCGCAATCTCCTCGACTTCTTCGACGCCACGATCGACAAGCGCGGCCGCGTGCTGGTCGGCTACGACGACGGCTGCATCAGCAAGAACTGCATCGCCGGCGTGCGGGCGTACGGCCTCACCGCCGGCAACGACTTCACCGCGAAGGGCGTCATCGCGCGCCAGGCCAGCGGCAAGCGCATGTACGCGGCGTTCGACCACGAGGCGGGCGCCGACGTGAATCCGACGGGACCGCCCGCGCCTCCGCCTCCTCCGACCACGTGCGGCAACGTCGTGGCCACCGACGCGGCGGGCGACGCCTCGCATCCGCTGCTCTCGTCGAACGGCGGACCGTCCGACCAGGTCGACCTCACCTCGCTCTCGTTCGCCGTCGACGGCGCGAATCTCGTCACCACCATCAACGTGAAGGACTTCCAGCCGAAGCCGCTCCTCGGCTCCCTCGGCACGTACTACTACGCCGCCTGGACCGCCGCCCGCCGCAATGACGACGGCTCCATCGCCACGCGCTCGTATGCGACGCGCGTGAGCGTCGACGTGCAGGGCGCGATCGCGTATCACTTCGGCCAGTACGACGCGGCCAACGACACCTTCGTCGGCACGACCACCGCCGTCACCGGCTCGGCCACGCCGGGACCGAACGGCGCGCTGGTCGTGAAGGTACCGCTCTCGCTCCTCGGCAATCCGGCCATTCCGGTCAGCAGCGCGAACGAGCTGCCGGCGATCATCGAGCCGTACGCCACCGCCATCGTGCACGAGATCGCGGTGCGCTTCGTCATGCCGGCCGACCGTGCTCCGAACGCGGGCCACGTCGGCGCGAGCTGGCAGGTCTGCGCGGCGAACGCCGTCACCTGCATCGAAGAGGACGACGCCAGCATCGGCTACAGCGCGGGATGGCACAGCGTGAACGCCACGAACGCGAGCGCCGGCCACTTCCGCATGCACAACGGCAACTCGAAGAATCACTCGCTGACGACGAAGCTGCGTCTCGGCGGGCTGGGCACGGTCACGTACCACTACGCCACCAGCCCGAAGGGCGGCAGCGCCGAGGTGTTCATCGACGGTGTATCGCGCGGCACGGTGAGCTTCGCCGGCAGCGGCGGCTCCACGTTCGCGCCGCTGTTCGGTGCGAGCAAGGTGTTCGACAACCTCTCCGCGGGCGAGCACACGTTCGAGCTGCGCAACATGACTGGAGTCGTCTACGTCGACGGCTTCTGCGTCACCGGCGGCTCGTCGTCCGGCGTGTCGTCGACGACGCTCACGGCGACCAGCAGCAGCAACGCCACGGATTCGTCCGTCAACGTGCCGGCCAACGCGCAGGCGCTCTCGGTCGTGGCCGAGTCGACGCCGTCGCTGCCGATTCGCATCGTGGTGCTCGATCCGTCGGGCCTGACGCTGGCGACATCGGACGGTACTTCCGGCCTCACCTCGCTCGACGTGCCGGTATCGTCCGGCGGCGTGTATCTCGTCAAAGTCATCAACCTCGGCCTCGGCGCGGTGAGCGTCCGCAGCGCGGCCACCGCGGTGGTGCCGCGATGAACGCCGCGCTGATGCTGCTCGTCGTTCTCGCCGCGCCGCGCAACGCGTGCGAAGTGCTCACGCGCGCCGACCTCGCCGCCGTGCAGGGGGAGGCGTACGCGGGCACGAAGCACTCCAGCCGCGGCATCACCTCGCAGTGCTTCTATCAACTCCCGTCGTTCGCGAGCTCGGTCAGCTTCGACCTCACCCGCGAAGGGCGCGAGCTCTGGCTCGAGAACTTCGATCCCGACCATCCGGAGCGGAAGAAGCATCCGCCGCAGCCGGTGAAAGGCATCGGCGACGAGGCGTTCTGGGTCGGCGGCCACATGACCGGCTCGCTCTACGTGCGCCAGGGTGACGCCGTCATCCGGGTGAGCGTCGGCGGGAAGGGGAGCGAGGAGGAGAAGATCGAGAAGTCGAAGGCGCTGGCAAAGAAAGCCCTCGCACGAATGTAGCGCACGAAGTGGACCGCCGGCGTCCCGCCGGCTG
>DASUSL010000135.1:0-2278 GCA_036375135.1 Thermoanaerobaculia bacterium | reverse complement strand
CGGGAGCGGAGGATGTCGGTGGTATAGGCCACCAGATCGACGTGCGGTTTCGCGCGCGAGCGGTCGACGAAACGTTCGTCGAATTGTGACGCCACCTCTTCCCCCACCTCGAAGCAGCAGGAACGGATCGACGGCCCGAGGAACGCGTGAGTGGACGCCGGATCGAGCTCGGCGGCATCGAGAGCAGCGACGGTGATCTGCTGCACCGCCCCCCGCCACCCGGAGTGAATGTTCGCGATCACGCCGTTCTCGGGATCGACCAGCGACACCGGCAGACAGTCCGCCACCTTGATCGCGAGCGACACGCCCCGCTCCGACGACCACAATGCATCGCACGAATCACATTCACGCCACAACTCGCCGGCAGACGCACGCTCCACGTGCGCGCTGTGAATCTGCACGCAGGTGGTGAGTGACGTCGACAGACTGAAGCGCGTCTCGACGAGCCTCGTGAGCTCCTCGGCCACGATGAAGCCGGGGTAATCGCGCGTCGTGCAGAACAGGCCGAAGCCGGAGGGAAGGTCGTGAGGGACGACGATGCGTCCGATGGGTGAGGTCTCGGTCATCCACATGCGCGCGCAACTCTATACTCCGCGCATGCGCAGACTGCTGCTCGCGTCGCTCCTCCTCTCCGCATGCGCGCATTACGACGTCGTCATCCGCAACGGCACCATCTACGACGGCAGCGGCGGCGCGCCCGTCACCGGCGACGTGGCCATCAGGAACGACCGCATCGCCAGGATCGGCAACGTCGGCGGCAGCGCGAAAACGATCATCGACGCGAAAGGCATGGCCGTCGCGCCCGGCTTCATCAACATGCTGAGCTGGGCCACCACCTCGCTCATCGTCGACGGCCGCGGCATGGCCGACGTCAAACAGGGCGTCACCCTCGAAGTCTTCGGCGAAGGATGGTCGATGGGACCGCTCAACGACACCATGAAGGCGGAGCTGAAGCGGGACCAGGGCGACATCAGATACGACATCGACTGGACCACGCTGCGCGAATATCTCGACTCCCTCGTGCGCCGCGGGATCTCCGTCAACGTGGCCTCGTTCGTCGGTGCCACCACCGTGCGCATGCACGTCCTCGGCGAAGCGGACCGCGCGCCCAGCGCCGAGGAGCTCGAGCGCATGAAGGGCCTCGTCCGGCAGGCCATGGAAGACGGCGCCCTCGGCGTCGGCAGCTCGCTCATCTACGCCCCCGCGTTCTACGCGAAGACCGCGGAGCTCGTGGAGCTCAACAACGCCGCGGCGCCGTACGGCGGCATGTACATCGCGCACATGCGCAGCGAAGGCAACCGCCTCGAAGAGGCGGTCGACGAACTGATCACCATCGCGCGCGAGGCGAACGTCCCCGCCGAGATCTACCACCTCAAAGCCGCGGGCCAGCGCAACTGGCCGAAGATGCAGCACGTCCTGCGGAAGATCGAAGACGCGCGCAAAGAAGGAGTGCGCATCACCGCGGACATGTACACCTACACCGCCGGCGCGACCGGCCTCGATGCGGCCATGCCGCCGTGGGTGCAGGAAGGCGGCTACGAGGCGTGGCGCAAACGCCTGCAGGATCCCGCCACGCGCAGCAGGGTGCTCGACGAGATGCGCACCCCCACCGACGCGTGGGAGAACCTGATGCTCCTCGCCGGCTCGCCGGAGCGCGTGCTGCTGATCGGCTTCAAGCGAGAAGCTCAAGCCGCTGACCGGAAAGACGCTCGCCGACGTGGCGAAGATGCGCAACGTGTCGCCGGAAGATGCGGCCATCGACCTCGTCATCGAAGACGGCGGCCGCGTCGAGGCGGTCTACTTTCTGATGTCCGAGGACAACCTGCGCATGCAGATCCAGCAGCCGTGGGTGAGCTTCGGCTCCGATGCCGGCGCGTCCGCACCCGAGGGCGTGTTCCTGAAGTCGAGCACCCATCCGCGCGAGTACGGCAACTTCGCCAACCTCCTCGGACGCTACGTCCGCGAAGAGCAGCTCATCCCGCTCGAGGAAGCGGTGCGCCGGCTGACCTCACTCCCCGCCTCGAACCTCGGCATCGCCGAGCGCGGCGCGCTGAAGCCCGGCTACTTCGCCGATGTGGTGATCTTCGATCCGAAGACGATCGCCGCGCACGCAACGTTCGACAACCCGCGCCAGTACGCGACCGGCGTGCAGCACGTGTTCGTCAACGGGACGCAGATCCTGCGCGACGGAGAGCACACCAACGCCAAGCCGGGCCGCGTGGTGACCAGAGCGCAACGCTGACTCCGTCCATGGGCCTTTAGGAGTGCGGCGGCGACG
>DASUSL010000134.1:0-12698 GCA_036375135.1 Thermoanaerobaculia bacterium | reverse complement strand
GGCGAAGCCGGGGTCGATCACGCCGCACACGAAGTTCAAGGCGGAGGTGTACGTGCTGACGAAGGAGGAGGGCGGTCGCCACACGCCGTTCTTCAAGGGGTATCGTCCGCAGTTCTACTTCCGGACGACGGACGTGACGGGGAGCGTGCAGCTGCCGGACGGAGTGGAGATGGTGATGCCGGGCGACAACATCCAGATGGAGATCGAGCTGATCAGCCCGATCGCGATGGAGAAGGAGCTGCGGTTCGCGATCCGCGAGGGCGGCCGGACGGTCGGCGCCGGCGTCGTCACCGAGGTCATTCAGTAGATCAGGGTAGCACTGCGGCCCGGTATCCGACCGGGCACGCGGCTGGAGAAAAGGAAGGGGAACGATGCCCCGCGACAAGGTGATCCTCGCCTGCACGGAGTGCCAGGAGAGGAACTACTTCACGACGAAGAACCGGCGCAAGCATCCGGAGCGGCAGGAGTGGAAGAAGCACTGCCCGCGGTGCAACAAGCACACGCAGCACAAGGAAACGAAGTAGGCATGGCTGCGTTCATCACACGTACGCGCGATTTCTTCGGCGAGGTGACCGAGGAGCTGAAGAAGGTGACGTGGCCGGACCGGGCGCAGCTGAAGAATGCGACGCTGGTCATCATCGTCTTCGTGCTCATCGTATCGGCGATCATCTGGGTCATGGATCTGGCCATGAGCGGTGTGGTCGGCGTCATCATGAACATTTTCGCCTGATGACGACCATGGCCGACGCACGCTGGTACGCGATTCAGACCTATTCGGGTCACGAGAACAAGGTCAAGAAGCTGATCGACATCAGGATCGCGGAGGAGCCGGGGGAGACGCCGGAGGAGAAGGGGATCCAGGAGGCGCTCGTTCCGACGCAGGACGTGGTGGAGATCAAGAACGGCAAGCGCGTCACGGTGACGCGGCGGCTCTACCCGGGATACGTGCTCGTGAAGATGGTGCCCGGCCAGCGCACCATGCATGTGATCAACAACATCCAGGGCGTGATCAAGTTCGTCGGCGCGGGCACGGAGCCACAGCCGCTGCGGGACGAGGAGGTCAACAAGATCCTGGGTCTGGCACCCGTCGAGGAGCAGGCCGAAGCGCGTGAGGAGATCCCGTTCCGCGCCGGACAGGTCGTGGAGGTCATGGAAGGGCCGTTCACGGACTTCACCGGCACGGTGCAGGAAGTCTATCACGACAAGGGCAAGGTCAAGGTGGAGGTGAGCCTGTTCGGCCGGCCCACCTCGGTGGAGCTGGACTACACGCAGCTCAAGGGGTACTAGCGGCTCATGGCGAAGAAGGTCACGGGATTCATCAAGCTCCAGGTGCCCGCGGGTGCGGCGAACCCCGCGCCGCCGGTCGGCCCCGCGCTCGGTCAGCACGGCGTCAACATCATGGAGTTCTGCAAGCAGTTCAACGCGCGCACGCAGGGCCAGCCCGGGATGATCATTCCGGTCGAGATCACGGTGTACGCGGACCGCAGCTTCACGTTCATCACGAAGACGCCGCCGGCGGCCGTGCTGCTTAAGAAGGCGGCGGGCGTGCAGAGCGGGTCGGCCGCGTCGCACCGCGACAAGGTCGGCAGGGTGACGAAGAAGCAGGTGCGCGAGATCGCGGAGCTGAAGATGCCGGACCTGAACGCGGCGAGCGTCGAGTCGGCGATGCGCATGATCGAAGGGACGGCCCGCTCGATGGGCCTGCAGGTGGTGGACTGATGCCGAGACACGGGAAGAAGTATTCGAAGGCGGCCACGCTCGCGCCGCGCCGGGAGACGCCGGCCGGCTCGTCGGTCGAAGCGCTCCAGATCGTGAAGGACGCGGCCTACGCGAAGTTCGATGAGTCGGTCGAGGTGGCCGTGCGGCTGGGTGTCGATCCGCGCCATGCGGACCAGGTGGTGCGCGGCACGGTCGTGCTGCCGCACGGCACGGGCAAGTCCGTCCGCGTGCTCGTGCTCGCTCAGGGCGAGAAGGTGAAGGAAGCCGAGGAGGCCGGCGCCGATTTCGTCGGCCTCGAGTACGTCCAGAAGATCAAGGACGGTTGGGTCGACTTCGATGTGGCGGTGGCGACGCCGGACGTGATGGGTCAGGTCGGCCAGCTCGGACGAGTGCTCGGCCCGCGCGGGCTGATGCCGTCGCCGAAGGCCGGCACGGTCACGTTCGATGTCGGCCGCGCAGTGAAGGAGATCAAGGCGGGCAAGATCGAGTTCCGCGTGGACAAGACGGGCAACCTGCACGCACCGATCGGGCGCGTGTCGTTCCCGGTCGAGAGCCTCGAGGCGAATCTCGAGGCGTTCATGGACACGGTCGTACGCGCGAAGCCGTCGGCGTCGAAGGGCACCTACATCCGGAGCGTGACGGTGTCCAGCACCATGGGTCCGGGCATCCGCATCGACCCGAACCTCTACCGCCGGGTGGCAGCACGATGAGCACGGTACTCGAGAAGAAGCAGGCGATCGTCGACGAGCTCTCCGCGAAGCTCACCAATGCGAACGCCTTCTACCTGACCGACTTCACGGGTCTGAACGTGAAGAGCATCACGGATCTGCGGCGGCGCCTGCGCAACGCCGGGATCGAGTATCTGGTGGTGAAGAACACGCTCGCGGAGCGCGCGCTGGCCGGCACCGAGCTGCCGGATATCGCCGAGTTCTTCCGCGGCCCCACCGCCGTCGTGATCGGGCCGGACGACCCGGTCGCACCCGCGAAGATCCTGTCGGACTTCGCCAGGGAGAACGACAACAAGCCGGCCGTGAAGGCGGGCATTGTCGAGCGGAGGGCGGTCACGCCGGCGCAGATCGACGCGCTCGCGAAACTGCCCTCGCGCGAGGTGCTCCTCGCGCAGCTGGCCGGCGCGCTCGAGGCGCCCATGGCCCAGCTCGCCTGGGTGATGCAGGCGAAGCTGTACGAGATGGCTGGTCTACTGGACGCGCTGCGTGCCTCGAAGGAAGCCCAGGCTTCCTGAACCGGGCGCATTATTCACCGATCCGTATCACAGGAAGAAGCGACAATGGCTAACAAGGAAGAGCTGCTCGACGCCATCGGCAACATGACCGTCCTGGAGCTGGCGGAGTTCGTCGATGCGTTCAAGGAGAAGTTCGGCGTCACCGCCGTCATGGCGGCTCCGGCCGCGGGCGGCGCGGGGGCCGGTGCAGCTCCGGCCGCTGCCGTCGAGGAGAAGACGGAGTTCGACGTCGTTCTCAAGGAGGCGGGCGCCAAGAAGATCCAGGTCATCAAGGTCGTGCGCGAGCTGACCAGCCTGGGTCTGAAGGAAGCCAAGGACCTCGTCGACAACCCGCCCAAGGCCGTCAGGGAGGGCGTGTCGAAGGAAGAGGCCGAGCAGGTCAAGGCGAAGCTCGAGGAGCAGGGCGCGACCGTCGAGGTGAGGTAAGCCGCAGCGCGTCCGCGACCGCGCCGCTCCGCGAGAGTGGCGCGGGCCGCGGAACCGCTCGGGTACTTACTTCAGCTCCGCGGGAGTGTCCATGATCGTATCGAGCCGCACCGACAACTCGTCACACCATCACGTCCCCGCCGCCACCGGGCGGCCGGGGCTTTCTGCGCTTGTTTCCCGGGCCGCGCGCCCGTGGCCGCACGGCGCCGGCACCGCCGTGTGCCCGGCTGCCGGCGTCGCGATCGGCCCCCGTGGCCCGAGGAGGGTTATCCGTTTTGGCTAGCACGAGCAACGCCGTGAGCAACGGCAACGCCGCGATCGGCGGCAACGGCAAGGTTCCGGCGGTCAGCTTCAGCAAGCTGCCGTCGACCATGGCCATGCCCAACATGCTCGATGTGCAGGTGCGCGCGTTCCGCAGCCTGCTGCAGACCGATGCCGCCGCGCAGGAGCGCGAGGACGTCGGTCTCGAGCGCGTCTTCAGCGAGGTGTTCCCGATCACCGACGTGAACAACAAGTTCTCGCTCGAGTTCGTGAGCTACTCGCTGGGCGAGCCCAAGTACAGCGTGGAAGAGTGCATCGAGCGCGACATGACGTTCGCCGCGCCGCTCAAGGCGACGCTGCGGCTCGTCGTGTGGGAGGAGAGCGAGGAGGAGGAGCGCCGGCCGAAGGACATCATCGAGAAGGAAGTCTATCTCGGCGATCTCCCGCTGCTCACCGATCTCGGCACGTTCATCATCAACGGCTCCGAGCGCGTCATCGTCAGCCAGCTGCACCGCTCGCCGGGCGTCGTCTTCGAGGAGACCGTCCATCCGAACGGCTCGAAGCTGTTCAGCGCGCGCATCATTCCGTTCCGCGGCTCGTGGGTCGAGTTCACCGTGGACATCCACGACGTGATCTTCGTCCACATCGACAAGAAGAAGAAGTTCCCGGCGACGGCGCTGCTGCGCGCGTTCGGGTACGGCCGCGACGAGGACGTGCTGCGCCTGTTCTACGGCACGCGCTCGATCACGCTCACGGAGGACATGCTGCTCGACCAGAAGGTCCAGCGGCGCGATGTCTTCGGCGTGCTGCTCGCCGAGGAGGTCGCCGATCCGGAGACGGGCGAGGTCATCGCGGAGATCGCCGAGGAGCTGACGCCGGAGCTGTTCAACCGGCTGATGCGCGCCGGCGTGTCGACCGTGCAGGTGTTCAGCAGCGGCGAGGGCACGCGCGGTGAGAGCCCGCTGCTCAAGAACACGCTGCGCAAGGACCCGACTGCGAACGAGGAAGAGGCGCTGCGCGCGATCTACACGCTGCTGCGTCCGGGTGAGGCGCCGAACATCGAGACGGCGCGGCTCGCGCTCGAGCGCATCTTCTTCAACCCGAAGCGCTACGATCTCGGGCGCGTCGGCCGGTACAAGATCAACCAGCGGCTCGGCCTCGACACGCCGGCCGGTCACACGGTGCTGACGCAGGAAGACTTCATCGCGATCATCCGCTATCTCATCGACCTGAACGAGGGTCGCGGCTTCGTCGATGACATCGATCACCTCGGCAACCGTCGCATCCGCAGTGTCGGCGAGCTCATCGCGAACCAGTTCTCGGTCGGTCTCTCGCGCATGGCCCGCCTGGTGAAGGAGCGGATGTCGATCACGACGGACGTCGACAAGATGAACATCGACGACCTCGTGAACGCGCGGACCGTGAGTGCGGTGATCCAGGCGTTCTTCGGGTCCAGCCAGCTGAGCCAGTTCATGGACCAGACGAACCCGCTCGCGGAGCTGACGCACAAGCGGCGTCTGTCGGCGCTGGGTCCGGGCGGCCTGACGCGTGAGCGTGCCGGCTTCGAGGTGCGCGACGTGCACTACTCGCACTATGGCCGCATGTGCCCGATCGAGACGCCGGAAGGACCGAACATCGGACTGATCTCGTCGCTCACGACGTACGCGCGCGTCAACGATCTGGGCTTTATCGAGACGCCGTACCGCAGGGTCGTGAACGGTCGCGTCACCGACGAGCTGGTGTGGCTCGACGCGAATGCCGAGGAGAACGCCAGCATCGCACAGGCGAATGCGCCGCTCAACGACGACGGCACGTTCCGCAACGAGTTCGTGCTGTGCCGCGAGCGCGGCGATTTCCCGCTGCTGCCGCCGGATGAGATCGACTTCATGGACGTGGCGCCGGACCAGCTGGTGTCGGTCGCAGCGGCGCTGATCCCGTTCCTCGAGCACGACGACGCGAACCGCGCGCTCATGGGCTCGAACATGCAGCGCCAGGCGGTGCCGCTCCTGTACCCGGCTGCGCCGCTCGTCGGCACGGGTCTCGAGGAGAAGATCGCGCGTGACTCGGGTGCAGTCATCCTGGCGAAGCGGTCGGGCGTGGTGCAGCGCGTCACGGCCGACGAGATCATCATCGACACGGGTGTCGACGGTGCCGCCGCGAGCGATGAGCCGCTCGCGAAGCTGGCGCAGTACGACCGCTACCGCCTGAAGAAGTACTGGCGGACGAACCAGGACACGGCGATCAACCAGCGTCCGCTCGTGGCACTGGGCCAGCGGGTCGAGGCGGGCGACATCATCGCGGACGGTGCGTCGACGGACCATGGCGAGATCGCGCTGGGCCGGAACGTGACGGTCGCGTTCATGCCGTGGTACGGCCACAACTTCGAGGACGCCATCGTCATCAGCGAGAAGATGGTGAAGGACGACGTGTACACGTCGATCCACATCCAGGAGCTCGAGCTGCACGTGCGGGACACGAAGCGCGGGATGGAGGAGATCACGCGCGAGATCCCGAACGTCGCCGAGGAGTCGCTCACGCACCTGGACGAGCGCGGGATCGTGCGGATCGGCGCCCGCGTCAAGAGCGGCGACATCCTGGTCGGCAAGATCACGCCGAAGGGCGAGACGGAGCTGTCGCCGGAAGAGAAGCTGCTCACCGCGATCTTCGGCGAGAAGGCGAAGGACGTGAAGGACTCGTCGCTGAAGGTGCCGCCCGGGATGGAGGGCACGATCATCGACGTGAAGGTGTTCAGCCGCCGCATCGACGATCCGCTCCTCGAGAAGGAGCGTGGCGAGCGGATCGGCCAGCTGCGCGCGTTCGAGCGGGATGAGATCCTGCGCATCAGCGATGCGCGGGATGAGGAGCTGAAGGACCTGCTGCGCGGTCAGACGGTCACGCTGATGCTGAAGCGCGGCACGGTCGAGCCGTTCCTGGAGGAGGGAACGAAGCTGGACGCCGCGCAGCTGGGCGATCTCGACCTGAGCGAGGTGGATCTCACCACGCTCAAGGTGCAGAACCGTGATTCGAACGAGCGGCTGCGTCGCGTCATCACGGAGGCGAAGACGCGGATCGATCGCGTGCGTGAGCGCACCGAGGAGCAGATCGACAAGGTGTTCCAGCCGGACGAGCTGTCGCCCGGCGTCGTTCAGCTCGTGAAGGTCTACATCGCCGAGAAGCGGAAGGTCAGCGTCGGCGACAAGATGGCGGGCCGGCACGGCAACAAGGGCATCGTCGCCCGCATCGTGCCGGAGGAGGACCTTCCGTTCCTGCCGGACGGCACGCCGGTCGACATCGTGCTGAATCCGCTCGGCGTGCCGAGCCGCATGAACGTCGGCCAGATCCTGGAGACGACACTGGGCTGGGCGTGCAGGCAGCTCGGCTTCGAGGCGAAGACGCCGGTCTTCCAGGGCGCGACCGAGGATGAGATCGGCGTGCTGCTCAAGATCGGCGGGCTGCGCTGGGCGCACAACGCGCTGGGCGTACGGAGCGTCGAGTTCCCGCAGCTGGCCGTCGATCGCATCGTCCCGATGATGGAGGCGGTCTATCAGATCGGCGGTGGCGAAGTGACGGCGGTGAGCGAGAGCGGCGTGCTCGCGCTCGGCCGGTCGGTCGATGAGTACGTCGACAGGAATCTGCCGAAGGAGGTGCGCGGATACTTCGAGCAGCTGCGCGACTACCTCGTCGCCGCACGCCAGGAGCTGGTGTCGCGCGCCGAGGACGAGCAGAGCCCGGAGCGCTTCGCCGCAATCGAGGCGATCGGCGGCAAGCCGCTCAAGGCGGGTCTCGATGCCGCCATCGTGGAGTTCCTGGCCGCCGCCGGCCTCACGCCGTACGGCAAGGTGTGGCTGCGCGACGGCCGGACGGGCGAGCAGTTCGACTACCCGGTGACGGTCGGCGTCATCTACATGCTCAAGCTGTCCCACCTGGTCGACGACAAGATCCACGCGCGCTCGATCGGGCCGTACTCGCTCGTGACGCAGCAGCCGCTCGCCGGCAAGGCGCAGTTCGGCGGCCAGCGGTTCGGCGAGATGGAGGTATGGGCGCTCGAGGCGTACGGCGCCGCGCACACGCTCCAGGAGATCCTGACGGTGAAGTCCGACGACGTCGCGGGCCGCAGCCGCGTCTACGAGGCGATCGTCAAGGGCGAGAACCTGCCCGAGCCGGGGATCCCCGAGTCGTTCAACGTGCTCGTCAAGGAGCTCCAGTCGCTGGGTCTGTCGGTGACCCTCGGTCGGGATGAGTAGGTAGTGGCGGAAGGGAGAGGGAGAGCTCCCGGTCCCGGGTCCGTTGCAGGGTTTGGCTTCCTCAAGCCGGAGACATAAAAGGATATGATCGATTTTCCACGTGCCCGCGAGCCGCGCTCCAGCGATTTCGACTTCATCCAGCTGAAGGTCGCATCGCCCGAGGAGATTCGCGGCTGGTCGTTTGGCGAGGTGACGAAGCCGGAGACCATCAACTACCGGTCGTTCAAGCCGGAGCGCGATGGTCTGTTCTGCGAGCGCATCTTCGGTCCCGTGAAGGACTGGGAGTGCCACTGCGGCAAGTTCAAGCGGATCCGTTTCCGCGGTCACATCTGCGACAAGTGCGGCGTCGAGGTCACGCTGTCGAAGGTGCGGCGCGAGCGCATGGGCCACATCGAGCTGGCCGTGCCGGTCGCGCACATCTGGTTCTTCAAGACGCTGCCGAGCCAGCTCGGCTACCTGCTCGGCATGACGCTGCGCGACCTCGAGAAGGTCACGTACTACGCGAGCTACGTGGTCACGACGCCCGGCAGCCAGGACGTGAAGTATCAGCAGCTGCTGGATGAGGACGAGTACTACGAGCTGCGCGTGAAGTCGCGCGAGGAAGGCGACAACATCTTCAAGGCGGAGATCGGTGCGGAGGCGATCCGCACGCTGCTGCGCCAGCTGGATGCGACGGACCGTCCGCTCGAGGACCGCAACCGGGACGGCCGCGGGCTGGATCGCCTGGCCGACCAGCTGCGCGCCGAGGTGGCGACGGAGACGAGCCAGCATCGCAAGAAGATGAAGCTGAAGCGGCTCAAGGTGATCGACGCGATCCGCAACAGCGGTACGTCGCCCGAGACGCGTAACCGGCCCGAGTGGATGATCATGGACGTAATTCCGGTGATCCCGCCGGACCTGCGCCCGCTCGTCCCGCTCGATGGCGGCCGCTTCGCGACGTCGGACCTGAACGACCTGTACCGGCGCGTCATCAACCGGAACAACCGGCTGAAGAAGTTGATGGAGATGCGCGCGCCGGAGGTGATTCTCCGGAACGAGAAGCGCATGCTCCAGGAGGCGGTCGACGCGCTGTTCGACAACGGCCGTCGCTCGAAGGCGATTCGCGGCCGCGGCAAGCGTCCGCTCAAGTCGCTGTCGGACATGCTGAAGGGCAAGCAGGGCCGGTTCCGGCAGAACCTGCTCGGCAAGCGCGTGGACTACTCCGGTCGCTCCGTCATCGTCGTGGGTCCGGAGCTGAAGCTGCATCAGTGCGGCCTGCCGAAGCTCATGGCGGTGGAGCTGTTCAAGCCGTTCATCATCCACGAGCTGGAGAAGCGTGGCGAGGCGGAGACGGTGAAGCGCGCGAAGAAGCTCGTCGAGCGGGACGACCCGCGCGTCTACGAGGTGCTCGAGCGCATCATCCGCGACCACCCCGTGCTGCTGAACCGCGCGCCGACGCTGCACCGGCTGGGCATCCAGGCGTTCGAGCCGGTGCTCGTCGAGGGCAAGGCGATCCGGATCCACCCGCTGGTGTGCGCGGCGTTCAACGCGGACTTCGACGGTGACCAGATGGCGGTGCACGTGCCGCTCAGCTTCGAGGCGCAGCTGGAGGCGCGCGTGCTCATGCTCGCGAGCAACAACATCCTGCTGCCGTCGAACGGCCGGCCGGTCGCCTCACCGTCACAGGACATGGTCATCGGCTGCTATTACCTGACGAAGGCGCCGCTCGACGTGCAGGACGCGGAGGAGACACTGCGCGCGGCACGCGGCAACCGTGAGCGGCGCGAGGCGGCCGAGAAGAAGCTCGACGAGATCTACGCGAAGGCGCCGCGCTACGGGCGCTTCGCCGAGGCGGAGTCGGCGCTCGCGCTGCGGCAGGTCGGCTTCCACTCGCCCTGCTGGTTCTGGGTGGAGCGGCGCGCCGCGCAGGAGGAGGAGCAGACGGGCGACGAGCCGCGCGGCCGCTGGGTCCGCACGACCGTCGGGCGCGTCATGTTCAACTCGATCTCGCCCGAGGAGCTCGGCTTCTGGAACGTCACCATGGGCAAGCGCGAGCTGGGAGAGATCATCTTCCAGGCGTACCGCACCGTGGGCCTGCGGCGTACGACGGAGTTCCTCGATGCGCTCAAGGACTTCGGCTTCCGCTACGCGACGCTCGGCGGGATCTCCGTCGGTCTGGTTGATCTCGTCGTGCCGACGGAGAAGGGCGAGATCCTGGGCGAGGCGGAGGAGGAGGTCTCGCGGTTCACGCGCGCGTATCAGAACGGCGTGATCTCGAACGGCGAGCGCTACAACAAGGTGATCGACACCTGGACGCACGCGAACAACGACGTCGCGGACGCCATGGTGAAGCGCCTCGAGCGCTCCTACAACGGCTTCAACCCGGTGTTCATGATGATGAACTCCGGTGCGCGCGGTAACCGCGACCAGATGCGTCAGCTGGCGGGCATGCGCGGGCTGATGGCCAAGCCGCAGAAGAAGCTGACGGGCGGCATTGGCGAGATCATCGAGAGCCCGATCAAGTCGAACTTCCGCGAGGGGCTCACCGTGCTCGAGTACTTCATCTCGACGCACGGCGCGCGCAAGGGCCTGGCGGACACGGCGCTCAAGACGGCCGACGCCGGCTACCTGACGCGGCGTCTGGTCGACGTGGCGCAGGACGTCACGATCAGCGAGGACGACTGCGGCACGATCCTCGGCATCGAGATGACCGCGTTGAAGGAGGGCGAGGACATCATCGAGCCGCTGAAGGACCGCATCGTCGGCAACGTCGCGCTGGAGGACGTCTACGACCCGATCGATGGCGAGCTGATCGTCGAGGCGAGCGAGCTGATCGACGAGGAGGCCGCGGACTCGATCGAGGACGCGGGCATCCAGTCGGTCAAGATCCGCTCCGTGCTGACGTGCGAAGCGAAGCGCGGCATCTGCCGGATGTGCTACGGTCGCAACCTGGCGACCATGGCGCCGGTGGACCTGGGCGAGGCGGTGGGCATCCTGGCGGCGCAGTCGATCGGTGAGCCGGGCACGCAGCTCACGCTGCGTACGTTCCACATCGGCGGCACTGCCGCGCGCATTGCGGCACAGACGCAGCGCAAGTCGAAGGTCGACGGCCGCGCGCAGTTCGAGCGCATCGTGGTCGTCGAGACGGCGACGAGTGAGCGGATCGTGACGAGCCGCGAGGGCGAGATCGTCATGCTCACGAAGGAGGGCGCGATCCGCAGCCGTCTCGCGGTCCCGTACGGCGCGACGCTGGCCGTCGTCGACGGCCAGCAGATCAACTCCGGCGACCTGCTGTTCTCGTGGGACCCGTACTCGGAGCCGATCGTCTCGGACCACCAGGGCACGATCCGGTTCGTCGACATCGTCGAGGACGAGACGGTGCGCGAGGAGCTGGACGAGTCAACGGGCCGGCGCCAGCTCGTGATCATCGAGGACCGCGACAAGAAGCTGCACCCGATGATCGAGATCTGGGATCCGAAGGGGAAGGAGAAGCTCCGTGAGTTCATCGTCCCCGTCGGCGCCCAGCTCACCGTCCGCGACGGCGAGAGCGTCGAGCCGGGTACCACGCTCGCCAAGATCAGCCGCGAGGTCTACAAGACGCGCGACATCACGGGCGGTCTGCCGCGCGTGGCCGAGCTGTTCGAGGCGCGCCGGCCGAAGGACCCCGCGGTCATCACCGAGATCGACGGCAGCGTCCGCTTCGGCGACATCAAGCGCGGCAAGCGCGAGATCATCGTGATCCCGCCGCAGGGCGCGGAGCGGGTGTACGAGGTTCCGGTCGGCAAGCACCTCCGCGTGCACGAGGGCGATGCGGTCCGTGCCGGTGACCGGCTCAGCGAGGGCCCCGTCAACCCGCACGACATCCTGCGGATCAAGGGTCCGCGCGCCGTGCAGGAGTACCTGCTCAACGAGGTGCAGGAGGTCTACCGTCTCCAGGGCGTCAAGATCAACGACAAGCACATCGGCACCATCGTGCGGCAGATGCTGCAGAAGGTCCGCATCACCGATGGCGGCGACAGCGAGTTCCTCGAGGGCGAGCACGTCGACCGCACCGTGTTCCGGGACGTGAACCAGCAGCTCATCGCGAAGGGGAAGACCCCGGCGCGCTCCGAGCCGCTGCTGCTCGGCATCACGAAGGCGTCGCTGACCACCCAGTCGTTCATCAGCGCCGCCTCCTTCCAGGAGACGACCCGCGTGCTCACGGATGCCGCCGTCCGCGGCGCCCGCGACGAGCTGGTCGGACTGAAGGAGAACATCATCATCGGCCACCTGATCCCGGCCGGTACAGGCATCTACCGCGGGTTCGACGTCAACTTCGAGGTCGATTTCGGGGAGATGGCCGGCATCGAGCGGGAAGAGGGTGCGGCCCGGGAACGGGAGCTGTTCCCCGGGCTCGCCGGGGTGTTCGGGGAGGAAGAGGAGTAGGCTGGCTTCACCGGGTGCTCCTGTGCGCGGCCGGAGGGTCTTCCTCTCCGGCCGCGTCACTTTTTGAGGTGTCAGGTTGGCATGGGCGTGGGCACGTGCACGGGAACGGGTCTGACGCACGCACACGTTTACGTGCAGGGGCAGGGGCATGACCGGTTCACGCGCACGCGCTGCGTCGTGCGCCCGGGGGTACCTCCGGCGCAGCGGGGCGTGACAGGCCGGGCGAGCACCGTCCACGGCGGGCGGTGTGCTGGCGGGACCCGGCGGGCGGTGTGCTGGCGGGACCCGTCACGCGGCTCGGCGCACGAGGAGGCCGAAGTGGCGGGGAAGCACTGCGCAGGCGGGCTCATTCCTGCCCGTGCCCGTGCCCGTAAACGTGTGCGTGCGTCTGACCCCTGCCC
>DASUSL010000133.1:0-9756 GCA_036375135.1 Thermoanaerobaculia bacterium | reverse complement strand
GCACGGGGGGGGCGGCGAGGACGCCGCCGCGGCAGCCGCCGGGACGGCGGCGCTCCGTCACGAGACACCTGCCATGAGGTTGGCCACCTTGCCCGACGCCTCGTCGGGTGTCATGCGCTCCGAGAGCCTGCCGCGATAGATCACCTGCATGGCGTCGGCGAGGGCGAAGGCTTCGTCGAGGTCGGAGGTGATGAGGAGGATGGCCGCGCCGGCGTTCGCGGCGGTGCGGAGCTGGTCGTGGACGAAGGTGGTGGACTCGAGGTCGAGGCCGCGTGTCGGCTCGGCGGCGATGACGATCTTCGGGTTCCGTCCCAGCTCGCGGGCGAGGATCACTTTCTGTTGATTGCCGCCCGAGAGGTCGCCGGCTTTCTGCTGCGCGTTTCTCGCTTTGACGTTGTAGTGGTGGATGGCGTCGGCGCTCACGCCGCGGAGGGCGAGGTTTTCGGCGATGGTGAGGTCGGCGAGGATGCCGTCGCGCGTGCGGTCTTCGGGGATGTGCGCGGCCTGCGGGAGTTGATCTCGCAGCGAGCGTGCGAGCTCGGACTGGCCGTTGCCGGCCACGCCGACGATGGCCAGGATCTCGTGCTCGTGCAGGGTGAGATCGCCGGTGCTGAGTGCAGGGCGGGCTTCAGCCTGCCGCCCCCGGGGGGGACGGGCTGAAGCCCATCCTGCGTTTGTCGCGGTCATCGCGGTTGCCAACTGCTCGGCGGTGGCCGCGCGTGTGTCCATCACCACGTTTCCCGCGCGCATCACCACCACTCTTTGCGCGACCGCGAGCACCTCGGGGAGTTTGTGGCTGATGAACACGATGGCCGTCCCTTGCGCGGCCAGCGTGCGCATGACGCGGAAGAGCTCTTCGGATTCGTGCGGCGTCAGGACCGACGTCGGCTCGTCGAGGATGAGCGTGGACGGTTTGCGGGCGATGGCTTTGATCAGCTCGAGCTTCGACTTTTCGCCGACGGCGAGATCGTCCACGCGGCGATTCACGTCGCCGAGTGCGATTCCCGTCGAGGCGATCGTCGCGACGGCCTCGCGCACCAGCGTGCGATGCGACGCGAAGCGGAAGCCGCGATGTGTGACCGCGAGGTTCTCGGCGATGGTCAGCTCGGGGACCAGCAGAAAGTGCTGATGGACGAAGCCGACCGCGCCGCGTTCCTCGACGGTGCCGGAGTCGGGACTCAGCTCGCCGGCGGCGATGCGCATCAGCGTCGTCTTCCCCGCGCCGTTCTCGCCGACCAGCGCCAGCACTTCGCCGGGGACGATGGCGAGCGACACGTCGTCGACCGCGCGGGTCGCGCCGAACGACTTCGTGATGCGCGTCAGGCGCACGTCAGAATCCGGTCGGCACTTTCAGCCGTCCGGCCATGATCTCCTGCTGCAGCCGCGTCACCTCGGCCACGGTCTCCGGCTTCACCTGCGCCTTCAGCGCGTCGTTCCAGACCAGCGTCACCACTCCCTCGTTCATGCCGAAGTTCTGCGGTCCGGGCTGGAACTGCCCGTTCTTCACCGCCGTGGCCATCTTCGTGATCGCGCCGGGGACGTCGAGCACCGCCGAGGCGACGATCACGTCGGGCGCGAGATCGTTCTGATTCTTGTTCGAGCCGAAGCAGCGCACCTTGCGCTCCTGGCAAGCCTGGAACACGCCGCGTCCCGCTTCGTTGGCCTGATGAAGGATGAAGTCCGCGCCGGCGTTGATGAGCGACAGCGTGGCCAGCCGCGCGGCGCCGAGGTCGTCGAAGTTGCCGGTGTAGATCTCGCGCACGTCGAAGTTCGGATCGACCGACTGCGCGCCCGCCTTGAAGGCGAGGAACGTCGAGGCGATGGAGGGGAGGTTGATGCCGCCGATCAGGCCCGCCTTGCCGGTCTTCGACTCGCGCGCGGCGATGACGCCGAGGAGATACGTCGCCTCCTCGAGCTCGAAGCGCATCGGCGAAACGTTCGGGAGCACCGTCGTGCCGGAGGTGGTGATGAACACGGTCTTCGGGAACTCGGCGGCGGCGGTCTTCGCGGGATCCTGATACTCGAAGCCGTGGCCGAAAGCGACGTCGAAGCCCTTCGAGCCGTAGGCGCGGAAGCCTTCCACCATCTCCGCGGGCGTCTTCGTTTCCTGATGCGAGATCTCGGCGCCGAGCTCGCTCTTCGTGCGCTGCAATCCTTCGTACGCGATGGCGTTCCAGCCGCCGTCGTTGATCGAGCCCGGCGTCAGCAGCCCGACCCGGAACGGCTTCTGCGTAGGTGCGGGTGCGGCCGCGGGCGCGGCGGCCTCGCGCTGCTGGCACGAGGCGGCGAGAAGAGACACGACGACAACAAGAAGAGCCCGTTTCATGGTGCGCGGGATTTTACGGGTTGCGGAGTGCGTGCGGCCAGTGGTACACGGAACACGAAGTTCGAAGGAGGAGAAGCAGATGGACGATATCGATCGCAACAACGGCGGGGACTACGACGAGGACGATGAACAGATCGAACAGATGATCATCGAGAACGGCATCCTGCTGCACAGCCTCGCCGCCCTGCTGGTGCGCAAGGGCGTTCTGACGCAGGAGGAGATCGATTCGGAGATGGATCGGCTGTACGACCAGATGGAGAATTTCGAGCAGCAGTAGGGAGTTAGGGCGCACATGAAATTTCGCCTGGGTTTGACGGCAGTTCTTCTCGTCTGCCTCGCCTCCACCGTGTTCGCCGCCGATCTCGGCCCGCTGCAGTTCCTGCTCTCGAAAGAGGAAGCGGCGGCGTGGAAGAACGTGAAGACCGACGCGGAGGCGCAGGCTTTTCTGGATCTATTCTGGGCGCGGCGCGATCCGACGGCGGGGACGCCGCAGAACGAGTACCGCGACCTCATCGAGCAGCGCATCAAGTACGCGGACGAGCAGTTCGCCGAGGGGAAGACCCGCGGCGCGCTGACGGACCGCGGCAAAGTGTTTCTTCTCTACGGCAAGCCGAGCCGCGCCACGCGGACGACCGACGCCAGCGGCATCTCGTCCGATGCCGACGCGCGCGAGCGCGCCGAGGCCTCGCAGAGCGGCGCGGTGATCGAGTGGCATTACGAGGGTGACGACGCGAAGGCGCTGTTCGGCTCCACGCGCTCGACGGTCCGTTTCGTCGATCGCCTCTCGAACCAGCAGTTCAAGGTCGAGCGCAGCCGCATCGACTTCAACAAGGCGCAGGAGACGGCGATCGCGAAGGCGATCACGCAGCCGAATGCGACGGCCGCTCCGGCCGCCGCTGCTCCGGCTCCCGCGCCGGTGTCGATCCAGACCGGGCCCGTGCCTGCGACCGCGCCGATCGTCACCGAGCTGACCACCGAGGCCTTCAAAACCGCGGTGTCGGACAAGGACCGCGGCGGTCATGCCGCGTGGGGCGAGTTCGTCACGTCGTTCGGCCAGACGTTCGTGCCGGTCGGCGTGTACGTGCCGAAGTCGGCCGGGCTCACCGGTCCGGACGTGACGCTGTTCGGCGTCATCCGCGACGCGGAGGGCAAGAACATCCTCGCCTTCGAGGAAGAGGTGAAGGCGACCGAGACGAGGGGCGACTGGTTCGTCGATCACACGCTCACGCTTCCCGCGGGCAAGCATCGCGGCACGCTCGGCGTGGCGCAGAACGGCAAGGTCGTGGCCGTCGCCTCGACCGAGATGGAGGTCGCCGGCGCGCTGGATAAGGACGCCGCGGCCATCTCGCCGCTCATTCTTTCGAACAACGTCTTCCCGCTGGCGGCGCCGCAGAAGCCGACGGACCCGTTTGCGTTCGGCGGTCTGCGCGTGATCCCGAAGGCGGACCGCACGTTCCGCGCCGCGGACGAGCTCTGGTACTTCGTCGAGCTGCGCAACCCCGGCGTGGCCGAGGCCGCGCTGCCCGAGGGACAGGTGCCGGTGAGCGGCGGCGCGCCGGCCACGCAGATGCCGAAGGTGCAGGTCAAGCTCGACGTGGTCGGCAAGGACGCGGCGACGGGCAAGGAAGTGAAGAGGAGCGCGCCGCCGTTCGAGACGGACGCCATCGAGCTGAAGGGTGTGCCGGGACATTTCGCCATCGGCAACGCCCTGCCGCCGAACACGTTCAAGCCGGGCGAGTACACTCTCACCATCAAGATCATCGACACGATCAAGAAGACGTCCTACACGCTGACGGACAAGTTCAAGGTCGTCGAATAAATCAGTGCTGAGTGCTGAGTGCTGCGTCCTGAGAAACGCGGGACCGCGGACACGCAGCACTCGGCACTCAGGACTCAGGACTCGTAATGCCGTTCGCAACCGTCGAAGAAGCAGCAGAGCTCTATCGCCGCGGAGAATTCGTGATCATCGTCGATGACGAGGATCGCGAGAACGAGGGCGACCTCTGCATCGCCGCCGAGCGCGTGACGCCGGAGACGATCAACTTCATGGCCCGGTTCGGGCGCGGGCTGATCTGCCTCGCCCTGACCGAGGAGCGCTGCCGCGAGCTCGAGCTGCCGCTGATGGTCGAGCACAACACGACCAACTTCGGGACGGCCTTCACGGTGTCGATCGAGGCGCGCGGACGAGTGACCACCGGCATCTCCGCGCGCGACCGCTCGGAGACGGTGCGCGTGGCCATCGACCCGAAGTCGCGCCCGCACGACCTCGCCCGTCCGGGACACGTGTTCCCGCTGCGCGCGAAGAAGGGCGGCGTGCTCAAACGCGCCGGCCAGACCGAGGCCTCGGTGGACCTGGCCATGATCGCGGGGATGAATCCGTCCTCCGTGATCTGCGAGATCATGAACGAGGACGGGACGATGGCGCGGCTCGCGGACCTGCGCGAGTTCGCCGTGAAGCACGGCCTCAAGATCATCTCGGTCGCGGACATCATCAAGTACCGGATGCAGAACGAGAAGCACGTGCACTGCCTCGCGGCGCCCGTGCTTCCCACCGCGCACGGCGAGTTCCGCGTGCACGCGTACCAGAGCGACATCACGGGCGAGGAGCACGTGGCGCTGGTGAAGGGGGAGATCGCGGAGGAGGACGACGTGCTCGTGCGCGTGCACTCGTCGTGTCTGACCGGCGACGTCTTCCACTCGCACCGCTGCGACTGCGGCGATCAGCTCGAGCGCGCGTTCGAGCTGATCGAGCGCGAGGGGAAGGGCGTCATCCTCTATCTGCTGCAGGAAGGACGCGGCATCGGCCTGATCAACAAGCTGCGCGCGTACGAGCTGCAGGACCAGGGCGCGGACACGATCGAGGCGAACGCCAAGCTCGGCTTCGCCCCCGACATCCGCGAGTACGGCACCGGCTCGCAGATCCTGCGCGACCTCGGCGTCCGCAAGATCCGCCTGCTGACGAACAACCCCGCCAAGTACGTGGCCATCGAAGGCTTCGGGCTCAAGATCGTCGAGCGCGTCCCGCTCGAGATCGCGCCGTCGAGCACGACGCGCAAGTATCTCGAGGCGAAGAAGACGAAGCTGGGGCACATTCTCGAGCTGGTCTGACGCAGTGGAGGACAGGCAATCCTGCCTGTCCCGACGATTTCGTGGACATGCACGATTGCCTGTCCTCCAGCGTCGAGTATGATCCGCGCCCATGCCGCACACCGGTCCCATTCTCGAAGGCAAAGGCAACACCGATTACGAGCGCTACGTGCGCGTCCCCGAGCTGCTGGAGCTGCAGAAGCCGATCGAGCAGCTCGCCCATCCCGAAGAGCGGCTCTTCCAGGTCACGCATCAGACGGCCGAGCTGTGGCTGCACCACATCGATTACGAGCTCGACCGCGCCATCGCGCACATCGACGCCGACGAGCCGCAGCTCGCGGCGGACCTCATCCACCGCTGCCGGCTCCTCATCGATCTGCTGCGCGAGCAGATCATCATTTTGGAGACGATGGCGCCGGTCGACTACCACGTGCTGCGCACGACTTCGCTGGGGCGGGGGAGCGGGCAGGAGTCGCCGGGGTTTCGTCTGCTGCTGAATGCGGGGAAACGGCTCTGGCCGCCGTTCCAGGCGCTGCTCGGCAAACACTCGGTCACGGTGCTCGAGCTGGAGCGTCAACCGAGGGAGCAATACGCACTTTTCCGCCTGCTGCAGGCGTTCATGGACTACGACGAAGCGTTCATGAAGTGGCGATTCACCCATATGCGGCTCGCTTTCCGCATCATCGGGGATCGGGTCATGTCGCTGAAGGGGGTGCCGGCAGCACAGCTCGAGGCTGGTACACGCGAGCCGTTGTTTCCGGAATTGTGGTCAGCGATCAGCGATCTGACCACGGAGTGGAAACCGTCGTATTGAGCGCTTCACTTTTTTGCGGGACCCGGTTTCTTTCGCACGATTCGCGGTGTCGAAATCAGCGGCGGAATGGGGTTCTTTGGAGTTGATTTTTTGCAGCTAAAACTTTCGGTTTCAGGAACTAACTAACAGGTTGACGGTGATGCGACCCATCTGTATATTCGCTGGCCATTGCCTGACGCGGGCCGGGATGCAGCCTGATAGCGCCCCCTGCACAGATCTGCGATCACTCATCTGGGAGTTCGGAATCAAATGAAAAAGAAGTTGTGCCTTCTTGCGGCACTTTCTCTTTCCCTATTTTCTCTGACTGGTTGTTCCAAGATTCAGGCCCGCATCCAGATCCGAGAAGCGAACGACGCATACGGGAAAGAGGATTACGCCACGGCGCTGAAGCACTATCAGCGTGCGCGTGAGATCGACTCCCATAGCTTTCCTGACCTCGACCGGATGATCGGCTACTCGCTGATCGGGCTGTACGTTCCGGAAGACAAGTCGCCGGCGAACGTGAAGAACGCCGACCGCGCGATTCAGGAGCTCCGGGGATACCTGAGAAAGCGACCGGACGATCGCATCGCCCGGGAAGCTCTCATCAACCTCTACCTGAACGCCGAGCGCATCACCGAGGCGATCAACTACTTCCGCGACTGGCTGAAGACGCACCCGAACGACATCGAGGCGGTGCGCTCCATCGCCACGCTGTACGCCAAGCAGGGCGACTTCCAGGAATCGTTGAACTGGTACGAGAAGATCACCCTTCTCGACGCCCGGAACCCCGAAGCCTTCTACACCTACGGCGTGGTCTGCTACGAGAAGGTGGCCAAGAACCCGCCGCAGGACATCGCCGAGCGCCTCCAGATCATCGAGCGCGGCAAGCAGGCGCTGACACGCGCCACGCAGATGCGCGCCGAGTACTTCGAGGCGATGGTCTATCTCCAGCTCCTGTACCGCCAGCAGGCCCCTCTCGAGACCGACCCGGCCAAGCAGCAGCAGCTCGTGGCCGAGGCCGATCGCATCCGCAACGAAGCCATCGCCATCGTCAAGAAGAAGAAGGCGGAAGCGACGGCGGCGGCCGCGGGCAAGAAGAGCTAACACGGAACGACTGCCATGTTTGAAACAACCGTTGTCGAATCGAAAAAGCAGAAGGTCGGGATTCAGAAGTACCTGACCCTTCCGGTATCGGTGGGGCTGCACGCGATCGTAGGTGCGGGCATGCTCTTCGGTGCCATCTGGAACGTGGACTTCCCGGAGAACTCGCCGGCGCAGGTCGCCCAGTACTCCGTGGCCGCCGCGCCGCCGCCTCCGCCGCCCCCGCCCCCGCCGCCGCCCAAAGCGGCGTCGACGGTCAAGCCGGTGGAAGTGCGCACCGAAGTGCCGCGCGACATCCAGAACCTCGCCCCGACCGTCGTGCCTGACGAAGTCAAGCCGGTCGAAGCCGCAGCCTCCTCCGCCGATGCCGGCGTGGAAGGCGGCGTCGAGGGTGGAGTCGAGGGCGGCGTGGTCGGTGGTGTCGTCGGCGGCGTCGTCGGCGGAATCGTGACCGACACGATGCCTCCTCCTCCGAAAGAAGCCGCGCCGCTGCGCGTCGGAGGCGACGTCAAGGCGCCGACGGTCCTCAGCCGCGTCGAGCCGCACTATCCCGAGGTGGCGCGCAAGGCCCGCGTGGCCGGCATCGTCATCGTCGAGTGCATCATCGACAAGAACGGCAACGTGCGGGACGTCAAAGTACTCAAACCGCTCCCGTTCGGCCTCGACCAGGCCGCCGCGGACGCAGTCCAGAAGTGGAAGTTCCGCCCCGGTACGCTGAACGGTCAGCCCGTGGACGTCATCTTCAACCTCACCGTCAATTTCAAACTGAACTAAAAGGATAGGCGGTGCCGGTTGGCCGGCGTCGCAGAGGAGGAATCAGTCATGGATCTGGCACACATGTTTCGGGAGATGACGATCGTCGGGTACATCGTCATCGCAGTCATGGCCCTGATGTCGATCTACTCGCTGTGGGTCATGGTCGAGCGCTACATCGTCTTCAACAAGGCGAAGAACCAGTCGCTCAAGCTGCTCGGCGCGCTCTCCAATCTGCTCACCAAGGGCGATTACGGTCAGGCCATCGAGGTCACCAAGAAGTACAAGCAGAGCCACCTGGCCAAGGTCATCGCCGCCGGCCTGCTCGAGTTCGAGGCGTCCCGCCGCGACAAGCGCAACACCAACCCGGAGCTGGCCGTCGAGGCCGCGCGTCAGGGCATGGACCGCACGGCCATGATCACCGTCGCGGAGCTGAAGGAGAACCTCGGCGTTCTGGCCACCATCGGCGCCACCGCGCCGTTCGTCGGTCTCTTCGGCACGGTCGTCGGCATCATCAACGCCTTCACCGGCATGGCCAAGGGCGGCGGCGGTATCGCCTCGGTCTCGGCCGGTATCGCAGAAGCGCTCTTCACCACGGCCGGCGGCCTCCTCGTGGCCATCCCCGCGGTGTGGGCCTACAACTACTTCCAGAATCGCGTCGACCGCTTCACCGTCGAGATGTCGAACTCCGGCTCCGAAATGGCGATCTACTTCATGAAAGAAGTGGGCATGAGCGATGAAAAAGCTGTCGGCTAGCTCGCTCGGCAAAGTCAGCCACGCGGCGATGAACTCCGACATCAACGTCACACCGTTGGTGGACGTCGTCCTCGTGCTCCTGATCATCTTCATGGTCGTCACGCCCATGCTGCAGAAGGGCGTGCCGGTGAACCTTCCGGTCACGGAATCGCCCGACAAGACGCCGGATACCGAGAAGCAGCTCCAGATCTCGGTCAAGGCCGACGGCTCGGTCTATCTCGGACCGAACGTGGTCCGCAAGGACCAGGTGGAGTCGTCGCTCAAGGAGATCTTCGAGCGCACGCCCGACCGCGAGATCGCCGTCAAGGGCGATCGCATGGTGAAGTACGGCGACGTGCTCGACGTGCTCAAGGCATGCCGCGAGGTCGGCTTCAACGATGTCGGTCTGATTTCCCAGCCGAAGAAAACTGCAGGCGGAGAGGCATAATCCCATGCAAGTAGGTGGTAGCGGTGGATTGAGCAAGGACATCAACGTCACCCCTCTGGTCGACGTTGTCCTCGTGCTCCTCATCATCTTCATGGTTGCGACGCCGGTCGTTCAGATGGGCTACCTGGTCAAGGTCCCGCCGAAAGCGCCCGCGAACCTTCCGCCGTCCGCGGTGCAGGACCAGATCGTCCTGCGGCTCGCGGCCGGTCCGCGCGTCCTGATCAACAAGGACGAGATGTCGATGGAGCAGTTCCCCGCGCGGATTCGCGACATCCTGCGCGGCAATACCTCCAAGATGGTGTTCTTCTCCGGCGCACGCGACGTCGACTACGAGACGACGATGAAGTTCCTCGACCTGGCCCGCGCCAGCGGCGCGAAGAACATCGGCATCATCGTCGAGGATCCGATGGCCTCCCCCGCGGCGTCGGTGCTCGGGCGATAGTCATGTGGGACGGGCTTCAGCCCGTCACGGCGGGCGGGCTGAAGCCCGCCCTACACGGCGGCGGCTTC
>DASUSL010000132.1:0-10412 GCA_036375135.1 Thermoanaerobaculia bacterium | reverse complement strand
GATGGAAGAGCGCGGCATCCGCATCGACGCGAACCTTTTGCGCTCGATGTCGAAGTCGATGGGCGAGCAGATGGCGACGCTCGAGACCGAGATCTACAAAGAAGCCGGTACGGAGTTCAACATCAACTCGCCGATGCAGCTCGGCCACGTGCTGTTCGAGAAGCTGCAGTACCCGGTCATCAAGAAGACCAAGACCACGAAGAGCTTCTCGACCAGCGTGGAAGTGCTCGAGGAGCTGGCCACGCACGGATACGCGGTGCCGCAGCTGATCCTCCAGCATCGCGAGCTGCACAAGCTGAAGGGGACGTACGTCGACGCGCTGCCGCAGCTCGTGGCCGCGGACGGACGGGTGCACACGACGTTCAACCAGGCCGTCGCCGCGACGGGACGCCTCTCGTCGTCCGATCCGAACCTGCAGAACATCCCCATCCGCACGCAGACGGGACGCGAGATCCGCAAGGCCTTCGTCGCCGACGAGGGATTCGTGCTGCTCTCCGCCGACTACTCGCAGGTGGAGCTGCGCATCCTCGCGCACATCTCACAGGACGAGTCGCTCATCGAGACCTTCCGCCGCGGCGCCGACATCCATCGCGCCACCGCGTCGAAGATGTTCAACATCCCCGAGGATGAGCTGACCGCGGAACAGCGCCGCGCGGCGAAGGTCATCAACTTCGGCGTGCTGTACGGCATGTCGTCGTTCCGCCTGTCGAACGAGCTGGGGATCAGCGGGCAGCAGGCCAAGGACTGGATCGAGGCGTACTTCAACCGCTATCCGAAGATCCAGGAGTACCTCGACAAGACGCTGATCGAGGCGCGGCAGACCGGCAAGGTGACCACGCTGTTCGGGCGCGTGCGGTACATCCCGGAGATCCACAACCGCTCCTTCACCGTGCGCGGCAACGCGGAGCGCATGGCCACGAACGCGCCGATCCAGGGCACGGCCGCGGACATCCTGAAGATGGCCATGATCGAGCTCGAGCGCCGCCTAGGCGAGCACGGCGCCGGCGCGCGCATGCTCCTCACCGTGCACGACGAAATCGTGATCGAGGCGCCGGAGACGAGCGCGGCCGACGTGGCGGGAATCGTGAAAGAGACGATGGAGAACGTCTTCCCGTTGTCGGTGCCTCTGGCCGTCGACGCGCACTGGGGGAAGAGCTGGTACGACGCCAAAGAGTGAAGCGCTTTCTCCTGATCGTCGCCCTTTGCATCGCATGCAAACCGGCGCAAGAGCGGCAACCCGCGAAGTCGTCCGCGGCCGGGCCGCAGGTGCGCGCGACGGTGGTCACGATCCGCACCACGGTCGGGGAGAAGTCGCACGATCACACGCTCGTCATCGCCGGCGACCGCGCCCGCAACACGGGCGAGCACGACACCTGGCGTCTCTACGACACGAAAGCGAACACGGTCACGTTCGTCGATGACGTGGAGCGGACGATCCGCACGGAGCCGCTCAGCGCCGTGGCCGCGCGACGCCGCGCGGCAACCGCGGCCGCGATTCCGCCGCAGTATCCACGCGCGCGCCTGGTGCGCACGAACGAGACGAAGCCGCTGCACGGCGCGACGGCGCACGCGGTGGCGATCGAGTCGGGCACGTATCGGCGCGAGCTCTGGCTGGCCGAGCATCCGTCGATCCCGCGCGGCCTCTTCGCCATGATGCACGTCAGCGACACGCCGGCCTCGCCGCTCGCGCCGATGATGAGCGCCGTCGATCAGGCGCTGGCCAATGAGCGCGGCTTCCCGCTCGTCGACAAGGCCACGCTGGCCGGCAAGCCGGTCGTCGAGCGCACGGTCACCGGCATCGTGCAGCGCGACGTTCCCGAAGCGCTGCTGGTGCTGCCGAAAGGCTACAAGGACACGACTCCGAATGTGGGACGGGCTTCAGCCCGCCCGTGACGGGCTGAAGCCCGTCACCACATCTGGCCCGTTTGCCGCAGGTCCCACCTGCATGGAGCCACCGCAGAGAGACTGGCAGAAAGAGCGCGGCGGACGCATCGATCCGCTGCGCGATCCCGACAAACCGCTCGACGACGAGGGACGCATCGACCAGGCCATCGCCGAGTCGTTCCCCGCCAGCGACCCGCCGTCGTTCAACAGCGGCGTCGACGACTGAGCGCGCCACAGCGGACCGCTGGCGTCCGCGCCGGCTGTCGTGGCGGCGTCCCGCGCCGCCACCGGGGGCGGGCGGCGGGACGCCGCCCGGGCAGCCGCCGAGACGGCGGCGCTCCACTTCGTTCAGAGCACCGTGCGCGAATCGCCCACGCGCTTCGTCGCTCCTTCCTTGTCGAAGAACTCCAGCAGCGGAATGGCCACCTTGCGGGAGATTCCGAACAGGTCCTTGAACTGGCCGACGTCGATGGTCTCGCCTTTCTTCGTCGACAGCTTCTCGCGCGCCGCGGCCACGACGTCGCGGTGCAGGTAGACGCCTTCCGCGAGACGCACCAGCGTCCCCTGCTTCACCAGGTAGCCGATCACTCCCTCGATCACTTTCGGGCGCTGATGGATGGTCTTGATCAGCTCCGAGGTCGCGGGCGTCTGCAGTCCCGCGTCGGCGTAGCGTGCCTCGATCGCGCGTGCGAGCTCCCCTTCCGCGCCGCCGAGTGTTTTCGAGCGGCCGGGGATGTCGAGCGCGTCGCCCTGCACCGTGGCGATCTTCTCCTTCGCCAGGTCGTTCAGCAGGAAGTTCACCGGCGCGCGGGGCGGGATGAGCTTCTGCACGAACTCGCTCTTCGGCACGCTCACCGCCATCTTGTTGTCCTTGAAGTAGCGGTCGAGGAACTCCATCGCGCGGCGGCGGAAATCGGCCAGCACGTCGTTGTGCACGAACGTGTTGCTCGTCTTCGACACGTTCGGCACGTTGCGCAGCTCTTTCGCCAGCGCTTCCCAGCGGATGCCGGTGCGCGCCTGCAGCTCGTCCAGCGCCACACCGCGCAGTCCCTGCAGCTTCGCCATCAGCTCCACGCGCTGCGGCAGGGTGCCGGTCGACAGCGTCTCCAGGATTTCGGGACGCGTGCCGCGGCTCAGCTTCTGGAGATGCGCGTCGAGGATGACGCCGCCGCCGATGGTGAAGGCGGGCGAGTATCTGCGGATGACGAAGCGGTCGCCCGCCACCGCGACGACCGGCGACTCGAGCCGGATCTGCGCGAACGCGCCGCCGCCGGGACGCAGCTCGCCGTCCGTGTCGTCGACGAAGCGGATCGTGCCGAGCAGCTCCGCGGAGAGGTGATGGAAGCGGATGCGCGTCTGCTCCCGGAGCGGCTTCGCGTCCGGCAGCAGGTCGAGATGCACGGTGATGACGGACGACGGCCGCAGCGTCTCCGGATGCACGACCTGCCGGCCGCGATGGATGGCCTCGAGCGGGATGTCGGCGAGGTTCATCGACGTGCGCTCGCCGGCGGAGGCGTCGTCGCGCGGCTCGCCGTGCACCTGGATGGCGCGCGCGCGGCTGCGCAGTCCGCCCGGCAGCACCTCCACTTCGTCTTCCACGCGCACGCGTCCCGAGTACGTCGTGCCGGTGATGACCGAGCCGAAGCCTTTCATCGTGAACGCGCGGTCGATGGGGAGGCGGAACACGCGCGTGCTCGCGTCGCGGTCGCCGACGTCGGCGATCGACTGCACGATCGCGGCGCGCAGATCATCGAGTCCCGCCAGCGTGGTGCTGCTGACGGGGATGATCGGTTTTCCTTCGAGAAAACTGCCCGTCACCAGCTCCTCGATCTCCAGCCGCACCAGCTCGAGGATGTCGCGGTCGACGAGATCGCTCTTGGTGATGGCCACGACGCCCGTGGCGATGCCGAGGAGGCGGCAGATGGCGAAATGCTCGCGCGTCTGCGGTTTGATCGACTCGTCCGCGGCGACCACCAGCAGCACGCTGTCGATGCCGCCCACGCCGGCCAGCATGTTCTTCACGAAGCGCTCGTGCCCCGGCACGTCGACGAAGCCGATCTGGTAGTCGTCCGTGAACCAGCTGGCGAACCCCAGGTCGATGGTGATGCCCCGCCGCTTCTCCTCGGGGAGCCGATCGGTGTCGACGCCGGTCAGCGCGCGCACGAGTGAAGTCTTGCCGTGATCGATGTGGCCGGCCGTCCCGACCACGCGTTTCTTGCGAGTCATCGGCGCGAATCGTATACGCACGGCGTCTGGACCGCGGCAGCGTTGGAGGCCGTCCCAAAACCTAGGACAGGCTTCAGCCTGTCCCGGGCAGGCTGAAGCCTGCCCTACGTTCGAGAGCGGCAGCAACGCTGCCGCAGTCCAGACGCTACGCGAACCGCTCGGGATATGCCTCCTTCAATTGCGGCGGCAGGTTTCCGTCCTGCCCCAGCGACTCCTTCAAATCCCCCGCGTTGAGGATGGCCTGGCCGCGGAAGTGATTGTTCGTGATCACGAACGTGTCCTTCTTCCTGGCCATCTTCTCGATGCGCTCCACCCACGGCTCCAGCTCGCGCTCGGAGTAGAGATAGTTGTAGCGCTCCCACGTCTCGCCGTGCGCGAACCACTTCTCGTAGTTGCGGCCGTGCAGGCGCGCGTAGGCGATCGGGCCCGTGATCGTGTCGGCCGGCTTCACCGAGTCGGCGTAGAGCGGCTGATCGACGTTCACCCACGACACCTGATGCTCCTCGAGGAACTCGTAGAACTGCGGCTCCTGAAACGTCGCGTGCCGCACCTCCAGCGCCTTCGGATATTCGGCGAAGGCCTCGAAGAGCTCCACCAGCTTCACGCGCGACTCCGGCGTGTTCCTGAAGCTCCACGGAAACTGAATGAGGACCGCGCCGAGGCGGTCCGCTTCCATGAGCGGGTCGAGGTAGTTGCGGAACGCTTTCACGTCCTCTTTCACCAGCGGATCTTTCTCGTGCGTGAAGCCGCGGAACACCTTCGTCGTGAAGACGAAGTCGTCGTTCGAGGCGATGCGGCGCACCCAGCTTTTGGAGTGCGTGGGCGGCGGGATTCGATAGAACGGCGAGTTGATCTCGACCGTGTCGAAGAACTGCGCGAGGTAGGCGAGATGGTCGAACTTCGAGCCGTGCGGCGGGTAGACCGTGCCTTCCCAGTCCTTGTAGCTCCACCCCGCGGGACCGATTCGAATTTTGGTGGATTTGGGCAATGGTCAACACCTTGACGATTTATTTGGAGTACATCTTTCCGCGTTGCCTTCGCTGAGAAAACTATGCTAAAACCGCTGCCATCGGGATCAATATGAACAACTCCAGACCGGACAGCGCAGTTCGCCGGGGGATTCGTGTTGTTCCTGATGACTCGGAAGGGGGTCGATTCCAAACGCAATCGTAGTTCTCATCCATCGAGCGGGGGCAGGGTCGCGGCCCCCCGCATGCGACACCCGCTGCGGCAATTCGTATCACCAAGGCTACAACCGTTAGGAGATCAAGGTTTCATGGACACTTTCAACGACAAATCCCTCAACTGCGCCGACTGCGGACAGGAGTTCATCTTCAGCCGGAACGAGCAGGCGTTCTACGCCGAGCGTGGTTTCACGAACGAGCCGAAGCGCTGCAAGAACTGCCGCGACAAGCGGAAAACTGCCCGCGACGGCAACGGCTCCGAAGGCCGCAGCCGCCAGATGGTGAGCGTTACCTGCGACAGTTGCGGCATCCCGACCGAAGTTCCGTTCACCCCGGTGAGCGGCAAGCCGGTCTACTGCCGCGATTGCTACAACCAGCGCCGCTCGAACAGCCGACCCTCGAGCTGGGCGTAAACCGACCCCTTCATCAGATCGAACCCTTCCAGCCCGGCCGGCGCCTTCATTGGCGCCGGCCGTTTTGCTTGTATAGAATCCGCGCCGCTTGACTCCCCGCACTCTGCTCCCTTCCGTCGACTCCGTTCTCGATCTCATCGGCAACACCCCGATGGTGCGCCTGCGCACGATGAGCGGCGGCGACCTCGCTGACGTCTTCGTCAAACTCGAGTTGCTCAACCCCGGCTTCTCCGTGAAGGACCGCATCGGCGTCGGCATGATCGAGCGCGCCGAGCGCGCCGGTCTGCTGAAGCCCGGCGGCACGATCATCGAGCCGACCGCCGGCAACACCGGCGTCGGCCTGGCCCTGGCCGGCGTGCAGAAGGGCTACCGCGTCATCCTCTGCGTCCCGGAGAATTTCTCGATCGAGAAGCGCGAGGTGATGCGCGCCCTCGGCGGTGAAGTGATCCTCACGCCGAAGGACGGCGGCATGAAGGCGGCCATCGAGAAAGCGCAGGAGCTCGCGCGCGACATCGAAGGCGCCTACGTGCCGCAGCAGTTCGCGAACCCGTTCAACAGCGAGTCGCACTACGAGACCACCGCTCCCGAGATCTACGAGCAGATGGAAGGGCGCATCGACGCCTGGCTCGCCGGCGCCGGCACGGGCGGCACGTTCAGCGGCGTCGCGAAGTACCTGCGCGAACGCCTGCCCGGCATCGAGTGTTACGTGGTCGAGCCGCAGGGGTCGATCCTCAAGGGCGGCGAAGCAGGTCCGCACGAAGTGGAAGGCATCGGCGCCTCGACGTTCATCCCGCCCGTCCTCGACATGTCGCTGGCGACGGACGTGATCCGCGTCGACGACGATCCCGCGTTCGACATGGTGTCCCGCCTCGCGCGCGAGGAAGGGATCCTCGGCGCGTCATCCGCCGGCGCGAACGTCCACGCCGCCCTCGAAGTGGCGCGCCGCCTCGGCCCCGGCAAGCGCGTCGTCACCATCATCCCCGACGCCGCCGAGCGCTACATGTCCAAAGGCGTCTACTCGCGCTGGCGCAAGGAGTCCTGATCGTCATGGGTTTTTCCACCGATTGCATTCACGCGGGGCAGGAGCCGGAGCCGCACACCGGCGCCGTGACCATCCCGATCTACCAGACTTCCACCTACGTGCAGCCCGAGCTCGGACGCCACAAAGGCTACGAGTACGCGCGCACGAAAAACCCGACGCGCTCCGCGCTGGAGGCCAACCTCGCCGCGCTCGAGCGCGGCAAGTACGGACACTGCTTCGCCTCCGGCATGTCGGCGACCGACACGGTCTTCCGCCTCCTCAAGAAAGGCGATCACGTCGTGGCCGGCGAGAACATGTACGGCGGCTCGTACCGTCTCTTCAGCCGCGTGCTGGAGCGCTTCGGCCTGGAGTTCACGTACGTCGACACGTCGAACGTCGACAACGTGAAGAACGCGATGCGCGACAACACGCGCATCGTCTTCCTGGAGACGCCGACCAATCCGATGATGACCGTGACGGACCTCGCCGCGTGCGCGGACGTCGCGCATCGCGGAGGCGCACTCGTCGTCGTCGACAACACCTTCTGCTCGCCGTGGCTGCAGAAGCCGATCGACCTCGGCGCGGACATCGTCGTGCACTCCACGACCAAGTTCCTCAACGGACACTCCGACTCCGTCGGCGGCGCGGTGATCTCGAACAGCGACGAGATCGGCGAGCAGATCGGCTTCCTGCAGAACGCGGTCGGCGCGATCCTCTCGCCCTTCGATTCGTGGCTCGTCCTCCGCGGCGTGAAGACGCTGGCCGTGCGCATGAAGCGCCACGAGGAGAACGGCGTGGCCATGGCCAACTACCTCGCCAATCACGCGAAGGTGCGGAAGATCTACTACCCCGGGCTCCCCGACCACCCGCAGCACGAGCTGGCGAAACGCCAGATGAACGGCTTCGGCTCGATGATCTCGTTCGACCTCGGCTCGCACGACAACGCGAAGAAGTTCCTCGACCGCGTGCGCCTCTGCTCCCTCGCCGAATCCCTCGGCGGCGTCGAGACGCTGATCTCACACCCCGAGACGATGACTCACGCATCCGTCCCGCTCGAGACCCGCACGAGACTCGGCATCACGCCGGGACTCGTGCGCATCTCGGTCGGCATCGAGGACATCGAAGACCTGATCGCCGACCTCGAGAACGCATTCGAGGGCGTCTGAATGTGGAGACGGGCTTCAGCCCGTCGCGGGCGGGCTGAATCCCGCCCCACATCGTTCCACGTATACTCGCCATCGATGCGCGAGGTTGATGACGCGTTGCCTGGCGCCGACCTCATTCGCGAAGGACTGCGCGATCTGGCGGCCGGCGTGGAGTCGGTGCCGGCGCTGCTGGTGCTCGTCGGAGCACCACGCCTGCGCCGGATCGGCCTCGATGTCCCCGACACCGAAGACTTTCCCGAGGATCGCCTCTACGCGCAACTCGCCGCCGTGTACGGCGACGGCGCCCACTCGCAGTACAACGCCCTCATTCGCCGCCTTGTCAGCTTCGAGCGGGCCGCGGAATGCGTGAGCCGGTAACTTCCACGCGCATCGCGTCGTTCATGCGCGAGCTTGCCGCTGCGTCGCACGGCACGGGGCGCGTGTACCTCACGGGAGGCGCAACGGCCGTGCTGCTCGGATGGCGCGAGAGCACTCTCGACATCGACATCAAGGTCATCCCCGACGACGACCGCGTGATGCGCGCGATCCCCGCGTTGAAGGAACGGCTGCAACTCAACGTGGAGCTCGCGTCGCCCGCGGACTTCATCCCGCCCTTGCCCCGCTGGGAAGAGCGCAGCCGCTTCATTGCGAAGGAGGGAACGCTCTTCTTCCATCACTACGACTTCTATGCGCAGTGTCTGGCGAAGATCGAGCGAGGGCACCGGAAGGATCGTGCCGACGTGCAGATGATGCTCGAGGAAGGCCTCGTGGATCGTGCGCGGCTGATGGAGTTGTTCACGTCCATCGAGCCGGAGCTGTATCGATATCCGGCACTCGATCCCGCATCCTTCCGCGATGCCGTCCGCGAGTGGGCTGGCCGTTCTCAGTAGAACGCGTTCACTCGGCCAACACGAGGGGACGACGAAAGGCCTCCGGCGCTCCGGTCGTTCCCGTGTGCATGTCACTACAATAGCCACCGCATGCTCCTCCCCCTCGCGTTGATTGCGATCGCGTATCTCGTCGGATCCATCCCGTTCAGCTTTCTCATCGCGCGTGCGTTCTCCGGAAAGGACGTACGGCTCGAGGGAAGCGGGAACGTGGGGGCGACGAACGTCGCGCGGACGGCGGGGCGGGGGGCGGGGGTGCTGGCGCTGCTGCTCGATCTCGTGAAGGGCATCGTCGTCATCGTCATCGCGCGATGGCTGGTCGGTCAGCCGGGCTGGCCGTTCGAGGCGGGAGTGAGGCCGTGGGAGTCGCGGGAGATGTGGATCGCGCTGGCGGGTCTCATCGCCGTGCTCGCGCACATGTTCCCGGTCTGGCTGCGGTTTCAGGGCGGCAAAGGCGTGGCCACCGCCGCGGGAGTGACACTGGCGCTGGATCCGCGCGTGTTCGCCGCCTCGCTCATCGTGTTTGCCATCGTCGTGCTGCTGTCGAAGATGGTCTCGCTCGGATCGATCGTCACCGCCGCGTCGATTCCGCTGCTGTTCCAGTTCATCGGACAAGGCACGCCGTACTGGCGCACGGTGATCAGCATCGGCATCGCCTTGGCCGTCATCCTCAAACATCACTCGAACATCGCCCGGCTCGCGGGCGGCACGGAGCGGAAGCTCGGCCGCAAGAAGAAGGAGGATGAGTGAGGATCTCGATCATCGGCGCGGGCTCGTTCGGCACGGCCATGGCCGTGGCCGCGGCGCGCGCGGGCAACGAGGTCGTGTTGTGGGCGCACGATCCGGCAGTCGCGGAGACGATCCGCAACACGCGCGAGAATCCCGACTACCTGCCAGGCATCACGCTCGCGGAGAGCATCCATCCGACGAGCGATCTCGCCGAAGCCGCGCACTTCTCCGACACGCTGTTCATGGTCGTCCCCAGCCATCACTACCGCGAGGTGCTGACGAACATCCGTCCGCATCTCGAAGGGCGGGCGCGCGTGATCTCCGGCACGAAGGGGATCGAGAACGAGTCGCTCGATCCGATGTCCGCGGTCTCGAAGGAAGTCCTCGGCGACCAGCTCGCGGCGTTCGCGGTGCTCTCCGGACCGACGTTCGCCATCGAGACCGCGCGAGGCATCCCCTCGGTGGCAGTGGTTGCGTCGCGCGATCTCGAGTTCGCGCAGCAGATGCAGCACGCGATTTCGTCGCCGTCGTTCCGCCTCTATCACTCCGCGGACGTCACGGGCGTGGAGCTCGCGGGCTCATTGAAGAACGTCATCGCCATCGCCGCTGGCGTTCTCGAAGGCCTCGGCCTCGGCGCGAACACGAACGCCGCCCTGATCACGCGCGGCCTGCGCGAGATGACGCGTCTCGGCATCGTCCTCGGCGGCACGCTGGAGACGTTCGCGGGACTCGCGGGCATGGGCGATCTCGTGCTGACGTGCACCGGCGCGCTGTCGCGCAATCGCACCGTGGGTGTGCAGCTCGGTCAGGGACGCACGCTGGAGGACATCCTGCGCGACGCGAAGTTCGTGGCCGAGGGGATCAAGACCACCAAGTCGGCGCAGCAGCTCGCGGAGCGGCATCACATCGAGATGCCGATCACG
>DASUSL010000131.1:0-15213 GCA_036375135.1 Thermoanaerobaculia bacterium | reverse complement strand
TCACACCGTTCGCGAGGCCGGGACGGAGGCTCAACTGCTCGAGACGCCTGCTGGCGCCGATCTGCGACAACTCGCTGGGGGTGTAGTCCTGGCGTGCCAGACGGAATGCCAGAATCCCGAACAGGGCCTGCGTGGCGTCCCGATCGAGCTTCTCCGCCGCCAGCGCGTCGAAGACGAGGTCCATGACGGCGTCCGAGCGCTCGCTCTTCGCCAATACCCACAGATGCGGGATCAAGTCTTCCGGGTCCTTGCCTGCCACGATCGAGGCCGTGACGAACTTCTGGCGCAATGCCGGTGATGGCGTCGCGGACCACCCCAGGACGTCCGCGTATCGGTCTGCCGCCTCGCCGTGTTTCCCCTGCGCCGCGGCGAGATCGCCGAGCTGTTCCACCCATACCGGGCGCGACGTCAAGGCGTCCATCTCCATGGCCCGCTGGATCACGAACCTGGCAGCGTCGTAGTTCCGTTCCGCGATCTGGAGCTCGGCCAGATTCATGAGCGTCGAACGCGATCGTGGGAAGTGGTCCAGCGACTGTTCGTACAGGCGGATGGCCTCGCGCCGGAGCGCCGATGCCGCCTCGCCCGTCGCCTGGTCTGCCTGCTCGTGCTTGCTCAAGCCGAGAAAGAACAGCGATCGCGCGGCCGCGGACGAGTCGCTGGCCTTCACCGCGCCCTCCAGCGTTTCCGAGAGGATCGCTTCGGCCTCGGCGTACTTCTTTGCGCGCAGCATGTCGCGGCCCTCGTCGATGCGCGGCATCAACGGCGAAATCGACGCCGTCGCGGCCAGGATCAGTGTGCACACGGCGGTCATGGCGGACATGGCTCAGTCCTCGTACTCCGTCGAACGCGAAGGCTGCGACGAATCCTCGGTCGAGCGGTACTCGACCATGTACAGGAAAGCGTGATCCAGGAGACTGGCGCCGAACAGAGGAAGGATGTCCTCGCTCCACTGCTCGAGCGGGCCGATGCCCGGGAAGAAGAATGACTTGAACATCCCCAGCGTCGGCCCGTCACACGCCTTGCAGGCGCGCAGCGGTGAGAGCTGGACCATTCCCTCCGCGAGCGCGCCGCGCGCGTTTGGTTTCGCCCAGAAGGTGATCTCGACCTTCGACTCCTCCGACGCCTTGATCATTTCGAGCGGCACGTCGATGGTGAACGTCCGATCGCGGGCGGCCCGCGGCTTGTGATGGCAGAGCGCGATCCGCGATAGAAACGCCGTCATCACGTGCTGGCGCTTCCTTTTCATCTGCTGCGCGACTTTCTCCGCCACCCGCGCGCCGAGACGGACAGCGTTGCCGAGAGGCTTGTCTTCCTCCGGCTTGAACAGAGGATCGTTGTCGCCCCAGTCGACCTTGCCGCTCACCTTCTTCTCGCCGCCGACGGCTCGCTCGTAGTCGATGACGTAGCGATTCCTCGGTTCGGATTCTTCGCGCACGGTGATGGTGAGGCTCGAGTCGCCTTTCGCCGCCTCATGGGCCGGGAGCCATTTCACGAACGAGAACAGCTCGTTCAACTCCGAGGCGACCGTCGCTGCCACGATTCTCTGCGCCTCGTTCATCCGTGCGCCGCGGCGGCTCTTGTCGATCTCCATCCGCTGGCCGATCGTGTCGGACTCGATCTTCACCGCGATCTTCACGACGGCCGGCTCGAAGGCCCGGGCGGACAGCGCCGGCATCAACAGCAACAGCAGAGTGAGTCTGTTCATCGGGGCTCCGTGAGGACACAGTCTGTGATTCTGCTTTCCGAGACCTTTGCCGAGCATGACAGCACCGTGGTGTCGCCGATCCTGTACTCGGCCTTCACCACTTCGCCCGGCTCGAGATCCCACGCGTGCGTCACGAAAGGCTCTTCGCGCCACTTCGCGACATGGCGCTCGATCTCGAAGTTGTCGCTGATGTGGCTGCGCAGCTCGGAGCGCCGCGCTTCCTCGAATGCCGGCATTGCCTGCGCGATGAGGTCACCCGAGAGTCCGGCATCGGGCACGCCGACGTAGGCCGTGCGAAAACCAAACGGCGCCACTCTGCCACGTTGCTGATTCGCGGTGATCAGCAGCGCGGTTCTCGGAAACTGATCCTCGCCCTTCTGCGGCAGCTTCTCGCGCAGCGAGTACGGCACGTAGATCCGCACCAGCGAGCGGCGCCGGAACTGTTCAGGAAACGAGAGCGTGAGCGCCTCGCCGGGACGGAGTTTCACCAGTTCGTCGTGGTACCCGACCGGCTGCTTCACCTGGAGACGGAGCGTACGCCATGCAATCGGTCCGAATGCACGGCCGTCGACCTTTGTGTTGAACGCGAGGTCTACGCGGGCCACCGTCTCCTTCCCTTCGACCGCATCGATCTTCACGGTCGATAAGGCGGTGCTACCGAGCCGCACGTAGAAAGAGGAGGTGAAGACGAACGCCAGAAGGAACAAACCGACCAGTACGCGGAGGAGGATCCCCAGCTTCTTCGTCTCGAGAAGACGTCCCCACAAGGTCTTGGCGTCGTCCTCGACCGCGGCCTTGAGCTGCGTCACAAGGATCTGCACGAGGCTCCAGATCGTGATGCCGCCGAGCACGATTACCTCCGTGACGAGCACTTTGACGTGCACGACGAACCAGATGGTCGCCAGTGCGGCCACGATGGCGAACAGCACGGCGTTGACCAACCGCGTCCGACTGGTGGGGCGTTTCTGCTTTTCACCCGTCGCGATGACGGCGAACGGCGCAACAACGACGAACGGACCGCTGGCGACGAACGGACCGACCACTTCCTCGGGACCGCCGTCACCGGAGGAACTGACCTCACTCACTGTTGCCTCCCTCTTAAGGGAGGGACACGAGGAGCGCGAATCCCTACCTACACCTCTTCCCGCGTCTTCTTCATCGAATCGAACCACACGTACAGGCAGAGCGCCACGAAGAGCGTGAGCGACACGAGGGACGACACGGTGTCGTTGTCGAAGAACCACGACCGCCACTGCTTGACCTCGATCTGCTCGTGGTACCAGGGGAAGAGGCGCATCGACGCGCCGAAGACGCCGCCGAGTGCACCTCCGGCCATGAGTCCCGACGCAATGATCACGCCGCGCTCGCGCATGGTCCGGCCTCGCACGCCGCCCGTGCGCTCCGAGCGCTTCGTCACCAGGTGCGACAGCCAGCCGCCGACCAGCGCCGGCGTGTTGAGGTCGAGCGGCAGGTACATCCCCAGCGCGAAGATCAGCGCCGGCACGCCCAGCATCTCCATGGCCACCGTGATCAGCGCCCCGGCCGCGAAGAGGACGTACGCGATCGGCTGCCGGTTCATGAAGCCCTGCACCAGTGCCTGCATGATCGACGCTTGCGGCGCCGCCAGCACCGGGCGCGTGTCGCCCGGCGCGGCCTCGCCGAACTGGAACACCTGCGCGAGCATGACGATGGTCAGCCCGACCGCGATGGCCGCGGCGATGACGCCGAGGAACTTGACCCGCTCCTGCGCCGCCGGCGTGGAGCCGAGCCAGTAGCCGGTCTTGAGGTCCGTGATGGTCTGTCCCGACACCGACAGCGCCGTGCACACCATGCCGGCGATGGCCATGACGAAGAACATCCCCGTCGTGCCGCTGACGCCGAACTGCAGCAGCACCGCCGACGAGATGATGATGGTCAGCATGGTCATGCCCGAGACCGGGTTGCGGGCCGTCGTGGCGATCGCGTTCGCCGCGACCGAGGTGAAGAAGAAGGAGAAGAGGAGCGTGAGCAGCAGGCCGCAGATCAGCACCGTCACCGTCGGCCGCAGCGTGCCGAAGAAGATGGCCACCGCGATCGCGCCGATGACCACTCCCGCCAGGATGGTCATGATGCTCATGTCGCGATCGGTGCGCTCGCCGTGGGCGTCGCCGCCGGCCTTGAACGCGCGCGCCGCGACGCTGAACGAGCCCGCGATCACCTTCAGCGACTTGATGATGCCGAAGATGCCCGCCGTGGCGATCGCGCCGACGCCGATGTAGCGCACGTAGCCGCGGAAGATCTGCCCCGCCGCCATCTCGCCGATCGGCACCGTGGCCGGATAGACCGGTTCCGCGAAGCCCTGGCCGACGAAGTAGATCAGCGGCACCAGCACGAAGTTCGCGACCACGCCCCCCGCGACGAGGATCATCGAGGAGCGCAGCCCCATCACGTAGCCCAGGCCGAGGATGAACGGCGTGGCGTCGAAGCCGAGGACGATCTTCGTCCGCTCGGCCAGCGACTTCACCGGCTGCAGGAACTGGAAGTCGAGGTTCTCGCGCCAGACCAGGAAGGTGGTGACGATGAACTCGTACACCGCGGCGATGCCGGTGGCCTGCAGCAGCAGCTTCGCCTGCGAGCCGCCGCGCTCTCCCGTGACCAGCACTTCCGTGATGGCCGTGGCCTCGGGGTACGGCAGCCGTCCGTGCATCTCGCGCACGAAGTAGCGCCGCAGCGGAATGAGGAACAGCACGCCGAGGATGCCGCCGGCCAGACAGATGAAGATGGTCTGCACCGGATGCGGATTGAGGTTGAGCGAGTAGAGCGCCGGCAGCGTGAAGATCGCGCCCGCCACGACGGAGCCGGAGACGCCGCCGATGGAGGTGATGATGACGTTCTCCAGCACCGTCGAGCGGCGCCGGTAGACGCGCGCGAGGCCGATGGCCAGGATCGAGATCGGAATGGCCGCCTCCATCACCTGCCCCACCTTCAGCCCCGAGTACGCCGAGGCCACGGTGAAGATGATGCAGAGGAAGAAGCCCCAGAGAATCGCCCGCCACGTCGCTTCCGGCGGCGCCTGCGACGCCGGCACCATCGGCTGGTAGGTTTCGCCGGCGTTGAGCGGGAGGTAGGCGTTCTCCGGGAGGGACTTCGACTCTACTGTTTCCATTGCGACCTCTCGGCGGCGAAGATAGTCGAAAAGGCGCAGAGTCTCAAAGTCTCAAAGAGCGACTTTGCGACTTTGCCACTCTGAGACTCTGAGACTGCCTCACTCCCACTTCAGAATCTGATCGATCGTCCGATAACTGACGCTGTGGTACATCGGCCGCGCCTTCGCGTAGATGCGGCGCGCGCGCTCGAAGCCGTCCGGCGTCTCCGCCAGCTTCTGATAGAGCGGCTTGAGGAACTTGCGGCGGCCCTGGCGCAGGAGGAAGCGCTCCAGCGCGTCGTACGCCGGCTCGTACTGGTGCTCGATCGCGCGCAGCAGCCACTCGTGCAGGATCTCCGAGTTGCCGCTGGAGGTGAAGCCGTGCGCCGCGTCGAGGTCCGTGAGCTGCGCCAGGGTCAGGCTCTTCGAGAGGTGCCGCAGGAAGTGGATCCACTCGTGCGTCGACCAGTTCTTCGTCGCCAGTTGCGCGGCCGGCGTCCCCTTCTCGAACGCCTGCACCTGCTCTTCCACTTTCGCGAACGCGTCCGACTGCGGCTTCGGCGCGTTGTCCGGGATCCCCGGTCCGTTGATCCAGACGTTCACGTCGACGTCGAGCTGCGGGAAGGCCTCGCGCAGCTCGGCCACGAACTCCGTCGTGGTCATCGAGTGGAACGCGTGGCGGTCGAAGTAGTCGCGCAGGAAACGGTCCCAGCGCGCGCGGCCGACGCTCTCCTCGATGAGGCGCAGAAGGAAGTAGCCCTTCTCGTACGGCAGCTTCGTCGCCGCCTCGTCGGGATCGCGTCCGGTGAGATCGAGGAAGAGATGCGTGTCGCGCGGCGGCAGCTCCGCCACCGTGGCCTCGAGGTCCTGATAGCCGAGCAGTGCCAGCATCTCCGAGTAATCGCGTCCGGAGATCTCCTCCATGATGCGGCGCTCGAAGTAGACCGTGAATCCTTCGTTCAGCCAGAAGTCGTTCCAGGTGGCGTTGGTGACGAGGTTGCCCGACCACGAATGTGCGAGCTCGTGCGCGACGAGGTTCACCAGCGAGCGGTCGCCGGCGAGGATCGTCGGCGTGGCGAACGTGAGCCGCGGGTTCTCCATCCCGCCGAACGGAAAGCTCGGCGGCAGCACGAGCACGTCGTACTGTCCCCAGCGGTACGGCCCGTACAGACGCTCCGCCGCCTCGATCATCGCCGGCGTGTCCGCGAGCTCGTACGCCGACGCGCCGATCATCGGCTTCTCCGCCCAGACGCCGCTGTTCGTGCCGAGGGAGCGGAACTCGAGATCGCCCACGGCCAGCGCGAGCAGGTACGACGGAATCGGCTGCGGCATCGAGAAGCGATAGACGCCGTCCGCGCTCACCTCGGTCGGATTCTGCGCGCTCATGATCGCCATCAGCCCCTGCGGCACGCGGATGGTCGCGTCGTACGTCATGCGGATGCCCGGCGAGTCCTGACACGGCACCCACGTGCGCGCGAGGATGGCCTGCGACTGCGTGAAGAGGAACGGATGCGTGCCGCCCGCGGTCTGCTCCGGCGACAGCCACTGCACCGCCGCCGCGTCGGGCGACGAGGCGTACTCGACGCGCACCCACTGCGTCTCCGGCTTCACGGCGATGGTCAGCGGCGCGCCGAGGTGCGGCTGTGTGTCGCCGATCGTGAACGTCGCCGCGGAGCCGTCATCGAGCGTGACCGCGTCGATGCGCAGGCCGTTCGTGTCGAGGACGAGCTCGCGTCCGCCGTGCGGTGTGCGGATGTGCAGCGTGGCCGAGCCGGAGAGCCGCCGGCTCTCGAAATCGACGTCGAGATCGAGCGCGAGATGTCGGACGATCGCCTCGTCCGGCTTCGCGAAAGAGTGAATGTCGCTCATGGTGCGCGTAGCATATGCGACATGCCTTGCGATCACATCGGCGGGCCGGAGCTCATCGAAATGGCCGAGCAACACCTTCGTGAACGAGGGGTTGCGGATGCCCAATGGGCGGGTCTCCGCTTCCGCTGGGCCGAGAATCTGACCGACTCCATGTGGGCCTCGGTGGTGCTGGAGATCGAGCGCCGCGGCGAGCAGTGGATCGTCACACGGCTGGACCGCAGACGCGACCCGGTCGACGAGACCGGCTTCCGCCCCCTGTAAAGTGGAGGACAGGCAATCCTGCCTGTCCAGGCGCTCGCGGGGACAGGCAGGATTGCCTGTCCTCCACTGTGAGCCCCGTCACAGCGCAACTCCTTTCTGGCGCGCGACTTGAACCCGCCGGAGCGAGTCTCCGTACGGACATGCTGACCTCGCCCTCCCGACGCCGACAGGAACCGCCGCTCGATCCGCCCGCCGTCCGCGTGCTGCTCGTCGACGACGACGAGAACTTCCGCGCCTGGCTGACGAAGCTGATGCGCCGCCTCGGCTTCGCCGTGGCCAACGCCAGCGACGGCGAGCACGCGCTGACGATGCTGCGCGAGTCGCCGTACGACCTGCTCATCTCCGACTACCAGATGCCGCGCGTGGACGGCTTCGACCTGATCCGCGCCGTGCGCGCCGACCCGAAGCTCAACCAGCAGTACGCGGTCATGCTCACCTCGCGCGACGACGTGGAGTCGAAGGTCACCGCACTGACCATCGGCTATGACGACTTCCTCGCCAAGAGCTGCACCGAGGTCGAGGTCATCGCCAAGGTGGTCGCCGCGCAGCGCGTCGTGTCGCGGCAGCAGTCGCTGGTCGTGGCCGCGCGCGAGTGGCAGGTGCTGGCCACGCGCGACGAGCTGACCGGCGTGGCCACGCGGCGCACGCTCTTCGAGGAAGCGGACGAGTACCTGCGCGAAGGACGCGCGGTCGGACTGGCCATCCTCGACCTCGACGAGTTCAAGCCGATCAACGACACGTTCGGCCATCTCACCGGCGACCGCATCCTCCGCGACCTCGGCGCGCTCTTCCTCTCGCGCACGCGCTCCAGCGATCTGATCGCGCGCTACGGCGGCGACGAGTTCCTGCTGCTCGTGGTCGACCTGCCGGTGGACGAGCTGATCAAGGCCTCGGAGCGCCTGGTGGCGGAGATCGAGGCGCTGGAGTGGACCGTCGACGACACCACGTTCAACGTCAGCTCGACGTCCGGCCTCGCCCACTCGTCGCTGATCCCGAACGCCTCGCTCGAACAGCTCCTCGACGCCGCGGACCGCGATCTCTACGCGAAGAAGTGGGTGAAGAAGCATCCCGACAACGCGGCGCTGTACGAGTATCCCGGCCGCGTGACGGGCGGCTCGCTGGTCGACATCCCGCGCCGTCAGGAGCCGACCACGCGCGCCGAAGAAACGTAGGACAGGCTTCAGCCTGTCCCCGCCTCGCGAGATCCGGACAGGCTGAAGCCCGTCCCACGTCACTCCTGCGGCATCACCCGCAGCACGGGCGCTTTGCGCGGCACGGCGTCCGGCCCGCGGAACGTGCTCGATTTGAAGTTCTGCCGCACGTGCTGCAGGAACTCCAGCGCCACGCGATTCATCTCCGCCCGCTCTCTCTTCGTGACCCGGTAGGACGGCAGTTCCTGCGCCCCTCCCACGATCTGATCGATCCCCTGCCCGAACGCGCCCTCCCACTGCTCGAGCGCCGATTCGAGCGACATCATGAAGGCGAGGAAGCGCGCCCACTGATGGTTGTCCCAGCGGAAGCGCTGGCGCAGCAGGCGTCCCGCCTCCGTGCCGCGCGCGGCGAGATCGTCGATCGTGTTCTGCTCCATCGTCAGATTGAGACCGCCCTCGTCCGGCGCGAGGAGCACGTGCGCGATGCGGTCGCGCTGTCCAGGCAGATGCAGGAGCATGTTGTCGCGCCAGTTCTGCATCGTGTTGATGATCGCGCCGAGGAAGCCGCCGAGGTCGTGGAAGGGCGTCCACCGCTCGAGGATGCCGCCGCGATTGTCGCTCGGCATGTACACGCGCTCTCCGTCGCGGTGATAGCGCGGCGTGCGCTCGGCGAGGTTGATGGCGAAGGTCGGACGCGTCGGCAGCGGCGCGTCGAAGAAGTGCACGGGGAAATTGCTGGTGATGCCGCCGTCGGAGAACCAGCAGCGCTCGGGCACGTGCGTCCCCTGCGCGCCGCGGTCGATCGACCAGAGCGGCACGGCGCTGAGGAGCAGCGGAAAGCTGAGGCTCATGCGCGTGGCCACGACGATCGGCAGGTCGTCCGAGGGAAGGACGTAGAGCGCCTCGCTCGGCTCCGCGTGCGCGACCATCCAGTCAACGACCTTCTCCGGAAAGAGCACGCGCAGCTCCTGCTCGTCGAAGAAGAACTCCTTCGTCTTCAGCGGCAGCCGGTGCGGGCGGCCGTGCGTGAGATTCGTGGTCATCATCTCCAGGTTCAGGCTGTGCGCGCGCAGATCGGCGAACGTGACCGGATCGTCGACGCCGGCGACGGCGTCGATCTCGCCCGACAGCCACTCCGTCAGCGCCCGTCCCGTCGAGATCCCGAAGCCCTGCTGCGGCAGCGTGCGCGCGGCGCTCAGCAGCGCCTCGACGACCGCCGCGACGACCATGCCGATGCCGGTGACCAGCGCCAGCGCGAGGATGACCACGACGATGGCGACGTGATCGGCGGAGCGCGCGGCCACGATCATCAGCACGATGCCGGCGAGCGCCACGAGGCCCGCGAAGAACGGGAACCGCCGCACGATCGCGCCGAGCAGCGCCGTCGTCTTCGCTCCCTTCGTCCCCTGCGTCTCGATGAAGGCGATCGCAGCGTGAAAGAGCGGCGCCGTGGCCGGCGTCGGCGCGAAGAGCGACAACAGCCGCGAGCGTCCGTCGACCTTCTCCGCCATCCATGCCGGCAGCTTCGCCAGCGCGTCGAAGCCGGCGTCGCCGCCGCCCGTTTTGCGCCGCAGCTCGGCGGCCGCGGTCAGCGCCGCCGCGATGGCGCCGGCCGAGGTGCCGCCGATGTTCACGAAGTCGTACTCCTGCGCCAGCTCGCGCACGGCGCCGGGATAGACGATGCCGCTGGTGATGCCGCCCTTCATGACCAGATCACACGTTTTGCGCATGCGGCAATGATGTTGCACTGCCGCGTCCGGCAAAAGGGGGAATTCAGAAAATGAAGAAGATCCTGACGATGCTGCTGGCCGCGATGATGATGCTGACCCTGGCCGCCTGCGACACGCCGAAGGAAAACGCGACCGAGGAACGAATCGAGGATGCGGGCGAAAAGGCCGGTCAGAGCGAAGACGCCGCCGAACAGCACGGCGAGGCCGTCAAGGACGGCACCGCCACCGACACCACCGGCACGATGGGCACCACGTCGACGACGGCCACGGTGACGGAGACCTCCGCGACGACGGCCACCAGCGGCACCTAACGCTTCGCCATCGCGCAGTGCACCTGCAGGGCGCCGATGAGTCGCGCGCAGCGCTGGTTGTTCGGAAAACCGCGCCGCGCGCACTCATCGAGCGTCCACTGCGCGGTCTTCATGAGCTCCGTCGGCGCCGGCACTCCCTCGCACATCGCCGGCGGCACGGTGGCGGCCTGCAGACAATGCTGCAGGAAGACCTTCGTCTTCGCCTCGCCGATGAACCCCTCCGCCGTCTTCAGCCGGTTCAGCGCCTCGGCCATGCACGCCTCCCCATCCTTCCCCTTCCCGAACGCCTCCGCCTCCGCGATGGCCACCTTCCCCTGCTCCTGCAATCGCGCCCCCTGCGACTTCATCCAGCGCGCGAAGATGACCACGCCCGCGACGAGCAGGAGGAATCCCACCAGGATGACGACGAGAACGACTTTCACCCATGTCGGCATGGGAGAAGTGTAGTGTCAGTTCTCTTCATGCGGCGTGCAGCGAAGTACGCGCCTGCGAATGCTATCGGGTGATGCGCGACGCCGCGACGCTGCCGGGCTGACCGAGCAGCAGCCCCATCCCCAGCCAGAATCCCGCGGGAAAGCTCATCCCCAGGCCGACCAGCGGGACCGGGAACCAGCCGAAGAACGGAGCGATCGACACCGCCAGAAAATACGCGCAGAGCGCGATCGCGCCATCCGAGGATGAATGGGCGAGAGGCGCCGCGGCCGTGGCGGCGAGCGCGAGCCCCGCGAGCAGCGCGAGGAACGGCGACACCGCGAGGCACATCGCGAAGATCTGCTCGACTTCCGCCACCGGCTGCAGCGGGTCGGGTCGCGTCCAGCCGGCGATCGCGAAGACGGCCGCGATCACGAGCGCGAGCGCCTTCCATCGCGTCGCCAGCCCGGATCGCACGATGAGGACGGAAGCCGCGATGGCGAACGCCGTGAGCTGTGAGGCGTCCGGCTGCACGAGCAGCACGGTTGCCGCGATGCACGCGCTCACGAGTGCCATCGGACGCGCGATTCCGATCGCGGCGAGCCCGACGATCATGGCCGGCAGGAACAGCGCCGCGGCGTTGATCTGCAGCGGCCCGAGGTCGAGCCACCGGTGCACGCCGTCGACCGCCGGCGCGAACAAGGTGGCGATCAACGCCGCTGTCGCCAGCGCCACCGCTCCGATGGCTGCGCCTCGCGGTTTTCCGTAACGCGCCAGAAGCGCGGCGAGACCGGCGCCGGCGCCCCACGCCACCACGCTTCGCAACCAGGACGACGGTGCCACGCCCGATTGCGCCATGGCCACACATCCGCTGGCAACGGCGGTCAGAGATGCGATCGCAAAGATCAGCAGGCTCACTCGGCGTCATTGTCCGACAGGTGTCATGAGAAACTCACCACCATGACGCCAAAGAACACGATTTGTCTCTGGTACGACAAAGACGCCCTCGATGCGGCGCGCTTCTACGCGGCCACCTTTCCGGACAGCCAAGTGACTGCCGTGCACGAGGCCCCGGGCGATTTCCCGAGCGGAAAGAAGGGCGATGTCCTGACCGTGGAGTTCACCGTCCTCGGCATCCCCTGCCTCGGTCTCAACGGCGGCCCGTCCGTCAAGCACAGCTACGCCTTCTCGTTCCAGATCGCCACCGACGATCAGGAGGAGACGGATCGCTACTGGAACGCGATCGTCGGCAACGGCGGACAGGAAAGCGACTGCGGCTGGTGCCAGGATCGCTGGGGCCTCTCCTGGCAGATCACCCCGCGCGTCCTGACCGATGCCCTCGCGGCCGGCGGCGACGAGGCCAGGCGCGCCTTCGACGCGATGATGACGATGAAGAAAATCGACGTCGCCGCGATCGAGGCCGCGCGGCGAGGATGAGCGCATGACCGGTCTGATCATCGTCGACATCGAAGTGACCGATCCCGCCCTGTACGAGGAGTACAAGCGCCTGGCCTCGGCCGCGATCGCCGCGCACGGCGGGCGCTATCTCGTGCGCGGCGGCCGCAGCGAGGTGCTCGACGGCGACTGGACGCCGCGGCGCCTGGTGGTGCTGGAGTTCGACTCCGTGGAGAAGGCGAAAGCGTGGCGCGCGTCGCCGGAGTACGCGGAAGCGAAGAAGGTGCGCGAGCGCTGCGCGCGGGCGAACATGATCGTGGTCGAGGGCGCATGACACGCGCCGCGCGGATCGCGCTCGCACTCCTCCTCGGCGCATGCAAATCTGAAGCGCCGCCGGTGCAGGTTCCTCCGCCGGAGCGGCCCGCGGTCGCCGTCCAACGCGCGCCCGTCGAGACCGATCGCCCGCGCTATGTCATGCAGGAAGGGCCGTTCGGCCCGCAGACCACGATCGTCTCGACCTACACCGCACCGTCGAACCAGGACGTCTATCTGATCAACTGCAACGGCGCGTTCGCCGTCGGACTGCAACGTCCGAAGGGCGATCAGTGGGAGCACGTCTGGGCGCCGGGGATGAACGCGTGCATGTCGGCGCCGATCGTCATCCGCGCCGGCGAGAGCCGCCAGTCGACGATCGTCGTCGACTCCGGCGCCGACGCCGCCGTGTCGTCACGCCAGTCGGAGACGAAGATCGGCACCGGCACGTACCGCGTCATCTGGCACGGCCTCCTCGGCTCGTACGACGCGAACGCGAGTCCGCCGGGCACTGACCTGCCGGTCGAGCAGCGCGTCTCGGCGCCGATCGTCATCGAAGCCGCGCCACCATTCGATCCGTCACGCCCCAGTCCCGCCACTCCACCGTCCGAGGTGCAGTCGGTCGAGCCGGCGCACGGCGCGCATGTGGCGGCCGATGCGCGCGTGCGCGTGCGACTCGTCGGCGTGTTCGGTGACCCGCACCTGTACGTCGACCGCGAGCCGGTCGAGTACGTCCGCCACGGCGACACGATCGAATTCACTCCGCGCCGCCGCTGGACGCCGGGCAGGCACAGCGTGCGCGTCGTGTATCAGAACGAGCAGAGAACACTGCGCTGGTACGCGTGGTCGTTCCACGCTTCTTAACCGGTTGTTCAAAACCCGAACAGCACCCATCGAGTACGATCGATCACTCATGCCCAGCCAGCCCCTTCGAGTCGCGTTCGCATGCACGTTTGCCGTCGCGCTCCTCCTCTGCACCACGACCGCGAGCGCACAGACGAGCAACTGCACCGCGGGCAGCAGCGTTCCCGCCAAAGCGGTCTGCAGCGCTGCAGAGAGCTTCTTCGCGACACTCTCGGCGACCCAGAAGAACGGCGTTCAATACGCCTTCAACCGCACCACGGCATCGACCAAATGGTCGAACCTTCCCTGCGGTGCGGCCTGCAACAACGGTCTGCAGTTCAGCACGTTGTCGTCAACGCAGCTCGAGGCCGCGCTCGCCGTCGCGCAGGCGGCGCTCTCGACCGCGGGCTATGGCACGTTCGACGGCATCCGCAAGGCCGACGACTTTCTCGGCTCCCTCGGTCCGAGCACCGTGTACGACAGCGGGATCTACTTCATCGCCTTCATCGGCACGCCGTCATCGACCGGGGAGTGGATCCTCCAGCTCGGCGGACACCACTACGCACTCAACTTCTACTATCACGGCTCCGTCGAGAGTCCCACGCCGTACTTCAACGGCATGAACCCGTCGACGTTCACGCTCAACGGCCAGAGCTACTCGCCGCTCAAACCGAAGACGGACGCGATGGTGGCGATGATGGCCGGCCTCGATACGACGCAGCGCGCCGCGGCCAAGCTCGCCGGAACGTTCGGCGACGTGCTGCTCGGTCCCGGCGACGACAACCTTTTCCCGGCGCCATCCGGACTGAAGGTCTCGACCCTTTCGGCGACGCAGCAGGCACTGGTCATCGACGCGATGGAAGCCTGGGTCAATGACACGCCGAGCGGCGTGGCCTCTGATTTTCTCGCCGCCTACACGAGCAGCAGCGCGCTCGAGAACACCTATATCGGCTGGGCCGGTAGCAACGCCAGCCTCGCGTCGCAAGGCTCCTACATCCGCATCGACGGGCCGCGCGCGTGGATGGAGATCGTCGTGCAGGGCCCCGCGACCGGGATCCCCGGCCAGGTTCACTATCACGCGATCTGGCGCGACGAGACGCTGGACTACGGCGGTGACGGCGCGTTCGTGCTCGACCCGGCGGGAACGATCACGTTCGCGGAGACGAGCTACACGGTCGCCGAAAGCGCGGGCGTCGCGACGATTCAGATTCAGCGCAGCGGCGGCACGACGGGCGCGGTGAGCGTCGCATACGCGGTCGCCGGAGGGACGGCGACGGCGGGAAGCGATCTCGAATCGGTGAGCGGCGTGCTGACCTGGGCCGACGGGGAGAGCGGCAGCAAGAGCTTTCAGATTCCGATCTTCGACGACGAGCTCGTCGAGGGGGAGGAGACCGTCGTCTTCACGCTGAGCAATGCTGCCGGCGGCGCGGCGCTCGGCAGTCCGGCCTCGACCCTGCTGGCAATCCGCGACGACGAGGGGGCGCGCCGACGCCGCACCGTCCGGCGATGAACGCGACGCCGATGCGGCTCGCGCCTGCCATGCTGCTGACGGCGTCGATGCTGTTCGCAGCGCCTGACGCGTTCACCCATCCGCTCCCCGACAGCACGATCTTTCTCGACGTCGGCCGCGATCAAGTCGAGGCGGAGCTGCGTCTTCCCGCCGCGCAGTTCGAGATCGGCTTCGGCAAGCCGGTGCCTCGGACCAGCAAAGCGCTTTCCCCCGCCCTGCGGCGCGACATCGCCCGCTACGTCGCCGATCACCTGAACGCCTCCCAACGGGACGGCACGGCATGGTGCACCGAGGTACGTGACGTCGAGATCGTGCTCGAGCCGGACGCCGGGCCTCATGTCTACGTGACGGCTTCGCTCGTGCCACCGTCCCAGACCACCCCGCGCAACTTCGTGCTCCGAACGGACCTCATCGTGCACGAGCTCCTCACCCACCGCGTCTTCGTCTACCTCCGCCGCGACTGGAAACTCCGGACGGCAAGCTTCGAACCGTTCGTCCTCGGCCGCATCACGTACCGAACGCGCGACGTCGCAATCGACCTCTTCGAGGGCAGCGAGTAAAGCGTGCGATGGATTGGAGCGGGCGACGGGA
>DASUSL010000130.1:0-2143 GCA_036375135.1 Thermoanaerobaculia bacterium | reverse complement strand
GAGCACGTGATAGCCGAGGTGCATGAACTGGTCGGTGACGTCTCCGGGTAAGTACGGCAGGTAGTACGCGGCGCCGGTGAAGAGGATCGGCGCGACCTCCCCCGCGCCGCGCGAGATGCCGAGGATCGCGCCGGTGAGGATTCCCGGCAGCGAGCCGGGAAGGACGACGCGGCGGATGGTCTCCCACTGCGTCGCACCGAGGGCCAGCGACGCTTCGCGCAGGTCGTGCGGCACGGTGCGCAGCGCTTCCTCCGTGGCCACGATGACCGTCGGCAGCGTGAGCAGCGCCAGCGTGCACGCGGCCCAGAGCAGCGAGCCCTGTCCCCACAGCACTTCGCCGGGCGGCTGCGTGGCGCGGTCGATGTTGCGGCCGATGAAGTTGATGAAGAAGCCGAGGCCGAAGAGGCCGAAGACGATCGACGGCACGCCCGCGAGGTTGGCCACCGCGCTGCGCATGATCGTCGCGATCCACGAGCCGCCGGCGGGCGTGTACTCGTGCAGGTAGATCGCGGTGGCCACGCCGAGCGGCACGGCCACGATCGACATGAGGATCACCAGCGCCGCGGTGCCGACGATCGCGGGGAGGATGCCGCCCGCCATCAGCCCGTCGCGAGGCGGCTGCGAGATGAACTCCCACGTCACCTGCTTAGCGCCGTGGATGGCGATGTTGCCGATGATGACCAGCAGGATGGCCAGGATGATCAGCACGCTGACGCCGAGCAGCGCGCCCTTCATCGCGCCGTCCCCTGCAGCCGCCGCTGCATGCGCTTGATCACCCACTGTCCGCCGCTGTTGCTGATGAAGGTGATGACGAAGAGCAGCGTGCCCATGAAGAAGAGCGCGGCGTAGTGCTCGCTGCCGACGACCACTTCACCCATCTCCGCGGCGATGGTCGCCGAGAGCGTGCGCAGCGGATCGAGCAGCGAGAGCGACGTGATGGCGGCGTTGCCGCCGGCCATCAGCAGGATCATCGTCTCGCCGATGGCGCGCCCGAACGCGAGCACGAACGACGCGAACACCGCCGGCGCCGCCGCGGGAAGCACGACTTTCCACGCGGTCTGAAAGCGCGTCGCGCCGAGTGCGTACGACGCCTCGCGATGCGCGCGCGGCACAGCCGCCAGTCCATCCTCGGAAATCGTGTAGACGATCGGCACGAGCGCGAAGCCGAGCGCCACGCCGGCGTTGATCGCATTCAGTCGATACGTGAAGCCGAACGTGTCCTGCAGCCAGGTGGCGAGCACCATCAGCGCGAAGAAGCCCATCACCACCGACGGGATGCCCGCCAGCAATTCGATCAGCGGCTTGATCACCTCGCGCAAACGCGGCGGCGCGAACTCGGACGAGAAGAGCGCAGCGGAGACGCCGACCGGGCAGGCGAAAAGGAGACTGACCACCGTCGCCTTCAGCGTGCCGAGGATGATCGGGATCAGTGAGAGCTTCGGTACGTCCGAGGTCGGCTGCCACACCGGCGGATCGACCTCGAAGAACGCTCGCAACGTGTGCGCGTTCAGCACGCCCGAGGTCTCCTTGAACGTGAAGAGAAAGATGAGAAAGATGAAGACGATGGCGGTCCACCCCGCCAGGGAGAAGACCACCGTCATCGCACGGTTGACGGCGTTTCTCATCGGGTCGCGAGCGGGAAGTAGCCGACCTTCGTGACCAGCGCCTGCGCCTCGGGGGTGACCGCCCACTGTGCGAACTTCGTCACGCGCTCGGGCGCATTCGACGCGTAGTAGAAGAAGAGCTTGCGGCTGAGCGGATACGTGCCGTCGGCGACCGAGGCCTCGCTGGGCGCGACGGGCTGCGCACCCTCGGCGGCGACGGCGACCGGACGCACGTCCTTCGCGTACGCGATGCCGCCGTATCCGATGCCATTCGCGTCGCGGCCGACCGCGTTGATGACCGCGGCAGTGCCTTGGAGCGTCTGCACGCGCGGCGCGAAGTCTTCCTTGCTCAGGACGTGCTCGCGGAAGTAGTCGTACGTGCCGGAGGAGCTCTCGCGGCCGTACAGGATGATCGGCGCATTCGCGCCGCCGACCTGCGCCCAGTTCGTGACCTTGCCCTGGAAGATGTCCTTCATCTGGGCGATGGACAGGCTCTGCACCGTGTTCGACGAGTGCACGAAGACCGCGAGCGCGTCGAG
>DASUSL010000129.1:0-7214 GCA_036375135.1 Thermoanaerobaculia bacterium | reverse complement strand
GACGCGCAGGCGCACGGGAGGACAGGCAGGATGCCTGTCCTCCACCTGCTTCGTTACTGGATGGATTTGGGGTCGTAGCGGGGGTAATCGGCGTAGTTGTCCGGGTTCCGCACCGGGTCGCCGTGCTCGGTGGTCAGGACCATCGACTCGCCGCCCTTGAGCGACTGCCAGTCGGGGTCGTGGAACGTCAGGACGACGCGGTCCTTGCCGAGCTCCGTCTCCATCGGGCGCAGCTCGTGGCTGCCGATGTAGAGGAACGTCTCGATCGACGGCGGGAGGCTCTCCCAGGCGCGGCGGTCCGCCTCGAGGCGCAGCACGAGCGCCTGCTCGTAGCGTCCCTTGCGCGTCTGGACCGGCCGCTCGAATTTCTCGACCGAGGCGCTGACGATCTTGAACGGCAGCTCGGCGGCCATGGCGGATGTGCCGAGGAGCAGCGAGAGAAGAGTGACGATGAGTGTGCGCATGGTGGTCGGTCTCACTTTCCGAACTCGATATCGTCGAGGCCAATTTCCGCGGAGCCGGTCGTCTGGATCATGATCTTCACGATGTCCGTCAGATCGACCTGCGAGTTGTTCTTGGTGAAGTTCTGCAGCGGAATGCGAACGCCGGTGAGTGTGGCCAGGTTCGCCGAGAGGCTGCCGAGGAACGGGTGCGGGATGCGCTGGTAATTGCTGGTGTCGGCCCAGTAGAAGCCGATGTGGCCGGCGCTGTCCTCGAGCTGCACCATGAGCGTGACGTCCGGGCCGGCCGCGGTCGGCAGCACGGTGGTCTTCTTTCCGGCGCGCAGCGTGAGGTGCGTGTACATGCTCACGTTGCGGTTCGGACCCGGCGGGATGTGCGTCGTGTACGTCTGCGGCGACGCCGCCCAGCCGAGCTTGAGGCCGATGGTGTCGTGACGGAACGCGCTGTCGGCGAGCGGGATCGGGCTGTACGAGCTGCTGCCGGCGTTGAGCAGGCGCTCCTGGAACAGGGTGAAGCCCGGCGCCGTGTTCAGGCCGCCGACCGTGTTCGTGTTCGGGTCGAACGGCGGCTGCTGCTCGAAGTTGTCGATGGCGTTGCGGTCGCCGTCCTGGAACGTCCAGAAGATGTTCGCGTTGTCGACGCCCGCCGGCTCGAGGACGCCGGTCAGGATCTCGCGGTAGCCGCTGGCGTTCTGCAGGTGCCAGCGGAAGAAGGCGCTGACAGTCGACTGCGCGACCTTGCGCTGCACCGCCGCGGTCTGCTTGAGCTGGCAGCGCTGCGGCTGATTCACGGTCGGTCCGGCGCTGCAGTCGTCCGTCGAGCCGGCCCACGGATTCGGCGAGCCGAGATCGACGGTCGGCGTCCAGATGGTGTTGTAGTAGTTGTGGTTCGCGCCGTAGACCCACGCCGTCGCCTTCATCTCGCGATTGAGCATCCCCTGCGGGAAGGCGTGGTCGTAGGTGCGCAGTCCCTGCATGTTGCTCACGTCGCCGTCGCGCGCGGCGATGAGCAGGTAGTACGGAGCGCGCGGGACGTAGTCGGTCATGACATCCTGATCGGTCGGCGCGATGGCGTTGACGGCCACGATGGAGTGCGGCACCGGCCAGCCGGCATTGAGCTGGTCCGCCGCCACGACGCCTTCACCGCCGCGGCTGTGGCCGGAGAGCGCGACCCTGGACATGTCGATCCTGCCGTTGAAGAGGCCGAACGGATCGGTGCCGAGGTTCGTCCAGTCGCGCAGCTTGTCGAGGAACTTCAGGATCAGGCGGCCGCGGACGTTGTAGTTCCACTGGCCGTTGTCGAACTGAATGTCGTGCGCGCTGATGGAGATGCAGAACACGCCCTGGCTGGCGAGCTTCTCCATGATGTAGTTGTAGCCCTCGTGACTCGGGACGCGGTTCGCCTGCACGCAGGGACCGAAGCCGCCCGCGAGGCCGGGGCCGGCGCCGTCGTTGTCGCAGCTCACGTGACGGCCGTGCAGGAAGAGCGCGACCGGATACGGGCCGCCCGGCGCGACCGGCGTGCCGGTGCCGGGAGCCGTGGCGGGATACATGATGCGCGCCCAGCCGAGCGTGATCGGATACGTCGGGCCGGTGATCCCCGCCGGATCGGTGATGCCGGAGATGCCGTTCGGGTCGAGGTACTCGACCGTGCCGACCGAGTACGGACCGGTGGCGTCGGGCGCCTCGCCGACCCAGAAGCCGGCGTCGACGTAGCCGTCGATGAAGTCGAGTCCTTTGTCGTAGACGTTGTCGTGCACGAACGACGCGGAGTCGTTCGCCGGCACCGCGCCGAAGTCGACGATGACGTCGTAGCCGGCGATCGGCGCGGCCTGCGTCGCCGCCTGCCACAGCCGGGTGCGCGTGCCGTTGATGCAGAAGTACTTCACGCGATGGATCTCCGGCCCGTCGCCGGAGACGTCGACCAGCGCCGGATTCGGCGCATCCCAGTACGCCGCCGGCTGATGGGCGACGGTCCAGTGCGCGGCGTAGCTGCCGCCGGTGTGGCCGGCCGGGACGTCGGTCGGATCGACGGCGCCCCACACGTCCTCACCCTTCTCGAAGAAGTTCGAGAACTCGAAGTGCGCGGTGGCGTTCTTCAGCCGTCCCGCGGACTCGATGACGGTGTTGCCGTTGATGATGATGAAGTAGAGGACGACGCCGGTGTCTTCGCTGAAGCTGATGATGTCGTCCGCGAGGACGACCGGCGCGTCGTCATCGACGAGGCGCGCGATGATGTCGTACGCCCCCGCCACACCTTTCCCCGCCGGCACGACCTCGGCCGTGAAGCTGGTCTCGTTCGGCCCGAGGACGATGGTCTGCGCGGCGGTGGGCTGGAACTCGTCGTTCACCGCCCAGCCGTGCTGGTTCGGCACGAGGAAGAGCTGCACCTTCGCGCCGGCCGGGAAGTTGCGGCCGCTGACGTAGAGGTTCTCGTCGACGACGTTGACCGCGTTCTCGAGCACCCCTTCTTTGTTCGACGGATAGACGAACGGCGTGCGCCGCGGGCGCGGCCGGATGTCGCGCACGGCCAGCGTGCGCGGCTCGCGTCCGCGCTCGCGCACGAGGAGCTGCAGCCGGTTCTGCTCGAAGAAGCGCTCCGCCTCGTCGAAGTGGATGAAGGCGGGATCGGGACGCCAGTCGATCTTCCGCGCCGTGGTGCCGATGACGCCGGACTGATACCAGAAGAGCGTGCGGCCGATGTTGCCGCCCTTGTCGGCGTGCACGCGCGAGTACGACCACTCCTGCCCCTTGTCGTCGAGCAGCAGCATCTCGACGGTGGAGCCGGGCGTGGCGCCGGAGAGCTCGACGGAGAGGGAGTCGCCGACTTCCAGCTCCTCGAGCGACTTGAACTTTGCGCCGGCCGGATCGCCGGCGCTGAGCTTCACCCCCGGCGCCGTGTAATCCTCGGCTCCCGCGGTGAAGCTGAACAACATGAGTAAGACCAACCCGAAGCGGATGGGACGATGCATCACGTTTCCTCCTATTGAATGGGAGGGAGGATGGCGATCCGCCGCGTGACGCTCCTGACGGTGTGGTGACGATTTCGTTCCCGCCCATGGGGAGAGACCACCGGGAGGCCTCCGGCGGGCCGGCCCGGCCGGCAGCGCCGGAGGCCTCTTCGTCGTCCCCTCCATGACATGAAACGAAGTTGTGCTCCGCGTCACTATCTCCATCAGGGCGGACACATATAGTTCCATCCGTCCGCTTCGACAACTGATGAAACGCCCCGATGGAGTGATCCTGCAGTTCGGACCGTTCCATCTCGCACCCGCGGTCGACCTGCTCTACCGCGGCGGCGAGGTGGTGCCGCTCGAGCCTCGCGCCGTGCGCGTGCTGCGATACGTCGTCGAGCACAACGACCGCGTCCTGTCGAAAGAAGAATTGCTCGAGGAAGTCTGGTCCGACGTCTTCACCACCGACGGCGTCCTCAAGAAGGCCGTCTCGCAGATCCGCCGCACCCTCGGCGACGACGCCGATCAATCGCGCTTCATCGCCACGTATCACGGCCGCGGCTACCGCTTCGTCGCCCCCGTCACGCGCGTCACGAATGTGGCGGCGGGCTTCAGCCCGCCCGCGGAGAACGTCCCCAACTACGACCAGCTCGCCGGACGCGACGCGGAACTGCTCACGCTCCGCGCCGAGCTCCGCAGCGCCCTCGAAGGCACGCCGCGCCCCGTGACCATCATCGGTGAGCCGGGCATCGGCAAGACACAGCTCGTCCGCCACTTCCGTCGCTGGGCCGTCGAGCAGGGCGCCGTCGCGCTGTACGGCCGCTTCTTCGACTATCGCGGCGCGCGCCTCGCACCGTACGAGCTGTTCCTCGACCTGCTGCGCACCGCGGTCATCAACGGCAAAGCGCCCGACCCGACGCCGCTGCGCGACGCCATCGAGGCCGCGTGCGGCGTCCGCCTGCCGGCGGAGCTCTTCGAAGACGCGAGCCGCGCCGATCCCGTCGGCGGCGGCCACGCCGGCGATCAGTTCCGCTTCATCGTTCCGATCTGCCGCGCGTGGCTCGCGCTCAGCCGCCGGCAGCCGATCGTCATCGCGCTCGACGATCTGCAGTGGGCCGATCCCGGCAGCCTCGATGTGATCGGCTGCCTGATGCGCATGCTTCACGACGAGCCGCTGATGCTCATTGCCATCGTGCGCGCCGAGGAGGCGGGGAGTGCCGACGATCCCGTGCACGCCTGGCTCGCCGAGCAGGCCGGACGCCGCACGTACACGACCATGCGCCTGCAGCGGCTCGACGAGTCGGATTGCCGCGAGGTGATCGGCAAGATCTTCGGCATCCGCCGCAGCGGCGAGATCCCGCGCCGCGAGCTGGAGCGGCTGTACACGCTCACCGACGGCAATCCGTATTTTCTCGTCGAGACGCTGCGGCATCTGGTCGCCGGCGGCGCCATCGCACCTGATGCCGCTTCCGGCCGCTGGGTCTGGAAGGGCGTGCGCGATCTCACGCTGCCGGAGACGATCGTCACCGCCGCGCGCGCGAAAGTGGCGCGGCTGCCGGAGCCTGTGCGCGCCTGGATCGAGCAGGCCGCCGTGATCGGCGACGAGTTCCACGTCGCCACACTCTGCCGCCTCACCGGCGCGGACGAAGCCGAAGTGGAACAGGTGCTGAGCGAAGGCGTGCGCTGCGGCGTGCTGTCGATCCAGGGACTGACGCCCGGTGAGGACTGCCGCTTCCAGCACTCGATCCTGCGGCACGTGGTCTACGACGCCATCCCGCCGCGCCGCAAGCGTCTGCTGCACGCGGGCGTGGCCGCGGCGCTGCAGGCGGTGTACGGCGCGGAGAGCGAGCGCATCGCCGAAGCGCTGGCCGCGCATTACGCGGCGGCGGAGGATTTACGCCGCGCGTTCGAGGCGGGCATGCGCGCGTGGCGCACCGCCAGCAGCCGCTCGGAGTGGCGGAAGGCCGTCGCGCTGATCGAGCGCGTCGACGAAACGTCCCGCCGCCTCACGCTCTCCACCGCCGAGCGCATCGAGCTGATGCTCGCCCTCGGCGAGACCTGGCGCGCCGCAGGACGCATCCGCGAGTCCGCCGCGGCACTGGAAACCGCGGTGTCGTTCGCCATCGCCGCCGGCGATGCGCCGCGGCTCGCACGCGCGATGTACCTGCGCGGCGTGACCGCCATCGCACTCAGCAACTACGTCGAAGCCCGCGCGTCGCTGGCGCAGGCGCTCGATCTCTTCCTCGACGCCGACAACGCGCCGGCCATCGCCCGCACGCTGGTCGATCTCGCGGAAGTCGAGGCGGCCATCGGGCACTACGAGCGCGCCGCGGCACTGGTCGAGGAACTGCGCGCCAGTCATCCGCCCGCGGAGATCGTCGCCCTCGCCGACGGCGTCATGGGCTGGTCGCTCGCGCTGCGCGGGCACTACACGGAAGGGGCGGCGCTGATCGAGCGGGCGCTCGACTACCACGACCGCGCCGGCGCGATCCGCGAGCGCGCGCTGCTGCTGCGCCGCCTGCACTGGACGTATCTCTCGCGCGGCGAGCACGAGACGGCCATCGAGCTGGCCATCCGCTCGCGCGCCGACTCGGCCACGGTGGGCGACGTGAACGGCGAGGCGAAGGCGAACATGGGCATCGGCCAGTCGCACCTCGCGCAGGGGATGCACGACCTGGCGATCTCGTTCCTCACGCGCGCCATCGAGCAGCTCCAGACCATCGGCGACGCGCATTGCGAGGCGGAATGCCTCTGGCTCCTCGGACGCGCGCGCTGCGAGACCGGCGCGCTCGACGAGTCGGCCGCGCTCCTCGACCGCGCCCTGGCGATGATCCGCCGCATCGGCGACCGCGACGACGAGTTCCGCATCCTCACCGACATGGCCCGCCTGAAAATCGCCCGCGGCGACTTCGACGAAGCCCGCGAGCGCGCCACCGCCGCCCGCGACATCGCCCGCTCGCTCCGCCATCACGAGGGCACGGAACGAGCGGAAGCCGAGCTCCTGCGCGCAACGCTTGCATGAAACCCGCGCTCTTTCTCTCGCTCTTTCTTCTTCTCTCGGCCTGCGCGTCGTCGTCGACCCACGAAGAAGCGAGGGCGCTGGCGATCTCCGTCGCGGAAGCCATCGAAGGCAGCACCGACTGCACGTCGATGGCGGCAAGGCTTGACGCCACCCTGGCTCCCCAGTCGTCCCGCATCGCCTCACTCGCCCGCGCGACGACCCCGGAAGGGGAGGGCGCCCCGAACGCCGACGAGCAACGCCGCCTCCTGCGCATGGCCCGCCGCGCACGCGACTGCCGCGGCACCGCCCCCGACTCGCTCGCCGCCCTCGCCCTCGCCCCGCTCGCGCAACTCGCCACCCGCCCGCCCGCCCCGTCGGACGGCTCCCGCTACGACTGCGCCGACGACTGCTGCGCCCAAAGCTGGCAAACCTGGGCCGAGGTCCCCTACTTCACCACCGCCTGCCTCACCGGCAACGACTACGCCTGCTGCATGGCCGTCACGATCTCCAGCCAGGAAGCCTGCCGCGGCCTCTACTGCCTCACGAACGACTGCTGCACGGCGGAGAGGCCGCGGAGGAGGGATTCGTGAGGCACTGGAAGGCCCGAGGGCGCTTTCTTCAGCACCCGCTTGCCTACGGACGACTACACACCTGCCATTGCGCCAATCCGTATCGCCCCTCGTAAATCATGAAACCGCCTGCATGGTGGTCGGAGACGTTTCCGGGCCTACGGCCGTTGCGACATGCATGGCGGCATGCACTCATGCGAGTGCGAGTGCAAGCAACTCCGCAAGATTA
>DASUSL010000128.1:0-40715 GCA_036375135.1 Thermoanaerobaculia bacterium | reverse complement strand
AGACAACACGGGCGCGAAGAAGATCGCCTGCATCCGCATGCTGGGCGGCTCCACCGCCGGCCAGTACGCGAGCCTGGGCGACGTCATCACCGCCTCGGTCAAGGAAGCGTCGCCGGACGGCACGGTCAAGAAGGGTGCGGTGGTCAAGGCCGTCATCGTCCGCACCGTCAAGGAGAATCGCCGCCGCGACGGTTCGTACATCAAGTTCGACGACAACGCGGCCGTTCTCATCAACGACGCGCGCGAGCCGGTCGGCACCCGCGTCTTCGGACCGGTGGCCCGCGAGCTTCGTGAGCGCAAGTTCATGAAGATCATCTCCCTCGCGCCCGAAGTCATCTAAAGGAAACGAAGCACCATGGGACTGTACGGACGAAGCAAACAGCAGGAACCGTTGCGCCACACCCCCCACGTCCGCAAGGGCGACACGGTGGTGGTGCTGTCGGGCAAGGACGCCGGCAAGCAGGGCCGCGTGCTGCGGGTCAACGCCACCAAGGGCACGGCCATCGTCGAGCGCGTGAACTTCACCAAGAAGCACACCCGCCCGAACCCCGGCAAGAACGTCAAGGGCGGCATCCTCGAGCGCGAGTCGCCGATCAAGGTCGACAAGCTCCAGGTCATCTGCCCGAGCTGCGGCGAGGCCTCCCGCCTCGGCTCGCACCGCAATGAAGAAGGCGAAGCGATCCGCTTCTGCCGCAAGTGCAAATCGGATCTGACGAAATGAAGTAGTGCTGAGTGCTGAGTGCCGAGTGCTGAGACCGAGGGCGGGACTCAGCACTCAGCACTCGGCACTCGGCACCCGAACATCACCTCGCCCGTACAACGCCGGGCGATCTAAAGGACCCAGAAGATGTCTACACGACTCAAAGAGCTGTACCAGACCGAAGTCCGCAAGAAATTGCAGGACGAATTCGGGATCAAGAACCCCATGGCCGTTCCCAAGATCGAGAAAGTCGTTCTGAACATGGGCATGGGCGAGGCCATCTCCAACGCCAAGCTCCTCGACACCGCCGTCGAAGAGCTCAGCACCATCACCGGCCAGAAGCCGGTGGTGACCAAGGCCAAGAAGTCGATCGCGAGCTTCAAGCTCCGCGAGGGGCAGTCCATCGGCACGATGGTCACCCTGCGCGGCGACAAGATGTACGAGTTCCTCGATCGTCTGATCAACATCGCGCTCCCCCGCGTGCGCGACTTCCGCGGCGTCCCGGCTAAGTCGTTCGACGGGCGCGGCAACTACACCCTCGGCGTCCGCGACCACCTGATCTTTCCCGAGATCGATGCGGGCAAGGTCGACAAGTCCAAGGGCATGAACATCACCATCGTCACGACCGCGAAGACCGACGAGCAGGCGCGCGTCCTCCTTCGCGAGCTCGGGATGCCGTTCGGGAAATAGAGGATTACATGGCCAAAACTTCAATGATCGTCAAGGCTGAGCGGAAACCGAAGTTCTCGGTGCGCAAGCGCAACCGCTGCAAGCAGTGCGGACGTCCGCGCGGGTTCCTGCGCAAGTTCCAGCTCTGCCGCATCTGCTTCCGTCAGCTCTCGCTCGGCGGCTACATCCCGGGCGTGACCAAGTCGAGCTGGTAGCTCGGCGAACGACCGATATCAGGAGTCAAGAATGTCGATGACAGATCCCATCGCGGATATGCTCACCAGAATCCGCAACGGAATTACGTCGCACCACGATCGCGTCGAGATGCCGAACTCGAAGCTGAAAGTCGAAGTGGCGAAGATCCTCAAGTCCGAGGGTTTCATCAGCAACTACAAGGTGCTGGCCGCCGAGGAAGGCAAAGTCCAGGGCACGCTGCGCGTGTACCTCAAGTACTCGGACAACGGCGAGCCGGTCATCCACGGCATCGAGCGCGTCTCGCGCCCGGGCCGCCGCGTCTACCGCGGCAAGGAAGAGCTGCCGAAGGTTCTCGGCGGTCTCGGACTGGCCATCGTGTCGACCTCGAAGGGCGTGCTCTCCGGAGCCGAGGCCGCGCGCACCGGCGTCGGAGGCGAAGTCCTCTGTCAGGTCTGGTAAGGAGAGATCCCCATGTCGCGAATTGGTAAGAAAGAGATTCCGCTGCCGAAAGGCGTGGAGGTCCGTCAGGACGCCGGCGTCGTCACCGTCAAGGGGCCGAAAGGCTCGCTGACCACGCCGCTCGTGGCCGACATCACCATGAAGGTCGAGAACAACGTCGTGAAGTTCGAGCGCCCGAACGAAGAGGGGAAGACCCGCGCGTTCCACGGCCTCATGCGCGCGCTCGTGGCGAACAACGTCAAGGGCGTGAGCGAGGGCTTCAAGCGCGAGCTCGACATCGTCGGCGTCGGCTACCGCGCCGAGGTCAAGGGGAAGGAAGTCGTCTTCCAGCTCGGCTACTCGCACCCGGTGCGTTTCGCCATCCCCGACGGCATCGACATCACCGTCGACGCCAAGACCGGCCACATCACGGTCACCGGCATCGACCGCCAGAAGGTCGGACAGGTCGCGGCCGAGATCCGCAGCCTGCGCGAGCCGGACCCGTACAAGGGCAAGGGCATCAAGTACAGCGATGAAGTGATTCGCCGGAAGGCCGGCAAGGCAGCAGGCAAGTAATCGAGTGCTGAGTGCTGAGTGCCGAGTGCTGAGGGGTCCCTCAGCACCCGGCACTCAGCACCCAGCACCTAGTGGGTCGGGTACACATCTCGACACAGAGGCACTCAAATGGATAAAGCAAGACACAGAGTGGAAGCACGCGGACGGATCCGTGAGCGGATCCGTGGCAAGGTCACCGGCACCGCGGAGCGTCCGCGTCTGGCGGTGTTCCGCAGTTTGAAGAGCATTTACGCGCAGGTGATCGACGACGCGTCGGGCCGCACCATCGTTTCGGCGTCTTCTCTCGAGAAGGACGCCGGCGCGAAGGGCTCCAACGCCGCGGCGGCCAAAGCCGTCGGTGCGCTCATCGCGAAGAAGGCCAAGGACAAGGGTGTGACGCGCGTGGTCTTCGACCGCGGCGGCTACCTTTACCACGGCAACATCAAGGCGCTCGCGGATGCGGCGCGTGAGAACGGACTGGAATTCTAGGAGATCACATGCAGCGTCCAATGCAGCGTCCAGGGCAGCGACAGGGTGGGCCCGGCTCTCAGCGCGGCGATCGCCGTCAGGAAGAGCGCAATGAAAGCGGGATGATCGACAAGGTCGTCCACATCAACCGCGTGACGAAAGTCGTCAAGGGCGGCAAGAACTTCAGCTTCAGCGCGCTCGTGGTCGTCGGCGACGGCCAGGGCCGCGTCGGTTTCGGCTCGGGCAAGGCCAAGGAAGTTCCGGCCGCCATCAAGAAGGGCATCGAGATCGCGAAGAAGAACATGATCAAGATCGCCATGTCCGGGACCACCATCCCGCACGCGATCGTCGGCCACTACGGCGCCGGTCAGGTCCTGCTCAAGCCCGCCTCGGAAGGTACCGGCGTCATCGCCGGCGGTCCGGTGCGCGCGATCCTCGAGTCGGCCGGCATCCAGAACATCCTCACCAAGTCGCTCGGCACCGCCAACCCGCACAACGTGGTCAAGGCCACGTTCGAGGCCCTCAAGCTCCTCCGCACCGAAGAGCAGTACAAGGCCCTGCGCGGCGGCAACGAGCCTGCGGTGGAGGGAGGCGAAGCATGAGCCTTCTGAAGAAAGTCAAAGAGAAGCTCACCGGCCGCAAGACCATCCGCATCCGCCAGGTGCGCAGCGGCATCGGCTGCCCGGTCGAGATGCGGGAGACTCTCCGCGCCCTCGGCCTCGGCAAGATGCACCGCGTCGCCGAGCGCGCCGATACGCCGGAAGTGCGCGGCATGATCGCCAAGATCCCGCATCTCGTCGAAGTCGTTCGCGACCAGGAGTGACCAATGGAACTGAGCAACCTCAAACCGAAAAAAGGCGCGCGCCACGCGAAAAAGCGCGTCGGCCGCGGTCCCGGATCGGGTCACGGCAAGACCTCCAGCCGCGGTGAGAAGGGACAGAAGTCCCGCTCCGGCTATTCGGCCAAGCTCGGCTTCGAAGGCGGCCAGATGCCTCTGCATCGCCGTCTCCCGAAGCGCGGCTTCACCAACATCTTCAAGAAAGAGTATGCCGTCATCAACCTGGCCGACCTGGAGCGCTTCGACAACGGCGCCACGGTCGACGAGGCGGCGCTGCGTCAGGCCGGCCTGGTCAAGGGTCAGAACGACGGCATCAAGGTGCTGGGCAACGGCAAGCTCTCCAAGAAGCTGACCGTTTCCGCCACGAAGTTCTCCGCAACCGCCAAGTCGGCCATCGAGGCCGCCGGGGGCACTGTCCAGGAGATCCAGTAACGTGCCGAACGTCGTCGATACAGTCCGCAACATCTGGGCGATCGAAGACCTCCGCAAGCGCGTGCTCTTCACGTTCGCGCTGCTGGCGGTCTATCGCCTCGGATCGCATATCCCGACTCCGGGCGTCGACCCCGTCGCGCTCCAGGAGTTCTTCAAGGAGATGGGCAGCGGCGTGCTGGGCTTCCTCGACCTGTTCTCCGGCGGCGCCCTCTCGCGCCTGTCGGTGTTCGCGCTCGGGATCATGCCCTACATCTCGGCGTCGATCATCCTGCAGCTCCTGACCGTGGTCTGGCCGTATCTCGAGAAGCTCTCCAAAGAGGGTGAGATGGGCCGCCGCAAGATCAACCAGTACACGCGCTACGGCACGATCGTCCTGGCCATCGTCCAGTCGCTCGGCGTCGCCTTCTGGCTTCGCGGCCAGGCCGCTCCGGGCGGCGCGCCGCTCGTTCCCGCGCACGTCCAGGACGCGCTCTGGGGCCTCGGCTTCCCGATCATGACCGTGCTCACGCTCACCACCGGCACGACCTTCGTCATGTGGCTGGGCGAGCAGATCACCGAGCGAGGCATCGGCAACGGCATCTCGCTGATCATCTTCGCCGGCATCGTGGTCGGGCTTCCCTCCGCGGTCATCGGCACCTTCGCGGACATCCGCACCGGCGAGCGCAACCTGTTCGCCATGCTCTTCCTCGTCCTGTTCATGATCGCGGTCACGGCGTTCGTCGTCTTCATGGAGCGCGCGCAGCGGCGCATCCCGGTGCAGTACGCCAAGCGCGTCGTCGGCCGCAAGGTCTACGGCGGCTCGAACACGTACCTCCCGCTGCGCGTCAACACGGCAGGCGTCATCCCGGTCATCTTCGCCTCGTCGATCCTGGTGATCCCGCAGACCATCGCCCAGATGATCGAGCAGCCGTGGGCCACCGCCATCGGCCGGCAGATCGCCATGGGCGAGCCGCTCTACTACCTCCTGCAGGTGGCGGGCATCATCTTCTTCGCCTACTTCTACACGTCGATCGTCTTCAATCCGGTCGACACGGCCGACAACATGCGCAAGTACGGCGGCTTCATCCCCGGCATCCGCCCGGGCAAGAGGACGTCGGACTACATCGACCGCGTGCTGACGCGCATCACCTTCGTCGGCTCGGTGTACCTCGCGGCGGTGTGCATCCTCCCCGAGTTCCTGATCTCCGGTTTCCACGTGGCCAGCATTCCGTTCATCGGGGGCAACCTCGATCGCTGGCTCCCGCTCTGGTTCACCGAGGGCATGGGACTGAACTTCTACTTCGGCGGAACGTCGCTTCTGATCGTCGTGGGCGTGGCCATGGACACGATGCAGCAGATCGAGTCCCAGCTCGTCATGCGTCACTACGACGGCTTCATGAAGAAGGGCCGCATCCGCGGACGCAGGGGTTAATCGAGCTTGAAGATCATTTTCATCGGCCCTCCGGGCAGCGGCAAAGGGACCCAGGCGAAGCGGCTCGCGAGCCGCTTCGACATCCCCCACATCTCGACGGGCGACATGCTCCGCGAGGCCGTGACCGGCGGGACTCCGCTCGGGCAGCAGGCGGCGCCGATCATGGCCGCCGGCGGGCTCGTCCCGGACGATCTGATGATCGGCATCATCAACGAGCGGCTGGCCCGGCCGGACGCGCAGAAGGGCTTCATCCTGGACGGCTTCCCACGCACCCTGGTGCAGGCGGAAAAGCTCGACGGGATCGTGGGGAATGGGACCGACCCTCTCCGCGTTCTTCAACTGCTCGTCCCCGACGACGCAATCGTTCAGCGCATCACCATGCGACGGACGTGTGCGCAGTGCGGGGCGATCTACCACTTGGAGAACAACCCCCCGGCGAACGGCAGTGTCTGCGATCGCTGCGGGGCCGAGGTCATCGCGCGGCCCGACGATACGGAAGAGGCCGTGCGCAAGCGTCTGGAGTCATTTCATCGTCAAACGATGCCGGTCGCGACGTACTACAAGTCGAAGTCAATCTTGCGGGAGGTCGACGGTGTCGGTCCTCTCGATGTGGTCTTTGAACGAATCGAAAAGTCCCTTACGTAAATGCTCGATCGTATGAAGGGACCGACACTGAAGAATCGCGACGAGATCGCGACGATGGACCGGACCAACCGGATCGTCGTCGAGATTCTCGAGATGATGCGGGACATGGTCAAACCGGGCGTGTCCACGGCTCAGCTCAACGCGATGGCCGAGGAGGAGCTGGCGAAGCGCGGCGCGAAGTCGCCCTTCAAAGGCTACGCTCCGATGGGCCTGCCGCCCTATCCGGCGGTCGTCTGTACGTCGGTCAATGACGTGATCGTGCACGGCATCCCCAATCGCGCGAAGCTGCAGGAAGGCGACATCGTCGGTCTCGACTTCGGGTCGATCTTCGACGGTTTCGTCGGCGACGCAGCGATCACGGTGCCGGTCGGCAAGGTGACCCCGAAAGCGCAGGCCCTCATGGACACGACCCGTGAGTGCCTGGAGCTGGCCGTCGAAGAGATGCGCCCGGGCCGTCACCTCGGCGACATCGGTGCGGCGGTGCAGGAGCACGCGGAAGCGCGCGGCTTCCACGTCATCCGCACCTTCGTCGGCCACGGAATCGGCCGGCGGATGCACGAGGAGCCTCAGGTACACAACTTCGGGCGCCGCGGACGCGGCCTCGAGCTGCGCGAGGGACTGGTCCTGGCCATCGAGCCGATGCTCTGTGAGATCGGGTCGAAGCTGCGCTCGCGCCTCGAACGCGCGGGCTCGAACGGGATGGTGCAGGACGTAAAGACGGACGCCGACGGGTGGACGGCGCGGACGGTCGACGGATCGCTCGCCGCTCACTTCGAGAATTCGGTGGCCGTGACGGCCAACGGGCCGTGGGTCTTGGGAAAGTGAAGGAAAAAATGAAGGTGCTGATTTGATTCGAGGAAGAAGAGCTCCACAGCGGTCGTCAGCACCCAGGCCCGAGAGGGAAGTGATGACGAAGGAAGAAGCCATCGAGGTGACGGGAACGGTCCTGGAGACCCTCCCCAACGCGATGTTTCAGGTCGAGCTGGAGAACAAGCACAAGGTGCTCGCGCACATCTCCGGCAAGATGAGAAAGCACTTCATCCGCATCCTCCCGGGCGACAAAGTTCTGGTCGAGCTCTCGCCGTACGATCTGACGCGCGGGCGCATCACGTATCGATACAAGTGAGCTGAAAAATGAAAGTTCGTTCATCGGTCAAGAGAATCTGCAGCAAGTGCAAAGTCGTCCGCCGTCAGGGCGTGATTCGGATCATCTGCGAGAATCCGAAGCACAAGCAGCGTCAGGGTTAATTCAGGAGCACACAGACAAATGGCACGTATCGCGGGTGTGGATCTTCCACTGAACAAGCGGGTCGAAATCGGCCTGACCTATATTTTTGGGATCGGCCGTACGCGCTCGAACGACATTCTGTCGCGCTCGGGTGTGGACAAGAACGTTCGCGTCAAGGACCTCTCCGAGGACGACGTTCGCAAGATCCGCCAGATCATCACCGACGAAGGCAAGGTCGAGGGCGATCTGCGCAAGGACGTCGGCCTCGACATCAAGCGGCTGATGGAAATCAACTGCTACCGGGGCATGCGTCACCGCCGCGGTCTGCCGGTGCGCGGACAGCGGACGCACACCAACGCGCGTACGCGCAAAGGCCCGCGCAAGGGCGCGGTTGCCGGCAAGAAGAAAGCTACCAAGAAATAAGAAAAGTGCTGAGTGCTGAGTGCTGAGTGCTGAGCAGCCCAGGCGGGCGGGACTCAGCACCCAGCACTCAGCACCCAGCACCGGAGAATCAACCGATGGCAACTGCAAGAGCACCCAAGGCGGGCGCACGCCGCGCCGGCACCAAGCGTAAGGAGCGGAAGAACGTTCCGCACGGCGTCGCCTCGATCGCGGCGACGTTCAACAACACGATCGTGGCCATCACCGACCCGGTGGGGAACATCCTCTCCTGGTCCAGCGCGGGCCGTATCGGTTTCAAGGGATCGCGCAAGGGCACTCCGTTCGCGGCGCAGGTCGCGGCACAGAACGCCGCCCAGCTCGCCCAGGAGCACGGCGTCCGCTCGGTGGACGTCAAGGTCAAGGGTCCCGGCGCCGGCCGCGAGTCGGCCATCCGTGCCCTGGCCGCGTCCGGCCTGGACATCAAGTCCATCAAGGACGTGACTCCGATCCCGCACAACGGCTGCCGGCCGCCCAAGCGCCGCCGCGTCTGAGCCGTTTTCGAGTCGTCGATTCATTACGCCGTGCAGCAGCCGGCGTAAACGCAACGCATCATGGTGATGCGGGTGCGAAACATCAGGAGGCATAGTGGCTCGTTATTCGGATCCCGTTTGCCGGCTTTGCCGTCGAGAGGGAATGAAGCTGTTTCTCAAAGGCGATCGTTGCTTCAAGGACAAGTGCGCGATCGAGCGCCGCAACTACGCGCCCGGCCAGCACGGCCGGCGCCGCTCGAAGGTCCTCGGCTACGGCGTACAGCTTCGTGAAAAGCAGAAGGTCAAGCGTATTTACGGCCTGCTCGAGAAGCAGTTCCGGCTCTACTTCCAGCGTGCCGCGAAGAAGACCGGAGTCACCGGCGACAACCTGCTCCGTCAGCTCGAGCTCCGGCTCGACAACGTGGCTTACTCCCTGGGCTTTGCCTCCTCGCGCCCTCAGGCCCGCCAGCTCGTGCGGCACGGCCACATCGAGGTGAACGGCAAGAAGATCAACGTCCCCTCGTACCAGGTGCGCAAGGGCGACGTCATCCAGGTCCGCGAAAAGAGCCGCAAGAACGACCAGATCCGCCAGGCCGTCGAGACGGCTGCCGGACGCGGCGTTCCCGCCTGGCTCCAGCTCGAGCCCGATTCGTTCCGCGGCACCGTCACGGATCTTCCGAAGCGCGAAGACATCCGTCTGCCGATCCAGGAACAGCTCATCGTCGAGCTCTACTCGAAGTAATCCATTTCGATGGCACTGCGGACGACGCGCGCGCGCGTCCGCGGTGCCGTCTCACGCGAGGAGGCCGCTCCCATGATGTGGTCAGATTTCCAGAAACCCAAAAAGCTCGATTACGATCCCGAGACTCTCACCCCGAATTACGGGCGTTTCACCGCCCAGCCGTTCGAGCGCGGCTTCGGGACGACCATCGGTAACGCGCTCCGCCGCGTGCTGCTCTCTTCCATCGAGGGTGCGGCCATCACCGCGGTCCGCGTCGAAGGCGTTCTGCACGAGTTCTCCTCGCTGCAGGGCGTGGTCGAGGACATGACGGACGTCGTCCTCAACCTCAAGCAGGTCCCGTTCAAGCTCCACGGCTCCGGCCCCAAGACCCTCTACCTCGAGAAGCGCGGACCGGGCGTCGTCACCGCCGCCGACTTCGAGCAGGACCCCGACATCGAGATCCTCGACCCGACGGCGCACATCGCCACCCTGTCGAAGGAAGGCTCGCTCAAGCTCGAGGCCCGTCTGAAGAAAGGCCGCGGCTACGTCGTGGCCGACCGCAACGCCGACACCGACCTGCCGCTCGGCTACATCCCGGTCGACTCGATCCACTCGCCCGTCCGCCGCGTGAACTATCACGTCGAGGGCGCGCGCGTCGGCCAGATGACCGACTACGACAAGCTGATCCTCGAGGTGTGGACCAACGGCGCCGTCTCGCCGCAGGAAGCCATCAGCCTCGCCGCCGAGCTCCTCGGCGATCACCTGCGCATCTTCAGCGCCTTCGAGACCCGTCTCGAAGAGCGTGAGGAAGCGGCGGCCCCCGAGGTCGATCCGCGCCTCGCCGAGATGCTGGCCAAGCCGATCGAGGAGCTCGACCTCTCCGTCCGCTCCGCGAACTGCCTCAAGAACGCCAACATCCGCACGCTGGGCGACCTCGTGCAGCGCACCGAGCGCGAGATGCTCTCGACCAAGAACTTCGGCCGCAAGTCGCTCGACGAGATCAAGGACGTGCTCGCGTCCCTCGGCCTCTCGTTCGGCATGACCCGCGTCCCGGTCGGCTCCCGCGCCGACATGAGGGAGTAATCAATGAGACACGGATACGCAAACCGCAAACTGGGCCGGACGTCGAGCCATCGCAACGCGATGTTCCGCAACCAGCTCGCCTCGCTCATCCAGAGCGAGCGCATCGTCACCACGCTGCCGAAAGCGAAGGAGCTGCGCCCGCAGATCGAGAAGCTGATCACGCTCGCCAAGAACGACTCCGTGCACGCCCGCCGTCAGGCCGCGCGCCAGGTGCCGGACGACGCGATCGTGGCCAAGCTGTTCGACACGATCGGCCCGCGCTTCTCCACCCGCCCGGGCGGCTACACGCGCATCCTGAAGCTGGGCGCGCGCCGCGGCGACGCCGCGGAGATGGCCATCCTCGAGCTGGTCGAGCGCACCGCCGACACGGAAACGAAGGCCGACACGACGCCTGCCAAGGGCGGCGCGAAGAAAGCCAAGGCCGCTCCGAAGGCCGAAGAGCCGGCCGCCGACGAGAAGCCGAAGCGCACGCGCAAGGCCGCTCCGAAAGCCGACGAAGGCGACGCTGCCGCCGAGGACAAGCCGAAGCGCCCGCGCAAGAAAAAAGAAGAGTAACGAACGAAATGCGGGGCGGCCTTCAGGCCGCCCCGTTTCATTAGTGCCCCTTAGTCGATGGGGGCGCAGAAACGTAGGACAGGCTTCAGCCTGTCCCGGGCAGGCTGAAGCCTGCCCTACGTTTGCGAGCGCCTCCACTTCCGCGCCTATAGAAGCAAATCGGACGGGCACTAGTACGTCGCCTTCACCCGCGTGATCGTCACGTCCCCATCCTGCAGCGGAATGGCCGTCGAAGCGTCGCGCGCTTTGGCCAGCGCCGCGCCCGCGGCCGGCAACCCGAACGTCAGGTCGCTCCCGATCGCCTCGACCCGTCCGCGGGCCGTGCACTCGACGATCATCTCGCTCACGCCGTTCGCCACCGCGGAGCTCCACCCGCGCGGACTGCGATCGCGGAAGCGTGCCGGCCTCGGCGCGGGCGCGACGCCGTTGATGCGCGCGATCTTCACGTCCCCCGTCAGCAGCAGCGAGAGACGATTCGCGCCGCGCGGGGAGTGCAGCCGCACGGTCAGCGTGTCGCCGTTGCGCGTCGCGCTCATCGTCACGCGCTCGCCGGCGCGCGGTGCCGGCGCGGCGAAGCCGTCGCCGCGCACGGCATCGGACGACTCCGTGAACTTTGCCGCCCCTTCGAGCTGCGGCGTGAGCCGGGGGACGAACCAGCGCGGCGACGGATCGTCGATGTGCGACACGGAGATCCGCCGCGGCCGCGCCGCGTCGTAGGCCGGCTGCAGCATCGCCGCGATCGCGCAGGCCAGCGCCAGCACGATGGCGATGACGCCGTTGCGGAAGCGGGCGAACAGCGGCGCGAAGAGGGTCGCCAGCACGCCGATCAGAAGCGCCACGGCCACCATCAGGCTTCCGCCCAGAGCGTCGTAGAGCATCAGCCCCATCGGGAAGATCAGGATCGCCGCGACGGTGGAGGCGATCGCGGCGGCGATCGTCTCGTCGAGATCGAAGACGGCGCAGAGTGCGACGAAGAGCGCCGGCACGAGGAAGAGGAACGCCGCGCCGGGGAGCTGCACGGCCAGCGCGATGGCGATCATGTGCCACACGATGGCCACGCCGTACAGCATCGGCTTCGCCTTCGAGCGCTTCCCGAACAGCGCCGTCGCGAAGAACGCCGCCGCGATCCCCGTCAGCCACATCGCCGCGACCGACGTCGCCGGCTGCGCCACGAAGTTGATCCCGCCGCTGCGCATCCGCGCCAGGTACGACACTCCCGCCCCGGCGAGCAGCGCCAGCAGGATCGCGGTGAACGCGGTCAGTACGCCGAACGTCATCTCGCGCGGCGGCTGCTTCCGCGCGCCGATCATCAGCACGATCAGGCTGATGATGGCGATCCACAGAGTCCACTCCTGCGGCCACCAGACCATGTGAAATCCGAGCACGTCAAAGTACGTCGCGTCGGTCTTGCTGCGCGCGGCGAGATCCGCGTTGGCCAGCGCGCGCACGGTGGCCAGGATGTTGTCGCCGTGATGCTGCAGCGTGCGCGGGTCGGCGTGGGCGAGGTCGTCGTACGGCGTGTGATACCAGTTCACCCCTTCGATCGCGGCGAAGTTCACCGCCGCCTTTCCCGCGCGCTTGAAGACGGTCACGTCGGTGTCGTTCGGCAGGAGGTTGTAGATCGCGTAGAAGAACGACGTCGCCTGCGGCCGCTCCAATGCGCTCGCGAGATGGCGGATCAGCCAGCGGTTGCCGGTGCTCGTCTCGAACATGTTCGAGAGCCCGCTCGTGCCGCGCGACTCGACGTTCACCACCGCCGCCACGTTGCCCGACAGCGCCTCGTCGGCGACGAATGCCTCCGCGCCGAGGAGGCCCGCTTCTTCGCCGTCGGTGACGAGGAAGGCCACCGGGTTGCGGAAGCGCTCGTTGCGGACGATGCGCGCCACGTCGAGCAGCGCCGCCACGCCGGTGCCGTCGTCCGACGCTCCCACGCCCGCGCCGACGGAGTCGTAATGCGCGACGGCCACGACCACGTCGCCGCCGGCGCCTCCGCGCGTGGCGTAGACGTTCTCGACCTGCCCGCACACGTACGCCGCGTTGCAGACGAAGCGGCTCTGCACGCGCGTGTCGTAGCCGAGGGCGCGGAACTGCGTGATCAGCCGCGCGCGGACGCGTGCGTTGGCCCGCGTGCCGATGGGATGCGGGACGCCGTCGACGAGCAGCTCGCGCAGCGTCTTCATCGCCCGCGCGGAAGAGAATCCCGCCGCCTCTTCGCCCCGAGGCTCCGGTCCGCGCGCGCGCCAAACGGCGAGCACGAGTACGGCGAGCAGAGGAAGGGCGACCACGATCGCACGGCGCATGTGCGGATTGTAGGGGAGCGCCGGCGTCCCGCCGGCTGCCATGGCGGCGTCCCGCGCCGCCACCCCGGGCGGGCGGCGGGACGCCGCCCGGGCAGCCGGCGTGGACGCCAGCGGTCCGCTTGCGCTGCAACCCCCCGCCGCCCGCTTGCGCTGCAACCCCCCGCCGCCCGCGCCGTATCAAGCCTTCGGAGGATTCACCCGATGCGCAAGCTGCTGCTCTCCGCCGTCCTCGTCCTGTTCGCGCACGTCGCGGCCGCGGCCACGTCCCGGCAGACGATCGACAAGACCTTCGACGTCCGTCCCGGCGCGACGGTCCAGCTCACCAACGTCAACGGCCGCGTCACGGTCAAGGCCTGGGACCAGCCGCGCGTCAAAGTGGTGGCGGTCAAGGAAGTCGAGGCCAGCCGCGACGAGCTCCAGAAGGCGATGAACGAGCTCCGCGTGGAGATCGCGCCGCGCGACGGCGGCCTGGTCATCAACACGCGCTACCCCGACAAAGGGACGCACCTCTTCGACTGGCTCTTCGGCGACGACGTCGACGCGCAGGTGACGTACGACGTGACCGTGCCGCGCAACATGAACGTCGACGTCGAGAACACGAACGGCGCCATCTACCTCAGCGACGTGACGGGCCGGCACGAGCTCGACACCACCAACGGCAAGATCTCGGTGCAGCGCTGCGGCGGCTCGCTCGACGCCTCGACGACCAACGGCGGCATCGACGCCGAGCTCACCCGCGTGTCGAAGGGGACGCCGATGCGCTTCGAGACGACGAACGGCCGCATCGTGGTGGCCGTGCCGTCCGACTTCGCCGCCGACATCGACGCCGCCACGACGAACGGCTCGATCCGCACGGACCTCCCGGTGGCGGCGCGGCGCGCGGGCGACAACTCGCTGCGCGGCACGATCAACGGCGGCGGGACGTCGCTCCGGATGCGGACCACGAACGGCGGGATCTCGCTGAAGACGCTGGATTAGCGACAGGGCGGCAACCCGTCGCCTTGCACGAATGCCCGCGTGCCGCGCGGATCGTCATGACGATCGCCGGCACGCGGAGGAACCGCAGCAGATCCACCGGTGCGGCGGGCGTGAGGTTCATCAACGCAGTGAGGATCGCGGCGCGCATGGGTTCGCTCGTTTCGAGTTTATCCCGCGCGTAGACGCGGGATCTCCGGTGCAACCTTCGCGACACTTGCGAACTTCCAGCGGTGCACCCGAGATCCCGCGTCTGCGCGCGGGATAAACTCGAAGCGGGCGGAATCAAGCCTGCTCGAAGTAGCGCTTCCGCTCCCAGTCCGTGATCACCGAGTCGAACTTTCGCTGCTCCGTGCGGAAAAAGTGCAGGTAGTGCTCGATCACGTCCTCGCCGAACGCCTCGCGCGCGAACGTGCTGCGATCGAGCTCGTCGATCGCCTCGCGTAGAAAGTGCGGCACCTGCGGCAGTTCCAGCGCGCCGTACACGTCTCCCTCGAACGCCGGCGGCGGCTCGATCTTCTTCTCGATGCCGTCCAGTCCCGCGGCCAGCGTCGCGGCGAAGGCGAGGTACGGGTTCGCGTCCGCGCCGGCGGTGCGGCACTCGATGCGCAGCGACGAGCCGTGGCCGACGATGCGGAAGCCGGCCGTGCGGTTGTCGTAGCTCCAGGCGATCCCCGTCGGCGCGAACGAGCCCGGCACGTAGCGTTTGTACGACGACGGGTAGGGCGCGTAGAACGGGAACAGCTCGCGGATGTGCGCCATCCAGCCGCCGAGGAACCAGCGGAAGATGTTCGAGCACTTGATCGGGCCGAGATGCTCGTCGCCTTTGAACAGCGGCTTGTCGCCCTTCCACAGACTCATGTGGATGTGGCAGCTCGAGCCGGCGTAGCGCTCGTCCCACTTGGCCATGAACGTGATCGAGTGGCCGAGCTGCCAGGCGATCTCCTTCGCCGCGTGCTTGTAGATCGAGTGGCGGTCCGCCATCTCCAGCAGCTCCGCGTAGCGCAGGCCGATCTCCTGCTGCCCCGGTCCCCATTCGCCCTTCGACGACTCGACCGGAATCCCCGAGCGCTCCAGATGGCGCCGGATCGCGCCGATCACGTGCTCTTCCTTCGTTCCCTGGAAGATGTGGTAGTCCTCGATCAGCCGTCCGATCGGCTCGGCGTTGATGAAGCCTTTCTTCGCGATCTCCTCGTACGAGTCCTTGAAGACGTACAGCTCCAGCTCCGACGCTCCCATGGCCGTGTAGCCGCGCTCCGCGGCGCGCGCGAGCTGTTTGCGCAGGATGCTGCGCGGCGCGAACGGCACCAGGTCGTCCGACTCTTCCTGCTTCACGTCGCACAGCACAAGGGCCGTCTTCTCGAGCCACGACGCCACGCGCAGCGTGTCGAAGTCGGGCACGGGACGGAAGTCGCCGTAGCCCTTCGCCCACGACGTGAACTGATAGCCGGGCACCGGCTCCATGTCCATGTCGCAGGCGAGGAGGTAGTCGCATGCGTGGATCTCGCTCTCCTCGAGGAAGAAGCGCGCCACGATGCGCTTGCCCACCAGGCGCCCGTACATGTCGGGAAAGACGACGAGGATGGTGTCGATCTCGTCGTTGGCGACGAGGCGCTTCAATTCCTGGAGGTCGATTCGTCCTTGCATTTCCTTAGTAGTCCTTACCCCTGAGTCCTGAGTCCTGCGGGTCTGAGGGCGGTGGCACTCAGCACTCAGCACTCAGCACTCAGCACTCAAGCCTCCCCCACGTCGATGTACACCGTTTTCCACTCCGTGTAATGGTCGAGGGCCTGCAGCCCGAGCTCGCGTCCGAGGCCGCTGCGTTTCACGCCGCCGAAGGGACCTTCGAGATGCACGCTGCTGCCGGAGTTGATGGAGAGATTGCCCGTCTCGACGGCGCGGGCCACGCGCAGCGCGCGGCCGATGTCGCGTGTCCAGATCGAGCCGGAGAGTCCGTACGGCGAGTCATTCGCCAGCGCCACGCCCTCGGCCTCGTCGCGGAACGGCATCACCGCCACGACCGGTCCGAAGATCTCCTCGCGCATGATGGTCATCTCCGGCGTCGCGTCGAGGAACACCGTCGGCTCGAGATACGCGCCGCGCTCGCGCGCCCGTCCGCCGCACGCCAGCGTCGCTCCCTCGGACTTGCCGGCCTCGATGTACTTCATCACGCGGTCGCGGTGCGCGGTCGACACGAGCGGCCCCATCTCCGTTTCGTCACTCAGAGGGTTGCCGACGTTCATCGCGCCGAACTTCTCGACGAGCGCCTTCGAGAAGCGGTCGTAGATCGACTGCTGCACCAGCACGCGCGAGCGCGCGCAGCAGTCCTGTCCCGCGTTGCCGAGGGCACTCGACGCCGCGGAGTCGACCGCCTTGTCGAAATCGGCGTCGTCGAAGATGAGGTTCGCCGACTTGCCGCCCAGCTCCAGGGAGACGCGCTTGATGTCGTCCGCGGCGAGGCGCATCACGTTCATCCCGACTTCCGTCGATCCGGTGAAGGCGATCTTGCGCACCAGCGGATGCTTCACCAGCGCCTCGCCGATCACCGACCCGGAGCCGGTGACGACCGTGAACACGCCCTCCGGAATCCCCGCCTCCAGCGCCAGCTCCGCGAGACGGATGGCGGTGAGTGGCGTCTGCTCCGCCGGCTTGAGCACGACGGAGTTTCCCATCGCCAGCGCCGGCGCGCTTTTCCACGCGGTGATGGCGATCGGGAAGTTCCACGGGACGATGATCCCGCAGACGCCGACCGGCTCGCGGAACGACAGCAGTACGCCCGGCGCCGCGGCGGGGATGGTCTGGCCGCCGACTTTGTTCGTCGCGCCGGCGTAGTACTCGAAGACGTTCGCCGCGAGGCCCACTTCGTCGCGGGAGTCGCGTATCGGCTTCCCGACGTTGCGCGACTCGAGCCGCGCCAGCTCGTCCGCGTTCTCGCGAATGAGCGCGGCCAGCCGATTGAGCAGCTGCCCGCGCACGCGCGTGTTGATGCGCCGCCACTCACCGCCGAATGCCTGGTGAGCCTTGCGCACGGCCGCATCGAGGTCTTCCGCGCTGGCCTGCGCCACCTCGGACAGAGTTTCGCCGGTTGCCGGCTCGATCAGTGTGGTCGTCATGTTTGATTAATCCGGTGCCGGCATGTCGCTCGCCGGCTCGCCGCCCTTCCATGTATGCCAGCCGATTGCCAGCAGCACGATCACCGCGCCGGCAACGGCGTACGCGGACGGCTGCTCGCCGAGGAACAAGAGCACCCAGATCGGGTTCGCCACCGGCTCGAGCATGCCGGTGAGCGAGGCCTGCGTGGCCGTCACGTGCTGCAGTCCCTTCACGAAACAGGCGTAGGCGAGGCCGATCTGGAACACGCCGAGGAAGGCGAACGCGCCGAACGACTTCGGCGTCAGCGCGAGGTCGTGCATCACGAACGGGAAGAGCGCCACGGCGATGAAGATGTTCCCCCAGGCCACCGCCGCGCGCGACGAGCGCTGCTCGCGGCGCAGCGCGAGAATCAGTCCGGCGAAGAAGAAGCTGGAGAGGAGGGCCATGCCGTTGCCGGCCATGCCGCGCGCCTCGAACTTGCCGACGAAGAAGAGCGCCATCCCCGCCAGCGCCACGCAGATGGCGATCACGTCGCGCGAGCGCATCGGCTCGCGCAGCACGAGCGGGGAGAGGAGCAGCACCCAGATCACGCCCGCGTACTGCAGGAAAATCGCGTTGGCCGCGGTGGTCCACTTCGTGGCCACGACGAACGTCGTCAGGCACGCGCCGTAGCAGACGATGGCCGCCGCGAACGCGGGCGACACGCGCACGCGGAGGTCGCGGCGAAAGAGGATGAAGAGCGTGACCGCGGCGAAGACGGAGCGGTAGAAGGTGACTTTCAGCGGCGCATCGGCGACGCCTTTGATGCCGATGCCGCCCGTCGACCAGAGCAGCGCCGCGACGACGATGAAGAGGATGCCACGGCGACGGTCCAGCACGGGCGGAGTCTATCGGAGGCGGAGTGATGAGGGATGAGGGATGAGGGATGAGGGATGAGGGATGAGCCCCGCCACCCGGTTCATCACTCATCACTCATCCCTCATCCCTCATCCCTGGCAGTCCTCGATCGTTTGTGCCGCACGGTGATCGCGTATCCGGCGAGGCCGTTCAGCACCATGATCCCGTTCGTCACGGCGAAGACCCAGTTTTTGACGAGCAGGCTGTAGATCGTGAAGCCGACCGACGCCGCGAGCTGGCCGACGAACAACCACGTCGACACGCCCGCGCTCGTGCGGTCGGACCACTGCTTGTGCACCTGTTTGGCGATGGTGACGATGAGAATGAGCGAGCTGGCCCAGCCGATGATCTCGCTCATGCGCGTCTAGTTCGCAATGTACGGTCCCCGTTCCATGCGCGAGCGGATGTCGCTCTCCGCGGGCGGACAGGGCAGCGGGTCCTCCGGCGGCGGCACCACCAGCGCGCATTCGCGCACCAGCTCGGCCAGCGTGTCGATCTCCAGCGGCTTGCTCAGCACCGCGGAAACGATTTCCGGATCGAGGAAGGCGTCGCTCCGTCCGTCGCGCACCGCCAGCACGAACGAGGTCGCCTCGGGGCGCTCTTCGCGGAAGCGGTTCAGGAAGGCCGGCGCGTCACTCATGTCGGTATCGACGAGGATCAGCGCGTAATCGCAGTTCATGACTTTCTTCAAGGCTTCATCGGTGGAAATGGCGGTGTCGACGGCCACCGGTTGATGGCGCAGGATCGTGAAGAGCATGGTTCGGAGAACGTCGTTGCCTTCGACGATCAATACTCTTGGTTCTGTGCTCATGATGAGCACCTAAATCTCAAAAGCTGTGCCTAATTCAGCAGTGGAGCGACGGAATCTGCCGTGACGTTCGTTTCTTCCGGCTGCGCGAGCGCCTCGAACGAGGTCAGGCAGCCCGCCACCGTATCGAGCAGGAGCTCGACGTCGAACGGCTTGTGGATCATGCCGACCACGAGCGTGGAGTCGAAGGGGCGCGTATCGAGGCCGGCGGTGAGGATCAGGACGCGCGGCCGCGTCATGATCGATTCGGCCACGAGTTTTTCCAGCAGCTCGAAGCCGTTCATGCGCGGCATCATCAGGTCGAGAACGATGAGAGCGTAGCGGCGCGCTCCCATCTCCTCGAGTGCCTCGACGCCGTTGCGCGCGGTATCCACCGCGAACCCGCGCCGCCGCAAAACCGTGCGGAGGAGTGCCCGGATTGCGTCGTCGTCGTCAACTACCAGGATCCGTTTCTCGAGTCTCATTCAGCGGCCGCCACGCCCGGACTGCGAATAACTAGTGAGCAAAGCCCGCGCCGCTATTTGATGATTCTCGCGATCGCGCGAAATTCTTCAGTGCCGGCAGTTTCGAGGAGCTCGAAGAGCGCCATCTCGGTCGAGCTGAGCCGCGCGCCGTCGGCGAGCATGCGCTGCACCCCGATGTCGCGGTTGCGCACGGTGCGCGACGACACCGCGTCGGCCGCGATCCACACCTGCTTCCCGCCGGCCAGCAGATCGCGCGCGGTCTGGTAGACGCACACGTGCGTCTCCACTCCCGCCAGCAGCACCTGCCGCCGGTCGAGCGCGCCGAGCTGCGCCGCGAACGGCGCGCATCCCAGCGCGGAGAAGCACTGCTTCTCGATGGGACGGTAGCCGTCGCCGAGCGCCTGCCGCAACGGCTCGACCGTCGGCCCGAGTCCCTGCACGTACTGCTCGGTGACGAGGACCGGCACGCCGAGGAGTTGCGCGCCGCGGATGAGCCGCTCCAGGTTCTGCTCGACCTCGAAACGGTCGTGGATGACGGGCATGAGCCGCTCCTGCACGTCGATGACGACGAGCACGGCATCGTTGCGGTCGAGGCGCACGCGCGTCAGTGTCGCACAGCGCGCCGGTGTGTCGGACGGCAGTCGCTGTCGACCTCGGCCACGGTGCCGTCGAGGAGGACACGCGACGGCGGCCCGTTCGCGCGCAGGCGCATCGGGACGCCGAGCGAGCGGTAGAACAGGCCGGCGTCGACGAGGCCTTCTTTCGAGCCCACGGCGAGCGTGAGCTCCGCCGACCCCGTGGCCATGAGGTCGGTCATGCCGTCGCCGTTCAGGTCGTAGGCGTCGAGCAGCGACGCATACGGTCCCACCATGGTCACGGGCTGCGGGGCCGTGAATCCGCCCGCGGTGCCGTAGTGCGCGACGAGCGCCCAGTCGTCGAGGTAGGCGAGGTCGCGGCGGCCGTCGCCGTTGAAGTCGCCGGTGCGCGGAGCGCGCGGCAACACTTTGACCGCCACGGTCACGGGCACTCCCAGGCCGCCGCCGGTGACGCCATGAAGGACCTGCACCAGGCCGTCGCGAACCGCCCACGGGCGCATCGCGGTCGGCGGTTTTCCTCCATCTACGATGACGAGGTCCGCCACGCCGTCGGCATTCAGGTCGGCGGTCTCGACCTCGACCTTGTAGGACCAGTCGTCGCGCTCGAGCAGCAGCGCGCCGGTGCTGCCGGAGAAGACCTTCAGGCGATAGTCGTCGAATCGCGGGATGGGGCCGGAGAGGATCGTGTTCTCGATGACGATCGTTTCCGTCACGCCGTCGCCGTCGAGGTCGGCCGTGCGCGCGGACACTGCCTCGGGTGCGTCGACGACGGTTCGCATCCGTTGCCACACGCCGTTCACGCGACCGAAGACGTCGACCTTGCGCGGGTAGTCGTTGCCCTCGATGACCGCGATCTCGTTCTGCGCGGTGCCGAAGATCGGGACCCGGTACTGCGCGGGCAGCGTCTCCAGCGTGAAGCCGCCCCCTCCGTCGTTCATCGCCACGTGCACGGCGCGGTCGCGGCTGAAGACGAAGTCGTCCAGCGCGTCGCCGTTGACGTCGGCGATGACGTGTCCGGAGCCCTGCACGTTCTCGGGCAGCGGCAGCGGCGCGCGCGCGAACGGTGGCACGATCGCGTAGCCCGAGCCGGTGGGGACGACCAGCTCCGCGGCGCCGTCGCCGGTGAAGTCGCCGGCGGTGATCGGTGCCCACAAAGACGTGTTGATGACCGGAGTGGCCGGGCGCAGGAGGCCTCCCTCACTGACGAAGATGACGCCGTCGACGATCAGATCGGCGGTGCCGTTGCCGTCGAAGTCGTGTGCCTCGACGCCCGTGCTCCACTGCGGCGTTCGCGCGACTCGATGTCCGCGTCCCAGGACCTCGAGGTGATCCTCCATCACGGCGATGGCCTCGGTTTTCCCGTCGCCGTCGAGGTCCGCCGCGACGACGCGCGTGGCCAGGCCGTCCGTCACGAACACCTCCACGTACTCGAAGGTGCCGCTCGCGGTGCCGCGCCAGACCGAGACCGTGCGGCCGCCGGCATTGAGCAGGAACAGATCCTGGATCGCGTCGCCGTTCACGTTCGCTAAAGCCATCGCCTGCACCGGCTCCGGCAGGAACTGCGGCTCGCGCCCATGCAGCGTGAGCGTGTTCCCGACGGTCGAAAGGAACAGCAAGTCCTCCTTCCCGCCGCCCGTGAAGTCCCCGATGAGATGCCTGCCGCTCGCACCCGCGACCGCCCGCGGCGCCGCGAACGTCCCGTCGCCGCGATTCTCCGCAATGGAGCACCCGTGCAGCAGCAGGTCCGGCAGCGCATCCCCCGCCAGATCGCCGACGTCGATCACCCGCAGCGCGACGCTGTACGGCTCCGACAGCGCGCCGCCGCCCAGGCTCTTACGAATCTCGAATTTCGCCGTCCCCGCCGCCCCCACATCGGCCCGCCCATCCCCGTCAAAGTCAGCGACGAACAGCCGCGAATACGACAACGCCGCATACACCCGCGGCGCATCGATCCCGAACGCGCACGCGCCACCCCGCCGCTGCGCGGCTGCGGGAAGGGAGAGGAGGAAAAAGAGAAGGAGGGCCCGCCGCATATGCGGATACAGCATACCGCAACGATGGTCCTGGTCCCGACACGGGTAGCATGCGCAGAGCTGTATCGATCACGAAGTTCCGCTCGTGACGCACGATCGCGACTTGCGCCACTACGGAAAGTGGCGGCTGCGGCTCGCGTAAACGAGCGGACTGCCTGGCGCGACCCCCCGTGATCAGCCAGCGGACCGCCGGCGTCCGCGCCGGCTGCCGCGCAGGCGTCCCGCCTGCGCCGCGCGGCGTGGCGGCGGGACGCCGCCACGGCAGCCGCCGGGACGGCGGCGCTCCTACACGACCCGGTGCAACGGCGCCTGCCAAGGGGAGGCCAGCGGAGCGCCGGCGTCCGCGCCGGCTGCCGCGCAGGCGTCCCGCCTGCGCTCCGCGGCGTGGCGGCGGGACGCCGCCACGGCAGCCGCCGGGACGGCGGCGCTCCTACACGACCCGGTGTAACGGCGCCTGCCCTCGTAAAAACAAGAGCACGTTCGTGGCGGCGATGCGGGCCATGGCGTGGCGGGCTTCCTCGGTGGCGGAGCCGATGTGGGGGGCGAGGACGACGTTGTTCAGCGCGAGGAGGCGTGGGTTCACCTCGGGCTCGTGCTCGTAGACGTCGAGGGCGGCGCCGCGGAGGTGGCCGCTTTCCAATGCATCGCACAACGCGGCTTCGTCGATCAGGGCGCCGCGCGCGGTGTTGATCACGTACGCGCCGCGTTTCATGCGCGCGAAGGCGCGAGCGTCGAGCAGGTGGTGCGTTTCTCGCGACAGAGGGGCGTGCAGCGAAATGATGTCCGAGGTCGCGAGCAGCTCATCGAGCGGCTCACCGTTCCGGACCCCGAGGACGTCCAGGCCGAAGGCGCGGGCTCGCGTCGCGACGGCGGTGCCGATGCGGCCCATGCCGATGATGCCGAGGCGTTTGCCCTGCAGCGAGGCGCCCAGCAACTTCAACGGCTCCCATTCGCAGCGGCGGTGAGTGCGCATCTCCGCGTCGCCTTCGACGATGCGGCGCGTCACCGCGAGGATCAGCGCCATCGTGAGATCCGCGGTGGCCTCGGTGAGCACCCCGGGCGTGTTTGTGACGACGACACCGAGCTCGCGCGCGGCCTCGACGTCGATATTGTTGTAGCCGACGGCAAAGTTCGAGACGCAGCGCAGGTTCGGGTTCGCCTCCAGCACGCGGCGCGTGATCGGGTCCTGCAGCAGCACGATCGCCGCATCCGCCTCGGCCAGCAGCGTGATCAGGTCGTCCTCGGTGCGGTCGTGCTCCGTCGGATGCTCGATCACGTCGAAGTGCGGCGCGAGGAGATCGCGTGCGACCGGCGGAAACTCCGCGGTCAGGACGACCGTGTACTTCACTTCACGACCCCTTCTCGCGCGCGAGGATCCACCCGAGGACGAACAGAAACCCTCCGAGGGCGAGCAGCTTCACTTCCGTGCGGATGTCGCCGCCGCTGAGACCGATCATCAGTCCGATCGGCAGGATGATCATGCCCGAGAGCTGCAACAGGCGGCCGATCAGAACGCTCATTGCCTGGCCACGATGGACAGCAGGTCGTCCTCGAAGAGCGGCGACTGCGTCTTCTCCACGATGCGTCCCAGCTCCGCGTCGCCGCGGTAGTAGATGAACGTGGCCACCTTCTCCACGTTCTTGCCGGCGATGAGCGCCTCCGGTTTCTGCTTCGAGCGGTCGACGGCCACGAAGGTCGCGGGCAGCTCCACGCCGAACTGCGAGCGGAGGTCGTCGCGGATGCGCAGGAACTTCGGCACCTCGCGCTGGCTGTCGACGCACCACGTGCCCATGTACACCTCCATGCGGTCGCCGGCGCGCACGTACGACTTCATCATCTCCAGCACGGTGATGTCGGGCGTGTATTCGCTGCGGCGCTGCGCGTAGTCGGGAACGATCGACAGCAGCCGTTCCTCGGACAGCGTCCCGATCTGCAGCGGCAGCGAGACGTTCGGGATGCTGATGTCGGCCACGGGCGGATGCTCGTCGATGGTGATGGTCAGCACGCGGTCGCCGCGCTCGGTCTGGTCGACGACGCCGGTCATGCCGTCGTAGACGCGGCCGAAGATCGTGTAGCCGCCGTCGAGGTGCGGCTGCGCCGAATGCGTGATGAAGAACTGCGAGCCGCCCGTGTCGGGGCCGGAGAGCGCCATCCCCACCGCACCGCGCGTGTACTTCTGCAGGTTGATCTCGTCGCGGATCGAGTAGCCGGGGCCGCCGTTCATGTCGTTGCGCGGATCGCCGCCCTGGATGACGAAGTTCGGCACGACGCGCATGAACGACGTGTTGTCGAAGTACTTCCGCCGCGCGAGCTGCGCGAAGTTCCACGCCGTCATCGGCGCCTCCTGCGACAGCAGCGCGAGCTCGATCTTCCCGCGGGTCATGTGGATGGTGGCGGTGTGCGGCTGCCGCGACCACTGCACGATCTCCGCGTACTCGGCGGGCGTGCGCTGCACGGCCAGCGGCCAGTAGGTGGAGGACGGGCAATCCTGCCCGTCGGGACAGGCAGGATTGCCTGTCCTCCGCAGCTCCGCGGCCACGCGGCGGACGACCGGGTCCGCGTCGCTCACGAGCTGCTGCAGCAGCGCCACGCGGTCGGGCGACGTCGGCGCCTTGTTGATGACGGCGATCGCCGCCAGGCGCGCGTCGTTCATCGGCGACGTCCGCTCGCGCTGTTCGGCGGCGAGCAGCTCGACGAGCGGCAGCTCGCGCGTGAAGCCGATGCGGTCGTACGCGGTGGCGCGGACGATCACGTCCGAATCGTTCATCGCCGTGCGAATGAGGTCCACCTCCGCGTCGGCCTGATTCTCGGGGATGTTCGCGAGCGCGTTCGCGCGCACGAGCGGGTCGGGATGGATGGCGTAGCGGCGGCGGAGCTCCGCGCCCTGCGGCATCGTGGTCGTCGCCTCGAGCACGCGCACGATCTGCCACGGCGTGAGCGTCGTCAGCTCGCGCGAGGCCACGTCCCAGGGCAGGTGTTTCGCGATCGCGCCGGCGGCGAGCTCGCGCTCCCACATCGAGCCGTTGCGGAGCCGTTCCAGGAGGCGGACGCGCGCGGTCTCGTTCATCGCGGCGTAGAAGCCGAGCGTGTCGATCATCGACGCGCGCACGCCGGCGTCGGCATCGTCGAACGTGGCGAAGACGCGCGGCAGGTCGTTCGGGTCGAGCACCGAGCGGTCCTTCGTGGCGATGCGGCCGGCGGCGATGGCGGCGTTGGTGCGCACCCACGGATGCACGTCGCCGAGGGCGGTGACGAGCGCGGGGAACGAAACGGACTCGCCGATGCGGCCGAGGGCCGTGGCGGCGTAGGCGCGGGTGAGGGTGTTCGCGTCCGTCATCAGCAGCTCGAGCTCGGGCCGCGCGGGAGCGTAGGCGCGGCGGGCGAGGGCGTACGCCCCTTCCTGACGCACGGCCGACGACGTCGAGCCGAGGGCGCGGCGGGCGGCCTCGCTCGCGGTGTCGTCGTCCCAGCGGAAGAGGAAGCGCACGGCGCGCGCCTTCACCCCTTCGGTGTTCGCGGTGTCGGCGATGGCCACGTAGCGGGGGATGAGTGCCTTGTTCGCGGAGAGCTTCGAGAGCGCCTCGACGGCTTCCGCGGCGACGGCGGCGTCGGGATCGGCGGCCAGCTTGAAGAGCGTCTCCGCGCCGTCGCCGATCTCGCCGAGGGCGAAGGCGGCGGTCTCACGGACGCGGCGGTCGGGATCGGCGGCGAGCGTGGCCAGCTCGGCGACGCCCGTCTTCGTGATCGCGCCGATGCGCCCGAGGGCCAGGGCGATGCGCAGGCGGTGCAGCGAGTTCTCGTGGCGCACCCACGCGTTGACCACGTCCGGGTCGTGCTGGCGGCGGTCCTCGAAAGCGAGGATCGTCGCCTCTTCTTCGACGGTCAGGCCGTACGGACCTTCGCGCGCGGGCGTGGGGGCGGCGACGGGTGCGGGCGGGGGAGCGGGGGTCGCGCAGGCGGCGAGGACGAGCATCAGGGGAAGCAGCTTCCGCATGCGCGCATCATAAGGTGACGATGGTCACAGGACGTTGTGCGGTCACCAGCTTGCGTAAATCGTCTCACCACCACACACTCGCTCTGCCATGAAGGAAGTCGCAATCGACGTCGAGCAGGTGGCCCGCCGCTATGGCCGGCGGTGGGCGCTCGCAGACGTTTCGTTTCAAGTCCCCCCCGCCTCGGTGGTGATGGTGGCGGGCCGGAACGGAGCGGGGAAGTCGACGCTCTTCCGCGTCCTGGCGACGGCCATCCGTCCCGATCGCGGGTCGGCGAGGATCGGCGGCTTCGACGTGGTGCGCGACCGCGAGGACGTGCGCCGCATGACCGCGCTGCTCGCGCACGCGAACTACCTCTATGACTCGCTCAGCGCGCGCGAGAACCTGCACGTCGTGGCCGACCATCTGCGCATCGGGCGCAGCAGGGTCCTCGGCGTGCTGGAGCAGGTGGGGCTGGCCTCGCGTGCGGATGACGTCGTGAGCACGTTCTCCGCCGGGATGCGCAAGCGGCTGTCCTTCGGACGAATCCTGCTGCAGGAGCCCAGGGTCGTCTTGCTCGATGAGCCGTACGGCGCGCTCGATCCTCCCGGATTCGACCTCGTCGACGAAGTGATCCTCGAGCTCAAGCGCCGCGGGACGACCATCATGATGGCCACGCACCAGGTGGAGCGCAGCCGGACGTACGCGGATTTCGAAATCGTGCTGGAAGCAGGGAAAGTCCTGCGGAGCGCCGCCGTCCCGGCGGCTGCCGTGGCGGCGTCCCGCGCCGCCACCCCGGGCGGCGGGCAGCCGGCGGTCCTCGAGGACGAGGAGGCCGTCACATGCTAGCGGCCGCCCTCCGCAAAGAGTTCCTCCTCCAGTGGCGCACGCGCGGGCAGATGATGGCCGTGTTCGTATTCGGCGCCACCGCGCTGCTCCTCTTCAGCTTCGCCATCGGCCCGAGCGCGGAGATGCTGCGCACCTACTCCGCCGGGTTTCTCTGGCTGGGGCTGCTGCTTTCCTCCACGCTCACCCTGGCCGAGTCGTTCCACAGCGAGATGGAGAACCGCGCCCTCGAGGGCCTGCTCCTCCTGCCGAGCGACGCCCGCGCGCTCTACTACGGCAAGGCCATCGCGAACTGGCTGCAGCTCACGCTCCTCGGCTGCGCGCTCGTGCCGGTCATGGTCATCCTCTACGACGCCGGCACGCTCGAACTGCTGAAGCTGCTCGTGGTCATTCTTCTCGGCACGGCCGGCCTCTCCGCGCCGGGAACTCTCTACGCCGGGATGACTTCGCAGGTGAAGGCGAAACAGATGCTCCTCCCCCTGCTGTTGTTCCCTCTGATCGTTCCGGTATTGCTCGCGTCCGTCAAGGCGACTTCACTCGTCATTCTGGGAGACCCCATGGGGCAGTCCCAGGCGTGGATCGTCCTGCTGGCCGCATTCGATCTCATTTACTGGTCACTCTGCGGTTTACTCTTCGGCCGTGTGGTGGAGGAATGATGAAGACCAAGACTCCATACATTTTTCTCGCAGTCGGCGCGGCACTGCTGCTCTTCGGCTCGTACTGGGGGCTGGCCATCGCCCCGGCCGAAAAGTACATGGGCGAAGTGCAGCGCATCATGTACGTGCACGTCCCCACGGCCTGGAGCTGGATGCTGGCCATCATCTGGGCGTTCGCGTGCGCCATCGCCTTCCTCTTCACCAGCAACATGAAGTGGGACTCGCGCATGGAGGCGGGCATCGAAGTGGGCGTCCTGCTGGCCTTCCTGCTCTGCTGCCAGGGAGCGATCTGGGCCAAGCCGACGTGGGGCGTCTGGTGGGACTGGGATCCGCGCCTGACCTCGGTGGCCGTGCTGCTGGTGGCCTCGCTCGGCATCATGGCGCTGCGCAGCTTCGTCGACGATCCGGTGCGCCGCGCCATCTGGTCCGCCGTGGCCACGATCATCGCCTCGGTCGACCTGCCGATCGTCTACTACTCGGTCAAGTGGTGGAACTCGCTGCACCAGACGCAGTCGACGCCCGACACCGTCTCCTCCGCCTTCCACATTCCGCTGCGCGTCAACGCATTCGGCGTGCTGTTCGTCATGATCGGCTTCATCTGGCTGCGCACGCGCCTGGCCGCGCTGAAACTGCAGCAGGAGACGGCCATTCCTCACACCTACGAAGAAGCAGGAGAGCTCGCATGAACGGAATCGTGCAGGGAGGGTGGGAGTTCGTCATCGCCGCGTACACGATCACCGGCGTGGCGTTCCTCGTTTACGGTGTATCGCTGATCACCCGCCTCAAGGAGCTGAACAAACATGACTGAGAGCGACAAAGTCCGCCGGAAAACGCGTCTGTTCATGCTCGGTGCGTTCGTGGTGGCAGGCATCGCCTTCACCGTGATCGCCGCCAGCGGCATCAACGAGAACCTCGTCTACTACTGGACGCCGAGCGACCTCGTGTCGAACGGCGGGAAGGCCTACGGCGCCACGATCCGCCTCGGCGGCATGGTGGCCCCCGGAACGATCGTCAAGCACAGCGGCTCGAACGTCGAGTTCGTCGTGCACGACGGCAGGGCGCGCGTGCCGGTCAAGACCTCCACCGTGCCGCCGCAGATGTTCCGCGAGAACATCGGCGTGGTGGTGGAAGGGACCATGGTCCGCGGCGCGGGCAACGGCCACTTCCAGTCCACGCGCCTGATGGTGTCGCACAACAACGAGTACAAGGCTCCTGACGCCGCGCACCCGGTCGACCAGAAGCAGCTCCGCAAAATGATCGAGTCGGCCGACGCGGCCGAATAGGAACCACGCAATGCTTGCCCAGCTCGGACGCATCCTCATTCTCGCCTCGCTCCTGGCCGCGGCCGCGGGGGCGATCCTCGGCTTCGCCGCGGGACGCACCCGCTCGGTCGACGGTCTCAAATGGGCGCGCCGCTTCGCCTACCTCTACTCCGCGCTGATCATCGGCGCGACGCTGGTGATGGTCTACGCGCTGCTCATCCACGACTTCTCGGTCAGCTACGTGGCGCAGGTCGGCTCGCGGGCCGTGCCGACCTGGGTGACGGTGGTCAGCCTCTGGTCGTCGCTGGAAGGATCGATCCTCTTCTGGGGCTTCGTGATGGGCGCGTACATCGCCATCGCCACGTTCCTCACGCGCGGCCGCTACGCCGAATACCAGCCCGACGCCATCGGCGTCTGGCTCGCCTGCGCCGCGTTCTTCAGCTTCCTCATTGCCGGCCCGGCCAATCCGTTCCACACCGTCCTCAATCCGCCGCTCGACGGACCGGGACCGAATGCACTCCTCCAGAACCACATCCTGATGGCGATCCACCCGCCGTTCCTCTATCTCGGGTACGTCGGCTTCGTGATCCCGTTCGGCTTCGCCTGCGCGGCACTGCTGAAAGGGCGCCTCGGGCACAACGTGCTCAAGCCTCTGCGCGAGTCGCTGATGCTGCCGTGGATCTTCCAGTCGCTGGCCATCATGCTCGGCGGCTGGTGGGCGTACGAAGTTCTGGGCTGGGGCGGTTACTGGGCATGGGATCCGGTCGAGAACGCGTCGCTGCTGCCGTGGCTCACCGCCACCGCCGCGCTGCACTCGATCATGGTCGTCGAGCGCCGCGGCATCCTCAAAGGGTGGACGATCACCCTCATCCAGGCCACGTTCCTGCTGGTCATCCTCGGCACGTTCATGACGCGCTCGGGCGTGTTCAACTCCGTGCACTCGTTCACGCAGAGCGCGATCGGCCCGACCATCCTCGGCTTCCTCGCCGTCGCGCTGCTGTTCACCGTCGCGCTGCTCGCGTTGCGGATCGACAAGCTCGAATCGGAAGGACGCATCGAAGGCGCGGCCAGCCGCGAGGCGATGTTCCTCCTGAACAACCTGATCTTCGTGCTGCTCACCTTCACGGTGCTGATCGGCACCGTCTTCCCGCTCGTCGTCGAGGCGGTCAAAGGGAAGCAGATGTCGGTCGGGCGTCCGTACTTCGACTCCATGACCGTGCCGCTCGGCGCGCTGCTGCTCTTCCTCCTCGGCGTCGGTCCGGCGCTGCCGTGGGGACGCGCGACCGCGCAGCAGATCAAGAAGGCGCTCATCCCGCCGGTCATCGGCGCGGCGGTCTTCACGGCGCTCGGCTACGCCCTCGGCGTGCGCTCGCCGTGGACGCTGCTCACGCTCGCCTTCGGCGGCTACGCCGCGTACGTCACCGTCGGACAGATGTTCATCCCGATGGTCCAGCGCATGCGCAACGGCGACTCGCTCGGCACCGCGCTCGTCGACGGCCAGTTGCGCCGCGGGCGCCGCCGCTTCGCGTCGTACATCGTGCATGCCGCGATGGTGCTGGCCATCATCGCCATCGCCGTCAGCAGCTCGAACCGCCAGCAGCTCGAGCTGCACTTCACGAAAGGGCAGACGCAGCAGGCCGGCGGCTACGACGTCACGTTCGTCGGCGTCGAGCAGCGGCAGGAGCCGCACCGCTTCTCCACCGTCGGCGTCTTCAACGTGACGCAGAACGGGAAGCAGGTCGCGCGGCTCGAGCCGAACATGAACCAGTACCAGAGCATGCGCGAGCCGATCGGCTCGCCCGACGTGCACACCACCGCCGCGCGCGACTTCTACATCTCATTGAGCAACGTCGACGCTGCCGCGGAGACGGCCAGCATCACGGTCTTCATCGCGCCGATGATCGTCTGGATCTGGCTCTCCGTCATCGCCATGGCCGTCGGCGCGCTGTTCGGATTGATTCCGGCCATGCGCCGCCGCGCCGTCGCCGCGAGTGAGGCGCCGTTACCCGTGAGCGCGGAGACCGCATGAACCGCACCGTCCTTCTCGTCGGCATCCTCATCGCCGCGGTCCTGGTCGGCATCCTGGCCATGGGCTTCTCGCGGGACCCGTCGGAGATCCGCTCGCCGCTGATCGGCAAGCCGGCGCCCCAGTTCGCGCTGCGCCAGGTCGGCACCTCCAACACAATCGACGTCTCGCGGTTCCGCGGCAAGCCGCTGGTCGTCAACTTCTGGGCGACGTGGTGCGGCCCCTGCTGGGAAGAGCATCCCGTGCTCGTGGCCAACGCGCGCATGCTCCAGCCCAACGTGCAGTTCCTCGGCGTCGTCTTCCAGGACAAGGAAGAGAAGATCCTGAGCTTCCTCCAGCAGCGCGGCGAGGGGTATCCGACCGTCGTCGACGAGGCGGGGAAGACCGCCATCGCGTACGGCGTCGGCGGCGTGCCGGAGACGTACTTCATCGACGCCGACGGCGTCATCGTGGCCAAGTACAACGGCCCGATGTCGGGCGACATCCTCCAGGAAAATCTCCGGAAAGTGATGCGGCAATGACCATCCTCGCATTCGTGCTGCTGCTGCAGCTGCAGGTCCCCGACGCACAGCAGTTCGTCGGCCCGCCGAAGGGACAGCCACTCGCCGGCGATGCGCTCTTCCAGCGCACCAACGAAGTGGGCACGCTGCTGCGCTGCCCCGTGTGCCAGGGGATGTCCGTCGCCGACTCGCCGGCCGAGATGGCCGTGAACATGAAGAAGCAGGTGCGCGAGCTCCTCGCGCGCGGCTACACCGAGGAACAGATCCTCGACTATTTCGAAAAGAGCTACGGCCAGTACGTCCTGCTCAAGCCGAAGACGCCGGTGGTGTGGCTGCTCCCGCTGGCCGCACTCATCCTCGGCCTCGTCGTCGTCTTCTTCAAGCTCAAGAAACTCCAGAAGGCCCCCACCGCGACCAGCAACCAGCAACCGGCAACGACCGCTGACGACCCGTATCTGGCGCGTGTCCGCGACCTCGTCAGCGGAGAGAAACCATGAACGAACCGACCGACTGGACGAGCGCACTCGCCATCCTCGGCGCCGGCCTCGCCCTCGGCGCCCTCTTCATCTTCTTCTTCAACAAGCGCAAGACGCGCACGCTCGGCGACGAGTCGGAGCTGGCCCGCAAGGACCTCGAGGCGAAGCGCGACGCGCTGATCGCGCAGTTGCGCGATCCCGCCACCACCCCCGACGAACGCGCACGCCTCGAGACCGAAACCGCGGAGGTCCTGCGGAAGCTGGACGCAGGACGGGCTTCAGCCCGTCCCGACGCAGGACGGGCTTCAGCCCGTCCCCCCGTGGAAGGGCGGGCTGAAGCCCACCCCACATCCTCCTCCATGAACCCCGCCACCAAGGGCTTCCTCTGGGGCGCCGGTTCCTTCGCCGCGCTGGCCGCGCTGTTCTACTTCGTCATGCAGGCCGCCACGCCGCGGCAGGAAGGGGGCAGCGTCACCGGCAACCTCCCCGGCGAGCAGCAGCAACAGCAGGCGGCGCAGCAGCCCGATCCCGCGCTCCAGCAGCTCCTGGCGATGGTGCAGCGCGATCCCGAAAACCTCCAGCTCCGCAACGATCTCGCGCAGGCGTACCTCGAGCGCGAGAACCTGATGGCCGTCTTCGAGCAGACCAAGTTCGTCCTCGACCGCAAGCCGGAAGACAGCCGTGCGCTGACCTACGCCGCGCTCGTGCGCATGGCCATGGGCGAAGGCGAAGAGGCGAAGGGGATGCTGCAGCGCGCCGCGAAGAGCGACCCGAAGAATCTCGACAGCTGGGTCGGACTGGCGTGGATGGCCGCGCAGCGGAACGAGATGAAAGAGGCCGAAGCGATGATCGCCGAGGCCGCGAAACAGTCGCCGAGTGACAAGGCCAGACTCGATGACGTGCTGCGTCAGATGAAGCTCGCCGCCGCGGCGCCGCCCGTCGACACCGCCTCCGGCCAGCTCCCGGCGAATCACCCGCCCATCGACGGCGCGCCTCCCGCGACGCCCACGAACGTCGCCGGACCCGTCTCCGGTCCCGCGGTCAACGTCACGCTGGAGCTCGATCCCGCCGCGCGCTCGAAGACCGGCGTTCTCTACGTCATGGCCCGCAATCCCGCGGGCGGGCCTCCGGTCGCGGTCAAGCGCCTGCAGAACGTCACGTTCCCCGTGACCTTCACCCTCAGCTCCGCCGACTCGATGATGGGGCAGCCGCTGCCGGCGAAGTTCCGGCTCGAAGCGCGCCTCGACAGCGACGGCGACGCCGCCACCAAACCTCCCACCGACCCGGCCGCCACGCAGAACGACGTGTCACCGGGCGCAAACGTGAAGCTCGCGTTGAAATAACGGGATCGACGCGGACCGCCGCCGTCCCGGCGGCTGCCCGGGCGGCGTCCTCGCCGCCCGCCCGGGGTGGCGGCGCGGGACGCCGCCACGACAGCCGGCGGGACGCCAGCGCTCCCTCACACCTGATAGACTCTCGCACAGCCTCGGGGTGGCCACACGGCCTGAGATCAAACCCGCGGAACCTGATCCGGCTCATACCGGCGTAGGGAAGGCAAGATGAACCTCTCATTCCTGGTCGTACTCGCCGCGACACTCAGCGGCACCGTCAAAGACTCTTCCGGCGTTCCCGTCAACGGCGCCACCGTCTCCGTCGCCAACGTCCGCAGCGTCACCACCGACGCCGCCGGCGCCTTCTCGCTCGACCTCGGCGACGGCACCTATCAGCTGCGCGTCACGCATCCCGGCTTCGACTCCGAGGAGCTGAAGGCGAAGCCCGGCGACCGGATCGACGTCACGCTCGATCCCGCGTTCGCCGAGACCATCACCGTCTCCGGCATCCGCGCCGAGGCGGAGACGCCGGTCACGAAGAGCGACCTGCCGCGCGAAGAGATCGAGAAGCGCTACTACGGGCAGGACGTCCCGCTGCTGCTGCGCGACGCCCCCGCGGTCACCGCCTTCTCGGAGTCGGGCGCGGGCGGCACCGGCTACTCGTACATCTCGCTGCGCGGCGTGAGCCCGTCGCGCATCAACTTCACCCTCGACGGCGTCCCGCTCGCCGATTCCGAGGACATGGGGACCTACTTTGCGGACTTTCCGGATCTCGCGCGATCGCTGGAGAGCGTGCAGATCCAGCGCGGCGTCGGCACGTCCACCGTCGGCACGCCGTCGTTCGGCGGCTCGGTGAACATGCAGTCCATCGACCTCGGTCAGGAGCAGCGCGTCGACGTCACTCTCGGCGCGGGCTCGTTCGGCGGACGCCAGGTCTCCGCGGGCTATCACTCCGGCGCGCTTCCCTCGGGACTCGCGCTCTACGCGCGCGTCTCGTATCTCGAGAACGAAGGCTTCCGCGACAACTCCGGCGTGCACCAGCGCAACGTCTTCCTCAGCGGCTCGAAGACCATCGGCAATGCGCTGCTCAAAGTGACCGGCTTCTCCGGCCACATGCAGCAGCAGGCGTCGTACTACGCCACGGACGCCGAGACGCTGGAGACGAACCCGCGCTTCAATCCATTGCGCGCCGAGGAGAAGGACCGCTTCGGCTACGACCTCGGCCAGGTGCAGTACATCCGCCCGCTCGGCGGCGACGCCGACATGACCGCGTCCGTCTACTACCAGCGCGGCTACGGCTGGTTCCGGCTCTTCTCCAGCGCGAACGAGCTGCGCGAGTACGGCCTCGACGGCATGCTCCTCGGCGCCATCGGCACGTACTCGAAAACGCGCGGCGGCTTCACGCTCAACACCGGCCTGCACGTCAACCGCTTCAAGCGCGACCACACCCGCGACAACCTAGGCATGTGGAGTGGGCTTCAGCCCGCTCAGGGGCTTCAGCGCGCTCAGGGGCTTCAGCCCGCTGATGACGGCGGGCTGAAGCCCGCCCCACATCGCGACTATGCGAACTACGGCGTGAAAGGGGAGGCCAACGCCTTCGCCAAAGTCTCCTACACGACCGGCCAGTGGCTGCTGTACGGCGACGCGCAGGTGCGCCACGCCACGTTCGACTATCACGGCAGCGTCGACATCGAGTCGATCGACTGGACCTTCTTCAATCCGAAGCTCGGCGCGCGCTACGCGCTGAACGCACGCTCCTCGTTCTATGCGTCCGCCGGAACCACGACGCGCGAGCCCGCGCGCAACGACATGTTCCTCGGCGAAGACAACCCGCCCGTCCCGCTCGACCCGCACGCCGTGCGGCCGGAGCGCGTGGTCGACGTCGAGGCCGGCTGGGACTACCGCACGCCGCGCCTGGAGCTGAGCGCGAACCTCTACGCGATGGAGTTCCGCAACGAGATCGCCGCGACCGGCGAGCAGTCGGAGATCGGCCTCACGCTGCGCAAGAACGTCGACCGCAGCTTCCGCCGCGGCGTGGAGCTCGACGCCGCATGGCAGGCCTCGAACGCCATCCGTCTGCGCAGCATCGCGAACCTGAGCCGCAACCGCATCCGCGACTGGACGCAGTTCATCGACGTCTACGACGCGGAGGGAAACTGGACCGGATCGCGTCCCGCGTCGTACCGCGACGTCGAGCCGCTGCTCACGCCTTCCGTGATCCTCAGCCAGGCGGTCGACTACACGCCCAACGCCCGCTTCCGCGGCGGCATGATCGGCCGCTACGTCGGCCGCGCGTACCTCGACAACACGAACAATCCGGAGCTCGACACGCCCGCGTATTTCACCGCCGACGCGACGTTGTCGTATTCGGTGACGCCGTGGGCGCGCGTGACGCTCCAGGTCAACAACGTCTTCGACCACGATCGCATCCGCCCGAGCGGCTACAGCTATCTCTATTACGCGGGCGAGGAGCTGACCGGGACCGCGTACTACTATCCGCAGGCCACGCGCAACGCGGTGGTGCTGCTGGATCTCGGATTTTGAGCGTCTTCGAGCTCGTCGCCGCCGTCGTCACCGTCGTGAGCATCTGGTTCGCGACGAAAGAAAACATCTGGTATTACCCGACCGGACTGGTGGCGCTGGTGATGTACACGTGGGTGTATTTCCAGGCGAAGCTGTACGCCGAGTCCGTGCTGCAGGTGGTCTGCTTCGCGCTGATGCTCTACGGCTGGTACGAATGGCTGCACGGCGGCGCGCGCAGGACCGAGCTGCCGGTGACGCGTACGCCGCGCTGGGCGTGGCTCGCGGGCATCGTGCTGGGCGTCGCCGGCTCCGCGGCCGTGATCGCGTTTCAGCTCTCCTACACCGACAACCCGAACCCGTACGTCGACTCCTCGCTCTTCGTCTGGAGCCTCGTCGCGCAGTGGATGACCGCGCGCAAGTGGATCGAGAACTGGATTCTCTGGATTCTCGTCAACACCGTCTCCGTGCCGCTGTACGTCTTCCGCGAGCTCTACCCGACGGCCGTGCTCTACGTCGCGTTGTGGGTGCTGGCATTTCTCGGATACCGCGATTGGCGAAAATCACTCGTATCTGCCTGACCGGTCCCGAATGCACCGGCAAGAGCTCGCTCGCCGCGCGCGCGGAGCGCGAGCTCGGCGCGATGTGGGTCCGCGAGCACGCACGCGAGTACGCGGAGGCGCACGGCGAGCTCACCGCGCACGACGTCGAACCGGTCGCCCGCGGCCAGATGGCGAACGAAGACGCGGCCCGCGGCACCCTGATCGTGCTCGACACGGACCTCCTCTCCACCGTCGTCTACGCCCGCCACTACTACGGCTCCTGCCCCCGCTGGATCGAAGAGGAAGCGCGGAAACGCCGCGCCGATCTCTACCTCCTCCTCGACACCGACATCCCCTGGCAGCCCGACCCCGCCCGCGACGCCGGCGGCGAAGCCCGCGAAGACCTCTTCGACGCCTTCCGCGCCGCGCTCGACGAATTCGAGATGCGATGGGAGCTCGTCAGCGGGGAGTGGGAGGAACGGTGGAAGAGGGTCCGAAAGTCGCTGGAGACCTGATACCCTTTCTCGGTTCAGCATGGCGCCCCCCTTCGTCTCGGTCATCCTGCCCGTCCACAACCGTGCCTCCTCCATCGCCCGGGCCGTCGAAAGCGTGCTCGCGCAGACGTACCGTCCGCTCGAGCTGCTGGTCGTCGACGACGGCTCGACGGACGGCACGCGGGAGGTGCTGGCGCGCTTCGGTTCGGAGATCGTCCTGCTCGAACAGCAGCACGCCGGCGCGTACGCGGCGCGCAATCTCGCGCTGCGTCACGCGCGCGGCGAGCTGATCGCGTTCCTCGACTCCGATGACGCCTGGCTGCCGCAGAAGCTCGAGAAGCAGGTGCCGCTCTTCGATCGCGAAGAAGTGGGACTCGTCTTCGGCGACGCGGTGGTGGTGACGCCCGAGGCGGGACGCACGAGGCGCACGATGTTCGGCATCACCGCACCCCGCCGCGGCCGCGTGGCGGCGCACTTTGCGTGGGGGAACTTCATCCCCACCGTGACGGTCGTCGCGCGCCGCCGCTGCCTGGTCGACTTCGACCCCGAGCTCTCCGCCGACTACGTGGCCTGGTTCCGCGTCGCGCTGCGGTACGAGCTCGACTACGTCGACGACGTCGTCGCCGAGTACACGATGCACCCGGGCGGCATGAGCTCCGACCTCGGACGCTCGCTCGAGTCGCGCATCGCGCTCTTCACGCGCGAGCTGGAGCGCACCACCGGCCGCGAGACGCGCGCCGTGCTGCGCCGCCTCCTCTTCAATCTCTCCTGGCATCTCGCGCTGGCCGCCGTGCGCGGGCGCGCGCGCAGCGTCGAGCATCCGCTGCGGCTGGCGCGGCGCACCGCGTCGCGCACCGGTGCGCCGGGATGGACCGCCTCCTTCGCGCTGCATCAGCTCGTGAGCCGCGGGAGGCGCCTCTTCTCATGATCTCCGTCGTCGTCGAGACCGTGACGCTGCTGCACGACCACGATCACGGGCCGCTGGCCGACGCCGTGGCGCCGACGATGGCGGGGCTGCAGCGGCAGACCGCGCGCGACTTCGAGATCCTGCTCGTGCTCGACGGCGGCGTCGGCGAAGAGACGATCGCCGAGCTGGGCCGCCGCTTTCCGCACGTGCGCCTGGTGCGCGACGCCGCGCCGAGCTACTTCGTCGAGAAGAACGCAGGCGCCGCCGCGGCGCGCGGCGAGATCGTGGCGTTGCTCGACGGCGACTGCATCCCCGACGACGACTGGCTGGCGTCGCTCGTGGCGCCGCTCGCCGCCGGCGCGGACGTGGTCAGCGGCAAGACGCGCTACCGCGGCGACTCGCTGGTCGCGCGCACCTTCTCCGTGCCCGATTTCGGCAACGTCCTCGACGAGCAGGGGAGCGCCAGCGGCATCATGCTGAACAACGTCGCCTTCCGCCGCGAGCTGATCCTGCGCCATCCGCTCGATGCGCGCATCCGCCGTAACGGCGGCTGCTTTCTCCTCTACCATCAGTTGCGCGCCGCCGGCGCGCGGATGCTGTTCGAGCCGCGCGCGGTGGTGTGGCATGAGCTCGACGTGGCCGGTTTCGGGTTCGTGAGCAAGCATTACGACCGCGGCGTTGACATGGTCACGGCCTACCGTTGCGACGACACGCACGTGCTGCGCGGCACGCGCCTCGTCCGCCGTTTCGGCCCCATTGCGCTGGCGGGGATCACCGCGCGCCGCGTCGTCTCGGACTGGAGCCGCCTCGTGCGCCACCGCCGGCAGCTCGGCCTGCGCGCTCTGGCGCTGCCGTACTACGCCGCGGTGGTCGCCGTGACGCGCGGCATCGAGCTGTGCGGCGGCATGCGCGCGGTCGTGGCGAAGAGGAGGACGTCCGATGGAGCGTGACGTGGACATCCTCTGTCTGGCCAACATCGACTGGGACTTCAACTGGCAGGCGGCGCAGGAAGTGGCCTCCGCGTTCGCCGCGGCCGGACACCGCGTGCTCTTCGTCGAGAACACCGGCGTGCGTCCGCCGGCGCTGAAGGACCTCTCGCGTCTGCGCGCGCGGCTGCACAACTGGTGGCGCGCGCGGGCGAAAACGCGCGTGCGCAACCACGGCGTCGACGTCTACTCGCCGCTGCTCGTGCCGCTGCCGTACTCGCGCCTCGCGTGCCGCGTCAACGCGCGCGCGATGCTGCGCGCGATCCGCCGCTGGCGCGGTGACGGACACGCACGCTCACTCATCGTCATTACGTTTCTCCCGACGCCGCTGGCGCGCCGCGTCATCGCCGCGCTGTCGCCGGCGCTGGTCGTCTACTACGCCGTCGACTGCCTCTCCGAGAGCTCGCCCGCCGCGCGGCCGCTGCGTCCGTACGAGGAGTCGCTCTTCCGCGAGGCGGACGTGGTCTTCTGCACCTCGGACGCCCTGCGCAGCTTCGCCGAGGCCATGGGCGCGCGTCCGGAACTGCTCGCGCACGGCGTGCGCTTCCACGACTTTCAGCGCGCGCGGCGCCATCAGGGAGAGTCGCCGGCGCTGCTGAACGAGCTGACCGGGCCGGTGATCGGCTTCGTCGGCAGCATTCGCCGCGAGATCGACCTCCTGCTCGTGGCCGAGACCGCCCGCCGCGCGCCCGACCTCCACTTCGTCTTCGTCGGACCGATCATGACCGACGTCGCCGCGCTGACCGCGCTGCCGAACGTGCACTTCATCGCCCCCGTGCCGCATGCGGACGTGATGCGCTACATGGTGCGTTTCGACGTCGGCATCCTGCCGTACGTCCAGAATGCCTACACCGCCCACATCATGCCGGCCAAGCTGAAGGAGTATCTCGCCGCGGGCCTCCCCGTCGTGGCCACGCATCTCCCGGAGATCTGCCGCTTCGCGCGCAGGCACGAGGGCGTGATCACGTTCGCCCACGATGCCGAGGAGCTCGCGGCCGCGCTGCGCGGAGCGCTGGCCGAGCGCCGGCCGTCCGACGTGGAGCGCCGCGCCGCGGCCGCGGCGCAGTACGACTGGGAGACGCAGATCGACACCATGCGCCGCTCGATCGAGAACGCGTTGCACGCCCGCGCGGCTCGCCGATGAACGTCCGCCGTCTCGCCTCCCGCGCCTACGTCCGCTGCGCCGCGCCCCTCGGCCGCCGCGCGCTGTCCCGCATGCTGCGCGACGGACTGCCGCCGCGGCTCGCCGCGCCGCTGCGCTACCTCTTCGACGGACGCGAGCCGCCGCGCGCGCGGGAGCAGGCCGATGCCATCGAGCGGGTGCGTGCGGCCATCGCGATGCGCACGGAGACGTACACGCTCCCGCCTACGTCCGCCTCGCATCCGCGCGTGCTGTCGTGGCCGTGGCTGGCGCACAACGTCAGCGTGCAGCGGCGGTGGGGGCTCTTCCTCCATCTGTGCGCGGAGGCGGTGGCCGCGCGGCGCGTGCTGGAGCTCGGGGCGTGCGTCGGCATCTCCGGCGCGTACATGGCCACGGCGGCGTCGCATCCCCGCGTCGTGACCATCGAGGCCTCGCCGGAACTGGCGCCGGTGGCGCGCGACACTCTTGCGCCGTTCGATGCCGAAGTGCTGCACGGGATGTTCGACGAGCGCCTGCCCGACGCGCTCACCGCGCCGATCGATCTCGCCTACGTCGATGGCCATCACGACGGCGCCGCGACGCTGCGCTACGTGCGCGCCATCGTGCCGCACCTCGCGCCGGGCGCGCTGATCGTCCTCGACGACATCCGCCTCTACGACGAGATGATCGACGCCTGGCGCACGCTCCGCACGATGCCCGGCCTCGCCGCCGCCATCGACGTCGGCCGCTTCGGCCTGCTGGTGATGGGGGAGGGAACGGGCCGCCTCTACGACCTCGCGAGGTACACGGGGTGGTGGAGGGTGGGCGGGCGGCGGCCGGGGAAGCGCGTGACCAAGCTGTGATTCGCCCCGATCAGGCAAGCACCGGCGGGCTGCATTCGCTCCCATTTGAAGCGGCGGAGGAAAATTCACGCATGCCGGTAGCGGTGAGCCGTCCGTTCGACGCAAGACCGGGACAGGCTGAAGCCCGTCCTACGTGAGCACGCGTCTCGCGAGACGTGTGCTGATGTGGGGCGCGGCTTCACCCCGCCGACGTCCGCTCT